>NIUT01000128.1 GCA_002254365.1 Nitrospira sp. UW-LDO-01
CCCATTACTCCCACCGTGCGAATCGGCAACAGCACGGCAAAGGCTTGCCAGATTTCTCGGTAGAGTCCCGCGCTCCGAATTTCCTCATCAACGATGGCTTCCGCCCCGCGAAGAATTGCCAACCGTTCCGGCGTCACCGCACCCAACACGCGAATGGCCAATCCCGGTCCTGGAAACGGCTGCCTCCAGACGATGTCGTCGGGCAATCCCAGTTCTGTTCCCAACACCCGCACCTCATCTTTGAAGAGCTCTCGTAGCGGTTCAATCAGCTTGAGCTTCATACGCGCTGGCAATCCACCGACGTTATGGTGAGTTTTGATCGTAGCGGAAGGCCCCTTAAAGCTCACGCTCTCGATGACGTCCGGGTAGAGCGTCCCCTGGACGAGGTACTTGCTGCCCTTCAATTTCTTGGATTCCACCTCAAACATCTTGATGAACTGCCGGCCGATGATCTTTCGCTTTCGTTCAGGATCCGTCACATTCTTCAGTGCAGCCAGGAATGGTTTCGTCCCATCGAGCACGCGGAGATTCAAATGCAGCTGTGAGGCAAAGGTCTTCTGCACTTGCTCCCGTTCGCCAGCCCGCAGGACACCGTTATCAACAAAAATACAGGTAAGCTGATCCCCGATCGCCCGATGCGTCAGCGCTGCGGCGACAGAAGAATCCACCCCACCACTCAACGCACAGATGACTCGCTCTTTGCCAACCTGTTCACGAATCTGCCTCACTGCCGTCTCAACATAGGACTGCATGGTCCAGGTTGGTTTGCAACCACAGATCTTGTACACGAAGTTGCGGAGAATCTTCGTCCCCTCCGGCGTGTGCGCCACTTCAGGATGGAACTGTAAACAATAGATCCGCCGCTTGGCATCGTCCCGCTTCATCGCCGCAACGGGTGAGTTACTCGTATGTGCGATCGATCGAAACCCAGGCGGCATCCGTTCGATCCGATCCCCATGCGACATCCAGACCGTCGTCAGCTTCTTGCTCCCCACGCCTTGAAAGAGATCACTCGCGTCGTCGATCGTCAGCTCGGCACGACCGTATTCGCGATGGGCCGACTTGGCGACTTCTCCTCCAGACAGATGCGTCACCAGCTGCATTCCGTAGCAGATCCCCAAGATCGGGATGTTTTGATCAAATAGCTCCTTGGCAATGATCGGAGCCTTCTTTTCGTAGACGCTGGACGGTCCGCCAGACAGCACAATGCCCTTCGGCCGATAGGCCAGGATAGTCGCTAATGAGGCCGTACAGGGAAAAATCTGCGAGTAGACCTGCGCCTCGCGAATGCGGCGGGCAATCAACTGCGTGTACTGCGACCCGAAGTCCAAAACCAGAATTCTATCGTGCCAGAGTTCCATGATTGAGAAAAGTGTATAGCTTATAGCTGATGGCCGGAGATAAGAAATGCGGAAGGCGAAGGAGCATCAGCCTCCGGCGTTTCTGCTATTGGCTAAACGCCACACGCCATTGGCTCCCATCTTATTCCCAATCCATTCGATAGTTCGGCGCTTCTTTGGTAATGATCACATCGTGGACATGACTCTCTCGGAGACCGGCAACGGACTGCCTGATGAATGTGGCGTGCTTCTGGAGATCGGAAATCGACTTACACCCGCAGTATCCCATGCCGGATCGGACACCACCGACCAATTGATACACCACAGCCGCCAAAGGCCCCTTGTACGGCACACGCCCTTCGATCCCTTCAGGCACCAACTTCTGCGCCGGGCGTCCCCCCTGTCCATAGCGATCGCCACCTCCGCGCTCCATCGCGCCAATGGACCCCATGCCGCGGTAGACCTTATACGTTCTGGCCTGATACAGCACTGTCTCTCCGGGAGACTCTTCCGTTCCGGCAAACAGCCCACCGAGCATCACCGACGACGCCCCCGCCGCGAGCGCTTTGGCAATGTCACCGGAAAACTTGATCCCGCCATCCGCAATGACCGGGACTCCGGTCCCCCGCAAGACCTTGGCACAATCAGCAATGGCCGTCAGCTGCGGCATACCGGCCCCAGACACGATCCTGGTCGTACAGATCGACCCCGGCCCAACTCCAACCTTCACCGCATCGACCCCGACTTTCAGCAGATCCTTTGCCGCCTCTGCCGTGCCAATGTTGCCCGCAACCAGCTCAAGGTCCGGATACAGTTTTTTGATCATCTTCGCCGTATTCAACACGGCTTGTGAGTGGCCGTGGGCGGTATCGATCACCACAAGATCCACGCCTGCCTTCTTCAACAGAGTCACGCGTTCTTGAGTATCCTGCCCAACACCGACCGCCGCTCCGACCCGCAAGCGTCCATGGCCGTCCTTACACGCATTGGGATATTTAATCCGCTTTTCGATATCCTTGATGGTGATGAGACCTTTCAATTCATACTGCTTGTTCACGACCGGCAACTTTTCGATTCGGTGTTCGTGAAGAATCTCACGCGCCTTTTCGAGACTGGTACCTTCCGGCGCCGTCACGAGACGATCCCGCTTCATCACTTGCGACACTTTCAGGTCCATTCTGCTTTCAAACCGCAGATCTCGATTCGTTAATATCCCCACCAGCTTCCGGCCCTTAGTGACGGGAATCCCGGAGATGCGATATTTCGCCATGAGCTGATGGGCGTCTCGGATAGTTTCATCAGGAGAAATCGTGACGGGATCCATGATCATCCCGCTTTCGGACTTCTTGACTCGATCCACCTCCATGGCTTGATCCGCCGGAGAGAGGACCCGATGCATAATACCGATTCCCCCCTCACGGGCCATCGCAATCGCCAATCGCGACTCTGTCACCGTATCCATGGCCGCACTGACCAGCGGAATATTGATCCTGATGTTCCGGGAAACGAAGGTGCTCGTATCGACTTCATTGGGCAGAATCTGTGACTTAGCCGGTACCAGAATCACATCATCGTAGGTCAGTCCCAATCGCGGCTCTTTATCAAGCATCGTTCCCTCGTCAGACCTTCTGAGTTCGTTGCGTTTTTTCCAACTCGGCCAGATCCTCTGCCTCGTCTTGCAGCCGCTCGCTCCCCTCTTCCGCCGGCATGAATTGCTGCACTCTGGTGTTACCGCTATCAATGACAAACACGCTGCCTCTTGCATCGACGGTGACCCCGTACGGGAAATTAAACTGCCCGTCACCGTTGCCGAACCCGCCCCACTGGGTGATGAAATTGCCCTCACGGTCGAACTTTTCGATCCGATGATTCCCCGTATCCGTTACATAGACATCGCCAGCTCCATCAACGGCGATCCCCCATGGCGAGCGCAGCTGCCCGGCCTCCTGCGCCAAGGAACTGCTGGCATGTCCGGCAGCCGGACTGCCTCCCCATTTCGTCAAGAGCTGCGGCAAGACGTTGGTACTGGTGTCGAATTTCTGAATGCGGTGATTGCCCATGTCGACGACGTAGACGGTTCCGTCTTCCTGGTCGACAGCCACTCCGCGTGGGAAATAGAACTGCCCATCGCCGTTACCGAAGCTGCCCCAGGCCATGATGAACTCGCCCGTCATGTCGAACTTTTGCACGCGGAAATTGGCACTGTCGACGACATAGACATAGCCCCGCACACGGTCGACGGCAATGCCCCAGGGGGCATTGAACTGCCCCTCGCCATTCCCACGTGAGCCGAATTTCATCAAATAGCCACCGAGCTTTCCATCGAACTTCTGCACGCGATGGTTGTTGGTATCGACCACCCAAACATCGCCCTTTCCGTCGCAGGCAATGCCGGTGGGGTTATGGAAGTTGGAATTCGCTGAGCCGAAACTCCCCCACAGGATAATAAAGTTGCCCGCGCTGTCGAATTTCTGTACGCGATTGTTGCCGTTATCCACGACAAACAGCGATCCCTGCTGATCCACGCAGAGTCCGTACATCGGCGCCATGAATTCTCCGCCGTGCAACAACGATGCACCGCGGCCAGGCTTCCCCCATTTTGCGACACAGAGATAGCCCGAGGTATTGACAAGGATGGTGGTACTCGCCGGGGTCGAGACGTTGCCTCCAATGTCCTTAAACCATACATAAATCGTTTTCTGGCCGTCGGCTGGAGACAGAATAAACGGGATCGTCGCTCCAAACTTGATCGCCGACGTCACCTCCACCCACCCCGGCGTGCCGGCCATGGGCGTCAATGGACTCTCGGAAATGAAATACGCCCCGACGCCTGTGTCCAAATCCGTCGCCGAGATGGTCACCACCACATCCGGCGAATTCGTCATGAAAGCCCCGTGGTTAATCACGGCATAGGGGTTCTGCGGAGCCGTGATATCGATCAGCACAGGCATCGCCGTCACTTCTTCGGACAACCCGCTTTCCGTCCCATCTTCAAACGATGCCGTTACAGCATAAAAGTAGGGGGTATCGTTGGTAAGCCCTTCGTGCGTGTAGGGATTCGTCACGCCTTCGATCTTCGTAGCTCCCTCAAGTGTAATGTGGGGGGAGGTACTAAAATAGAGGTTGTATGCCTGCGCGCCTGACACCTCCATCCAGCTCAGAAAGACCTCCGTATCACCTGCCTTGACGGCAAGACTGCGAGGTGGCTGTACCACTCCGGGATCGGCAGCCTGTGCAGGCTGCTCTTTGCCGCGGTTTAATTCCTCTTCAGTCGGCACATACTTGAGAATGCGGTTATTCCCGCTATCGACGACGAAGACACAGCCTTCCTTGTCCACGGCGATCCCGTAGGGAAAGTTGAGCTGCCCCTCCGTCTTCCCGCGATTGCCAAATGAACAGAGAAAAGTCCCGTTCCCATCGAACTTCTGGATCCGGTGATTGCCACTATCGACCACATACACATTCCCCAGGGCATCACAGGCGATCCCCCAGGGAGACCGGAATTGACCAGGCCCACTCCCCTCACGCCCCCACTTTGTTAAAAAACTTCCACGCGTGTCGAATTTCTGAATACGGTTGTTGCTTTCGTCGGCCACATAGATATTTCCGACAAAATCCACCGCGACCCCGCGTGGGAAAAAGAAGGCACCATCGAAGCTGCCGTCTCGCCCCCACTTCAACAGCGGCTGCCCGTCGGCTTGAAACTTCTGAATCCGCGCGTTGCTCGTATCGGACACATAGACATTGCCGTCTTGATCCGTTGTGATACCCCATGGCACATCGAACCTGCCCATCTCGGCGCCGCGCCAGGCAAACCCGAACTTTCCCCAGGCCTTCTGGGCGTTGCCTTCGAGATCGAACTTCTGCACGCGATTATTCCCGCTGTCTGCCACATAGACAACATCGTCCGGTCCGACAGCCAACCCACGAGGGTAGTAGAACTGCCCTTCTTGCGAACTGGGTTCACCTCCCCATCGAGCCAGAAACTTCCCCGTCTTGTCGAACTTCTGAATAGAATGGTTGTCGGTATCCGCCACATAGAGATTGCCTTCCTTGTCGAGCGCGATACCGGTCGGAGAACTGAGCTCCCCATCATCGACTCCCTCGCATCCAATCACCATGGCGAGGAGATACGGCGATGGAATCGCCATGACTTCTTGAGATTCGAGGCTTTCACCTTTCGACGTCACCACCGTGACAACATAGTGGTAGCAGGTGCCATTGGCGAGGTCGTCATGGACGTAGGGACTGGAGGCCCCTTCCAAGCAGGTCGCCTTGTCCTTCTTGACCCCGATGGCGCTCTTAAAATCTTCGGGACCAGCGATGGGTCTGGTCAGCTCGGAAAACTTGATCTGCACACCCTTTGTTGTCTGAAAGTAGAGGTTGTAGTACATGGCATCCGGAACCGGATCCCAGGTGATGGTAATGCGCCCATTCCCAGGCTTGGCGTGAACCTTTTGTGGAGGCAGCGGCAGCTCTTCTTCTTCAGCTACCGAATCTCCAGCACCCCATTCTCCTTGGAGCCCATCGATACATAGGCGACGATTGAAGCGATGCAAGTCATCACACAACCATGCGTTCATCACAATATTGCCTCAGTGTTACTCGTGGAAATGGTTCAGAAACGGTGGAACTTTCAAATGTTTAGATTGGTTCAGCACTCTAACAAAGCGATGGAAATAGAGTCAAGGCAACGCCTGTTCGACCATACACATCTTCTAGCTCAGACAATACATGCCACTATGGTATCTGAGGCCGAATCGATTAAAATGCCCATGCTACTCGCAGTAGGAAACTCCTGTGAAAGGTGACAATCCCCTTACGCCCCCATCCACGGACGTGGAATAGATCTAAAGAAAGGAGCCTGACAGCAAAACGATGTGGAATTTCATACTCGGTGTTATAGTGGGCACCGTTCTCACGACCATACTGGTCCAAGCCGCCGGGAAAGATGGAGTCGGTGGAACTACACGGCCTCTAGGCCTGAACGACGAGAGAGAGCGGCACTTTCAGCTTCAACTCGAACAGATGCGGCAACAGACGGAGCTGGAGCAGGCACGAATGCAGGGGAAAAAGAGACCCTGCTAACGGATCATCGGTCCACCGAGCTGATGACGTCTAGAGTCATTCTGAAGTGGCCGGAGAGCTACCAGCTCATGGAGCACTGACCAAAGGATACGCACAAAGGTGAATCAATATGAGAATGTTTCAAGTCAAACAGACAGTGAGCTATGAACTCACCTTGGCTGCAGGAACGGAGCAGGAAGCCATACTCAAAGCGAAAAGCATTCCACTAGCCCAATGGACTGCGGAGCCAGAGGAAGTCATGGTGGAGATGCTTGATGAAACTGACGAAATCGATGATTACTAACCACTACCCTCCCCACACTCCATCATGAACAATCGATGATCATACTCAGCCGTACACGATCTATAGAGAAGCGCATAGGAGGGAACGACACCATGCACATGACACAAGTCATCCGCGCAATACCGTTATATCTCGGGCTTGTTATCACGCTCGTCACAGGAGCTATAGCTGGTGAACAGACCAGGGCAAGTGGTCAGCCGCAGGCCTTGGATAGGAAGACTGCCGATCATGCACGGTATATCATCAAAATCGCTGGTTGTAACGATTGTCATACGACCGGCTACGCCGAAGCTGCAGGGAAAATCCCAGAGAAAGACTGGCTCAAAGGAGATGCTATGGGATGGCGGGGGCCCTGGGGTACCACCTATGCAAGCAACTTACGGCTATACATGTACAACCTCTCAGAGGAGCAGTGGGTTCGGATTGCTCGCTCGGTCGAGTTCCGTCCCCCTATGCCCTGGTTTGTCCTGCGCGAAATGAAGGAGCAGGACTTACGTGTCATTTACCGGTTTATCAGACATCTAGGACCAGCTGGTGACCCAGCACCTGCCTACGTCCCACCAGATCAGGAACCTAGGCAACCGTTCATTCTGTTTCCTGCAGCCTCCCAATAGAGAGGCTTCGCCCCCCCTGCCAGACCGCTTTGCCTGAGGGGAGGGAGCTGGCTACAAGAATGACGGGAGATTTCTATCCATTTCACACGGCGGTCTCAAGATCCAAGTGCAACGGGTGAATGATACCGCAGCTGTGTGAAGACCTCCAGCGGCGTGGCAAAGTTGAGACCTTTCCGTGGACGCGTGTTCAATCGGTGGGCAATCGCATTCAACTCGCGCTGGGTATATCCGGACAAGTCCGTCCCCTTGGGGAGATACTGGCGCAGCAAGCCATTGGTGTTCTCGTTGGTGCCCCGTTGCCACGGCGCATGCGGATCGGCGAAGAAGATTCGGATCGCGAGCCGTTGCGCCAACTGCTCGTGCGCGGCCATTTCTTTGCCTCTGTCGTAGGTCAGTGTTTTCCGCAGCGGCGCGGGGACCTGGCGCAATTTCCTCGCGAAACCTTCGCAGGCACTCTGCGCGTCTGTGCCATCCATACGAGCCAAGATCACCAGGCGCGTGGTCCGTTCCACCAGGGTCCCCACGGCTGAGCCATTGCGAGCCCCTTTGAGCAAGTCGCCCTCCCAGTGACCGGGCACGGTACGGGTGGCGACCTCAGCTGGCCGGTCGGTGATCGGGGTCATGTTGGGAATCTGGCCTCGGCGGTCTTGACCTCGCGCCCGTGGGCGACGGGCCTTGCGCGCCTGACGCAATGCCGCCAACAGCTCGCTTCGTAAGGCCCCGCGCGGCAATACATACAGCCCGGCGTAAATGGTTTCGGGAGAGCAGTGCTTCGGCATGTCCTCAGGATACTCGCGTATGAGCCGTCCGGCGATCTGTTCGGGCGAACAGCCGTGCCCCAGATGAGTCCGCACGTATTGCCACAGCCAGGGATCCAGGAGCTTGCGCCGCCGCCGAGGCTGCTGGGCGCGGGTGGCGGCCTGGGCCTGCGCCGTACAGGCGCGATAGGGGTGGTGAGGGGCTCGGTTTCGAGCCAGTTCCCGGCTCAGGGTACTCGGCGCCCGTCCCAAACTCCGAGCCATCGCGCGAAGGGAATGGCCCTGGGCCAAGCCCAGACTGACGGTCTCACGTTCTTCCGCAGTCAAATGCCGATACGCTCTTGTTTGCATGGCAACACCGTAGCCCATCTGGGCTGGCTGTGTTGCACTTGGAGTTGGAACTCAAGCACTTATTCAGGAGCCAAATACCTATACCGCCACGGACCGTTCGCTTGGCGAATAATCCAGCATGTAGCTTGGAAGTGAGCTGGACGCCACGCCATTTAGGATCACATGGATGGGCTTTTGTGCCCGTAGCGAACCAAGTGCCTGCTTGACCGCCTGCTTTGACGTCACATTTGCCCGTACGACAAGCACATGGAAGTCGCAATGGCTTTCCAGCACATTCATGGTTGCCACGGGGAGGATGGGAGGCGCGTTCAGAAGGATATAATCAAATTCCTCTCGCAACTGTGACAGCACTCGGCTTAGTTGCCCAGCTCGCAACAATTCATTAGACCCAGCAACCGATCGGCCTGCAGGCATAATCCAACAGGACACATCGGAGAAGGCGCCCATCGCTTGCTGTGGGGGAATATTGCTCCGTAAGCAATCAACGAGTCCATACTCGACGGGCGCTTCAAGAAACGCCGCCATTTCAGGAAATACAAAATCACAATCCACCAGGAGCACTCGTCTTCCAAAATCTCGGGCCAGTGTATACCCAAGATTGATCACGGTCGTGGTTTTGCCCTCACCCTTAATTGCACTTGTCACAGACACAACGATCGGTCCACCCGCTCCATTGGCGAGCTGTAACCGCGCTGCGGCCACTCGATATTGCTCGGCTGCCATGGAACGCGGGAAGAGTTTCGTGACAAATCTCCGATCAAGCTCCTGGAAGCTCGATTGCGCTACGGCAGATCGATTGCTGAGTGCAACCTCAGATCGGGAGTTCATGGTCATGCCGAGGGAAAGCCTGGGTAATGCAGATCGCTGCGGTGAATCCGAACCATTACCTGTCTGCCACAAGGATGCAAAATCAGGAATGGCAGCCAACAATCGAGGCCCTGCAAGTAGAAATTCTATATCCTCTGGACCTCGGAATTGTTCCGTCAGTTGTTCGCGTAAGATCGACAGCCCTCCCCCTAACACACAGCCGAACAAGAATCCAAGCGCCAACACTTTCACTTTGCTTGGGACAATTGGTGCCAGCGGAAGCATGGCATGCTCGATGATGCGGAACTTCCCGCCTTGCTGTCGTTTCTCGATATTCTCCTGGACGCGTGTGTTCAAGCGTTTATCGAGAATTTTTGCATAATTATCCTTGAGATTACTGTAGTCACGTTCAAGAAGCAGGAGTTCTTGCTCAACGATGGGCGACCGCTCCAATCGTTTTTCAAGATCTTGCCTGGAGGCTTGTAATTGCCCGAGGCGCCGCTGGAGCAGCGAAATCTCTGTCCTCTCCTCGCTCTGCAACTTCGCGAGGTCCTGAAGATATGGATCGAGCGGTGCCTTATCCGACCGGATTGCGTCCCGGCCATACACATTCACTAACTCATCCTCGACTTGTCGGATTTCTTCCTTTACTAAGACTACCTCGGGATACCCATCCCAGAACTCAGCCCTCAATTTCACAAGTTGTTCTCGCAGTTCTCGCAGCCGCTTAAACAATGGATCTGGCTCCATGGATCGTGAGGTTACAAGACTAGGACTCTGCTGCCCAGATGCTCGGTACTGCTGCACCGCTTGATTCAGCATGGCAAGCTTCTCGGAATGGCGCTGGAGATCCTCGTTCGTCTTCACGAGATCCACTTCCACACGATCCAGCGAACGCATATTGGCTTCCCCCTGACTAGGAAGTCCACCTACGTGTGTCTTCTTAAACTGACTGATGCGCTCCTCTTTTTTCTCCAATTCACGCTTCATCTGCTGCAACTCTTGATCCAAAAACTCTCCGGCACCCTCAACTTCCTTCTCACGTTCCTTATTCGTATCTTCAATGAATTTGTCAGCCATGCGCGTCGTCACCCGCATGGCCGTTTTCGGATCCTGATCCATATAGGAAATCACAAATCCTTCCAAGAAAGTCGAGGCGCTAAAGCCAGCAGATGCATCCATTTTGACACGTTCAACTCGTGTCCTGCGGGCTACCGCATAGAGAATATCTGCCTGCCCTTCTTCATCCAGTCCATCAGTATACAAACCTGTCTCTTTGGCAACTTCCTCCAAAAAGTCGGGACTGATGATTTGTCGCTGGATAAGAAACAGGATTTGATCGAATTTATCTTCGAGGTCGCCCTTTCTCCCTCCACTATCGAACCTATCGATGACACTATTGATGCCCTTTGGGCCTTCGGCAACGATTAATGTGTTCGATTGATAATACTTGGTGGCAAGGAGGTAATACGCCAACGCCAAGACCAGTGAAAGTGCAAGTGATCCGAGAATGACCCATTTATTACGCGAAGCGATGACCAGATACTCACGAGCGGCACGAAAGCCATCTTGCTCTACGTGTACGGGGGCCTCAGAGTGTTGCATGGTTACCTATGCTCCAAGTTTGTGGGAAGATACGACCACGATGTGGACCTGTAATGCTTCTCCCTGTCGCCATCACTGTTTCACGAAAGAATCGACCCCGCTTGGAATTGCTTCCAATTCAGACTCAGAACCTGCCGTCGCAAACATCGGAACAATTTCCTTCAGGTGCTCAAGCACGACAATGGGCTCATCGTGAGAGCTGGCAACTTCCAGCGCCGATAGTTTCTCTCGAAACATGTCGAAGTCGAGAGGATTGACCGTCCGGATTTGCAAAATCTTGTCCAGCGGGGAGTTCACCGCGATCTCTCCCTCACCGACTAACTCCTCATACAGCTTCTCTCCTGGACGAAGCCCTACAAATCGAATAGGAACATCCCTACCTGGGACAAGTCCGGACAAACGAATAAGACTTCGAGCAATATCAAGCACTTTGATTTGCTCGCCCATATCGAGAATGTAGGTATGACCTTGCTCCCCAATAGTGGCCGCCTGGAGAACCAGCTGCACCGCCTCCGGAATCAGCATGAAGTAGCGTCGGATCTCCGGGTGCGTCACCGTCACCGGGCCACCAGATCTGATCTGTTCCTGAAAACGGAGTAAGACGCTCCCACTACTGCCGAGAACATTTCCAAACCGAACGAGAAGAAATCGCGTCCGACTGGTTCTGGCAATGTCCTGAATAACGAGCTCAGCCACTCGTTTGGTCGCACCCATCACACTCGATGGGTTGACTGCTTTGTCAGTCGAAATATGGACGAATTGCTCTACTCCATAAAGACTGGCCGCTTCAGCCACGATACGCGTGCCAATGCAATTATTCTTCACGGCCTCAACAGGATTCGCCTCAACAAGAGGGACATGCTTGTGCGCCGCTGCATGAAACAAAATCTGCGGACGGTATCGCTCAAGTACTGCCGAAAGTCTTTGTGCATCTGTAATATCCCCAATCAATGGAATAATTGAGAAGGGATACTTCCTATCATCAAGTTCCTTATGGATATTATAGAGACTGTTCTCGTGACGCTCATACAACAACAGCACTTTGGGCTCGAACGACGCAATTTGGCGAGCCAATTCTGACCCAATCGACCCACCTGCACCAGTAATCATGACCGCTTTATCTCGCACTAGCTGTCTCGTGGCACGATTGTCGAGACTCACAGGGGCACGAGACAAAAGATCAGGGATAGACACATTTCGAATCTGACTAACAGCACTTTGATCCGTAAGAAGCTCCTCCTTGCCAGGCAAGGTCTTAATCGACACATCATATGGCTCTAGCTTGATGACCAGATCACGAAGGAACTCCGGTGTCGGATTGGGCACCGCAACCACAACAACCTCTGGCTTGAGCGTTTCCATCAGCTTGGGGATATCTTGCATGGCCCCCAGCACGCGAACTCCGTGAATGCGCTGATTGAGGAGTAGACCATTGTCGTCAACAAGCCCAATAGGTTGGCAATTAAATACGCTGCGCGTCTTCATCTCTCGCACAACCCGCTCGCCTGAATCTCCAGCACCAATCACTAACACCCTTCGCCGTTTCTGAAATACGACTTTATCGCGCAAAACCCTTGAGGATAATCTCACGCCAGCAAGGAACCCCACTACGAGTATGGCATCGATAGCAAATATGGAACGAGGGTAGCTGTAAATCCCCATCACCCAATAAACCCAGCCGACAAACGCAACTGTACTCACCAGGACACCCTTCAGAATATTCTGAAGATCCCACAAGCTGGTGTATCTCCACAAACCTTCGTTCAGGCCATACAAAGCAAATGCAACTCCCCTGACGGCAACCAACCCCAGTACAGTCTGCTCAAAGACGTAGCGCTCGCCCTGAGGAATATTCCCATCGTATCGCAGGAAAAAGGCTAGGTAGTTAGCCAGAATGATAAGCCCTACGTCGATTACAACAATAATGGGCCGCCTCCATTTGATAATGAAAGAAGACAGGCCTGACCATGGAGAATCGACTGAAATCTCAACTGCAGCCTTGAGCTCCGGAAGCGTAAGAACTACAAGGGGCAATTTTGCAATACGAAGCACAGTCTGCAAGATAATGGCGAAATCAAGTCGCAAAGACATATGGCGGATATAGAGCTTTGCCAGCCGTAGCTTTTCCGGAAGAACTTTATGCTGATACTCTTCCTCAGGATTCGCCGAAGCGGCAAGAATTGCGGCCTCATCAATGTACTTCAACGACGCCAAGTCCGTAATACCAGGTCGCACCGTAAGCACTTCAGCAAATTCCGCACGTGCACACTCCACAAAACGAGGAACCTCCGGTCTTGGCCCCACAAGGCTCATATCCCCTAGAAGGACATTCCATAACTGTGGCAATTCATCAAGTTTAAGTCCCCGCAAAATATGCCCAACTCTCGTGATACGACAATCTCGACCAACAGTAACAAGTGGGCCACCCACTGAATCATTCGCAACCATTGTGCGAAACTTTCGAATCGCGAATGGGCGGAATCCTTGCCCGACACGAATCTGCCGGAAGATCACAGGCCCTGACGAGTCAAGCTTGATCAACAGAGCAATCAGAGCCAGGAGCGGCGAAGTGATGATCAATCCAAGAGTTGCCAAACAAATATCACACGTACGTTTCATTAGCGTCGGCTCCTCGTCACAAGATCACGAACGATCCCGATGACTCGATCAATCTCATCTTCCGTCATTTTTGAATACAGCGGCAACGAAACGATCCGCTGGAACATCTTGCTCGAGACTGGAAAATCTTCAGGTCGGTAGCTTCCCTTATCTCGGTGATAGGGATGCAAATGAAGAGGGATGAAATGCACACTACACCCAACACCAGCTTCCTGAAGTTGACGAATGAACTCATCACGGCTAATCCGCAAGCGGTCCAACTCCAACTGGATCACGTACAAATGCCACGCATGTTGCACGTGTGCTGCAGCTTCAGGGCAGACAATCTCAGGCAGATCTTTAAATCCTTCCCGATACCTAGCCGCATATTGCTCGCGCCCCTTCCAAAACCGATCGCACTTCTTCAGCTGAGCCAACCCGAGGGCAGCAGCAATATCCGTCAAGTTATACTTAAATCCGGGTGACAAAATTTCGTAATACCATGACCCCTTCGAGGAATAGCGATTCCACGCATCACGACTGAGTCCGTGTAAACTCATCATCCGCATACGGGCAGCCCACTCAGCGTTATCCGTAGTAATCATTCCGCCTTCGCCGGTAGTAATATTCTTTGTCGCGTAGAACGAAAAACATGTGATATCAGAAATACTCCCAATCATTTTCCCGTGATATCGTGCCGGCAGCGCGTGTGCCGCATCTTCGATCACATGCAAGTTATTCGTTTTCGCAATCGCATGAATCGGCTTGAGATCGCACGGATGTCCTGCAAAATGAACAGGAATGATCGCTTTTGTCTTCTTCGAGATGGCTTTCTCAATCAAATCCGTGTTCAGGTTCAAGGTGCCTTCAGTACAGTCCAGTAGCACAGGCTTGGCTCTAAAGTACGTCACTACCTCGGCTGTCGCCGCAAACGTCATGGTTGGAACCAGAACCTCATCACCTTCACCTATGCCAATCGCCTCAAGGGCAAGATGGAGAGCAGCCGTGCAAGAATTAACAGCAATGGCATGCTGAGCCCCAACCATCGCAGCAAATTCCCTTTCGAATTCTCGCACCTTAGGACCCGTTGTCAGCCAGCCTGATCGAAGAACTTCAACGACTTCAGCGACTTCCTCTTCACCCACATCAGACCTATGAAACGGCAGAAAGTCTTTCATTCACTGAACTCCTCTCTGGCTAAAGGCCGCTCACCAAACAAGACACACTTTCCCATAACTTCAAAAATTCACAATCCTTCTTTGGGGGGGCAGAAGAAACACGGCTATCCTGAGAAGGAGACTTTCCTAGAGTGGAACACTGTCCGCCTTCATCATACAACACTATAAAACTTAAGGCTATTAGAGAATACTGAGATTAAAATGCTGTCTCTTATACACATCT
>NIUT01000129.1 GCA_002254365.1 Nitrospira sp. UW-LDO-01
AGCAAGAGCTGCGCCACGCTGATGCAGTTCAGTTTCTCAATAATTAATTAATACGTAAGAAAATATACGTTATATAGTTACAAAAGATTGACGCTTTACGGGAGTTATTTCGTCAATGTTTTGTCTAGAAGGGGATCGTGGGAGTCTTCAGCTGGGGGTGAATCGCGAGTCGAGCGTGATGGAAGGTATGAGGTTGGATACCTCCCATGGCAATACTCTGGCGGGTAGCTTCGCGTATCTGATCTGAATGGCGTGCAGTGACCTTGAGTTAGTGTTTGTAGAATTATTGCCGTATCTGATGTGGAGAACTATATTCGCGGAGTCATGCAGAGCCAAGACGCTGTGGTGGTCTCCGACCCGAAACGGATACGAGCTGATGTTAGAAGCTGATTCTCATTGGAAACGATGGGATGTATACAGCGCTATCTCGTTTGCAGCCTCTCATTTCTGCAGGGGCCCTGATGTTCCCTTATTGCTCCCGTTTGTATGAGTGTGTAGGATTGGACATCCTGTACACCGCATCTCGCAGAGGTGTCATGCCTCCAAGTATTGTGATTAGTAACAGCCTTATGCGGCAGGCGATGAAAGCTACGGGGATCTCGACTAAAAAAGCGGTGGTCGAGGAGGGACTTCGGTTGCTCATGAAGGTCAAGGGAAAAGAGAGCATTCGTTGATTGCGGGGAAAGGTTGCGTGGGAATGGCCTCAGCGTGGTGAGTGAGAGCGATAGTAACATGGTGCCTTGCTTATGGTCGTCAGGTTCCTGCCCAGCCGTGCAGTCTAGGCCATGGTAAGGTTGAGGAGTATTGTGAAACAACTGTGTGATCGTGCCATTGTGATCGCATTTCTCGTTCTGTACGCCGCCGCCTCTGTTGGCTGCAGTGATCATGATAGTATTCTGGTGATCGAGAAGCCAACGGAAGTCTATGCCATCACGCAGGCCGCTTCTGCGCCAGACCCGAACGTGAACATTGAGCCGGGGAAGGTTATTACGACGCTCCAGGCCGGTGAGACGGCCTATGTGGTGGCGGTGTATCACGGCCAAACGCATGACGGTTTCAAGGTGACACTGGCTGATGGGACCGAGGGACTCATCATGGCTGGCGATACATTCAAGGTCACGTCCCGGTAAACTGCCGCAGCGGCCTTGCTTCGACATCCTCATCGCGTGGTGACTCAGGACGGAATGCAGCCTGAGCAAGACAACCTCTTGTATCAGCCCCTCCCGTTCGATTACTGTCATTGGCCATGGAAGAAGAATCACTAGAATTGTCGGCATCGGACGATACATCTGAGAAGATCGTCATCTACTGGGAGCGGGAATATTCTACCGCCTTTCCGCCGGAGCGGCTGAAGTTAGATTTCCATCCGCACCGGCCCATGATGAGCAACATGGCGCTGGAGGAACAGCGGGCACTTGCGGCCAGCGGATACAAGGTGTTGCCGGACGACTGTGGACCGGTCAGGACGGTAGGGAACTATGGGTGGCTGATTCGCTGTCCGGTCGACGTGAAACTTCGGCGCACGGCGTCCGGAGTTCAGTGGCAGTCACCGCCTATTTTGCCGGAAGAGCGACTATTGGGGTACAAGAGCTTCACCGGGATGTATGTCGATTTGATTCTGAACAGCGGCTATCCAAAGCTCTGTTGCGGAGTCCGTCTCTACTATCCCAAGCATGTCGGCCTGATGATGAAGGATTTGCCCAACCATTTCTATCACTGCCCGGATCGGACGTTTTCTATTTGGGAGGGGATCAAAACACAGGAGTACAAGCGCACGCCGAATCGGTATGCCTGGTTGTCCGACTATGAGGCCTTCACGGCCAATTTTCTGTTACAGCTGCACAAGCCGACGACGATTAAGCGCGGTGATCCCATCGGGGTGATCCTGCCGGTACTCCTCCCAAAACAGTTCGTCCTCCAAGAAATTCAGCATCCCTGAGCTATTCCGGCCTGCTCGACTCATGGGCACTTCTGCTGCTGTTGTGGGTAGCGCGAAGGCGGGCCAATAGGCCGCTACGACGCTTCACGAGATCCGTGATTCGCAGCGAACCGTCACGAAGGATACAGGGCGGTGTTCTGTAGGGGATCTCTCTGGAAGGCTATTGGAGTGCATCCGGTGGGGTTTTGAGGAGTTTGGCGAATCGATTCTTGTCGATCGCCTTTTCATAGGCCTCTTCCGGGGAGATCCATTTTTTTGTGAGAAGATCCTGAATGGCATCATCCAGCGTCTGCATGCCGATATTTTTCCCGGTTTGCATCTGCGACGCAATCTGAAACGTCTTCGCGTCTCGGATGAGGTTGCTGACGGCTGGGGTGCATACCAAAATCTCCAGGGCCGCACAGCGACCCTTTTGATCGATTCGCTTGAAGAGGTTCTGTGCAACGATGACACGCAGGGCAGTGGAAAGAGTATTCCGAATCTGCGGCTGTTCGGATGCCGGAAAGACTTCGATGATGCGGTCCACGGTCTTGGCGGCGTTCTCTGTGTGGAGGGTTCCGAATACCAAGTGTCCGGTTGCCGCAGCTTCGACGGCCAAGGCGATCGTTTCGAGATCCCGCATTTCCCCGACGAGAATGATATCCGGATCCTCCCGAAGGGCTCCCCGCAGCGCAGATCCAAACGTGATGGTGTGTAAGCCGACTTCACGGTGATTGACTATGCAGTTCTTACTCTGGTGGACGAACTCGATCGGATCCTCAACGGTGAGAATATGGTCCTTCCTGTGGCGGTTCGCATAATCGACCATGGCTGCGAGCGTCGTGGATTTTCCGCTGCCGGTCGGACCGGTGACGAGGACCAACCCTTTGCGTAGCATAGCCGCGCGCGTCAATACCGGCGGCAGCGCGAGGTCTTCGGCAGAGACGATGGTCGTTGGAATCTTCCGAAACACGGCTCCAATGCCGTGCTTGTGGTTGAAAAAGTTTGAACGGAAGCGGGCGACTCCGGGAATCTCATAGCCGAAGTCCACGTCACCCGTCGATTCAAAGACTTCCTTCTTCGGCCCTGGAGTGATCTCATAGAGGAGGTCATGGAGGGCTTGATTATCGAGGATCGCGTTCCCCGGGAGACGTTCCAGTTCACCGTGGATGCGAAAGGCGGGCGCTTGCCCTGCAATCAGGTGCAGGTCCGAGGCCCCATGCTCGATCATCATACGGAAGAGTTCATCTATCTTGGGCATCGTGCTCAGCCTCCTGTCCTTCCCGTTGTAGTATACGGATTCTTGTTGTATCGACAAATGAAACTCAGATCTTGGACAAGTCCTTAGCCCACGGTATCCATGGACACTTCTGCCGTAATCGCCGATCCGCTGTTGCAACAGGCCGGCGGCCTGCGGGCTCACTCCTCGGACTCTCGACGTACCGCACGAGTACGTTTCAGCTCGTCCGGGATCCGTGCGACGGTCTCACGACGCGGCTTGGTGATTTCGTTCCTCGACGGTGCTCGGGACCCTGAGCAAGTCAAAGGGGCCCGAACCGTCATGAGTAGTACGGGCTATCCCAAGCTTATCGGCTGTCGGGGTTGGGTGACTCTTGCGGTTCCGGCGGCGAGAACATTTCTGCTTCAGGTGGGGCATCCTCCGGATTGTAGGATTGGGAGGTTATTGGTGGAGAATCAATCGGTGCCCAATTGCCGGGATCCACTGGCGAGACTTCCGCGACGGGTGAGACAGGTGTCGCTGGTCTCTTCACGACTTTTCGATGAACGGACTGCAACGGTGTTGCTCGCGACGGGGGAGACGATTGGAGTTGAGGCTGCGGTCCAGGAAGGGCTGGTGTGAGGGCTGGAGCTGGGTGAATCTGTGGACGATGGATCAGGCTGTGCCGGCCACGCCCACCGTCGGCACCTTCTGCAACCTGCCATGAGGACAGCATGACCAGCGTCATCAATAGAGGGAGAACCGCTGATTTGTGAACGTCAATCATGGTGATGGATCCCCTCCCTGATGGCCGGAACACAGTCTAGAAATCAGGAGGTTATGCAACCCATATGCTAGCCGCACGCACAGAGCTGGACTAATGAGGCTGGATCGAAGCCCTGCGTTATGCTTCGTTTGTGTCAGATAGTGACAAGAATGGCCGCAGGCAACTTGCCAGCCTGTACGAATTGCCACCGTAGGGGTGAACCAATTGGTACAGCTTTCCTGTCAGGGTGAGGTTTCTCAGCAGCAAAACTAATGGAAACTGGTCAGTCTGACTGGTTAGAAAGGTACTGAATCAACCAGTCGGTGATCACCGTCGTCATTTGCTTGAAATCCTCTCCCTTCGTAAATTGATGGTCGGCGCCTGGGAGCATTTCGAGGTGTTTCTTCACCTGTAGCCTGTCGTACAATTGTCGGCTCTGATGAAGCGGGACGTGCTCATCCTTGTCACCCTGGACGATGATGGTCGGTGCGTTGATCGACCGTGCAGGGTCATAGGCAATTCGACGCAGAGCATCGTCATAAAAGGCGTAGCGGAGCCGGATTCGGTCAGGACCACCCATGATATTGGGAATCGTGTCCGTTGCCTTCCATCGTGCCATCTCATCGTCCCCGAATCCCAAGCGTAATTCCTCCGCGAAATCGACGACCGGGCATTTGAGTGCCAGGCAAGCCAGATCGGTCCGCTGAGAGGCCGTCAGAATTGCGACCAGCCCACCGAAGCTCGATCCCATCAGTCCAATCCGTCGATAGCCTTGCTGCTTCAGCAGGTCGATGGCGGCCTGTGCCTGCTGCACTCCGAGGGTCGTGGTGATCTGTTCGAAGGGGCCGTCGCTTTCCCCCTGCCCAAAAAAGTCAAAGCAACAGGTGCCGATTCCATGGTCGATCAGCAACCGCGTGAGAGTCTTATTCGTTGAGCTGGTTTTTGAGGACAAAAACCCGTGGCACAAGACGGCAATCTTGTCCGTTCCTCCTGGAGGGAGAGTCACAATCGAGGCGACTCGATGTCCCTGGGGATCAAGAAAGGAGAAGCGTTCTTCCACGGGGGCATTCTACCAGAGTTGGCCTGGGTGGATAGAGGCGAGACCAAGATTGTGAGCGCGGTCTGTCACTCCCGCTCCAAGAAGTAAAAATGATCGGTCGGGCCGTGGCCGTGGCCGATTGCCAAGCCATGCCGAATGGCTTGCGTGACGTAGGCCTTCGCCGCTTGTGCGGCATCCAAAACAGAACGACCTCTGGCAAGGTGCGCGGCCAGCGCAGAGGCAAACGTACAGCCGGTGCCATGGGTATGGCGTGTCTCGATGAACTCCCCCTTCAGGACATTGAAGAACCGGCCGTCGTAGAGGAGATCCGTCGCCCGTTCGCTGAGCAGATGGCCTCCTTTGATCAGCACGTGCTTGCATCCGAATCCATGGATGACCTTTGCGGCTCGTCGTGCATCGGCCAAGGAGGTGATCTGGATTCCCGACAACTGCTGAGCCTCGTGGATGTTTGGAGTGACCACAAACGCGAGCGGCAGCAACTGCGTCTTTACGGCGTCGACGGCATCCGGTCGTAAGAGAGGATGGCCGCTCTTTGAGACCATCACCGGGTCTACCACGAGAGTGGCGATCTTTTGAAGAGTCAGCATCTTGACGACGATCTCCACGATGGCCGTCGACGACAACATCCCGGTTTTCACGGCGGCGACATCGAAATCGTCGAAGACGGCATCGAGTTGGGAGGCGATGATGCTCGATGGCAACTCAAAGACGTCCGTCACTTCCTCGGTATTCTGAGCGGTGATGGCCGTGATGACCGACATGGCGAAGACACCATTGGCAGACATGGCTTTGAGATCGGCCTGAATGCCGGCTCCTCCACCGGAATCCGATCCGGCAATTGTCAGTACTTGTTTGATGGTTTGTGGCATGGGTCACTTTCTAATTAGGATGCTGAAAAAGACCGCCAGCGGTGTTCTCGCATCGCTCAGAGGCTCAACGTACCGAAGCGTACGCCTCGCCTCTTTGCTCGCTGCGGCCTTGCCGGACGGCCTTTTTGAGCATCCTCACGTTGTTGTGGTGTAAGTGCCGCACGGAACACTCCAGCTCCGTTGTTGGCAATAACCGATTGTCTCTGCAATCTCCTAAGGCACGACTGCTCCGGGACTAGGAATTGGTTCCAATTTCAATCCATCAATGGTGAATGAGGCATCGCGCCTTGGTAATTGCTCATGAAACGATAACGTGAACTCGGAACCAGAGTCGTCCGATGGTTGAGCGAATATGAAGACTGCGCGCTGTTTTCGACGAGGAGACAGTTCGATGCCCCTCGTACAGAGGCCTTCACGGTTCTGCTCAACGGTCTGATGCCACACCCCTCCATGTTCGTCTTTCAGAACCGTATTTTGCAAGTGACAGAGCAGCTTGAGGTCTCGTAGCGAATGATTTGCAACTGTGACATCCAGCTTGACCAGGCCGTTTAGTCGTGTAATCGATGTAATGATAAACTCATACGCGTCGTTTCGGTGTGTTCCTATTCCGAGCGGTGGGGCTGGTTCTTTCGGTTGCTCGACGGGCGGTGCTCCAGGGAGAACATCTTCCTTTTTGAAGAACGTACTCAGGGGGCCGGTTTTCGGGAAGATCGTGCGGGTGGCGCTGATCGATTGAGCCTGCTTCGGCGTGATTAGCCGGACGGTCACTTGTAGGCCTTCGGGTGTTTCGCTGTAGGTGCCCGATACGAATAGGTCGGCGCGTATGGCCTTGGCGGCACGCCGGACCGCCTTGGCGTGGGGTGGATCGATGTGCTCAAGCTGCATCTTTTTCATGGTTGAGTAGAGCAGTGTACGGTCGACTGTGGTCAGTTCACCTGCCACCATGATTTGCGTCCCAAGCTCTTCGGCGAGAAATTGTCCAACCGGTGTCGGTTCTCCCTGTGAGTCGGTAAAGTCGAGCACGGCGAGGCGTTGCTTCTTCGCCTTGGCAGCTCGCTCTGTCACATCTTCTGCCAACTGTTTGAGGCTGTCTTCGTAACTCGCAGCCGCCCATGATAATGGTGGAAAGGGAAACGGTAAGACAAGGGTGATCAGAAGGAGCAGCAAGCCAGTCATACGCATGAATGGTTGTCATTATACTCATGTCGTTCAACTCCGCAAGACTTACCAACCACTAACCCATTGTGAGCGCTGATTATTTTCAGGGAAACCCTACTTCCCGTGGTTTGTCGCGGACCCTGTGGATGCTCCGTATTCTGCCAGCGAGGATTGACTATCTGGTGATTGCCCAGATTGCGAAACGGACCAGGAGCGACGTTTGACAAACGCGCTTGTCAGTGCAGTACACTACCACCCCTATAAGCTCCCCCCATTCACTCCTACTGTCCTAAGGAGGCCTCCATGCCGAACAGTTTCTGGGTAAAGATGCTCAGTGCAGCGGGTCTGTTTCTCTTGTGTCTCACGAGTTGGGTTGGTGCTGAAGAGCCGGCAGGTGCCGTCAGTGAGGCACGCCTGGTCGCGCAATACAACTACTCGATCCACATCCTGGCGATGTTGGTCGTCGGGTTCGGATTTCTGATGGTATTCGTCCGCCGGTATGGCTTTGGTGCGACGACCGGCACTTATCTTGTGGTTGCAACAGGACTCCCTCTGTACATGTTGTTACGCGCGAACGGTGTGGTGGGGCATGAGTTGAAGGCCCATACGGTCGATGCACTTCTGTACGCTGAATTTTCTGTAGCGACGGCATTGATTGCGATGGGGGCAGTGCTGGGGCGTTTGCGGGTGTTTCAATATGCGCTGCTCACGTTGCTGCTGGTGCCGCTCTATGCCCTCAACGAATACCTTGTGTTGGACAATGGGGCTGGGTTGACCAAAGGGTTTCAGGATTCGGCTGGTTCCATTGTCATCCATGCGTTCGGGGCCTACTTTGGGTTGGCAGCGTCATTGGTCCTGACAACGACGGCGCAACGGAGTCAGCCGATTGAATCCGATCCGACCTCCGATCGATTTGCCATGCTGGGATCGATGGTGCTGTGGCTGTTCTGGCCGAGTTTTGCGACGGCAATCGTGCCCTTTGAACAAATGCCTCAGACCATCGTGAATACGATTCTGGCATTGAGCGGGGCGACGCTTTCAACCTATTTCCTCAGCACTCATTTCCACCATGGGAAAACCTCAATGGTCGATATGGCCAATGCGGCGTTAGCAGGTGGGGTGTCGATCGGTTCGACCTGCAACCTTGTCAGTCCGACCGGCGCGTTTGGTATTGGCTTGCTGGCCGGTGCCTTGTCAGTCATTGGGTATGTGTTTATCCAGCCCATGCTCGAATCAAAGATCAAGCTCGTCGATACATGCGGTGTGCACAACCTGCATGGGATGCCTGGTTTACTCGGGGGACTTATGGCGATCATTGTCGTGCCGGGCGTTGCCGGTGTTCAATTGGTTGGTATTGCCATGACGCTGGGCATCGCCATCATTGGAGGGGCCATCGCCGGTGCCGTGATTCGAGCGACCGGGACGACTGAGCAGGCCTA
>NIUT01000130.1 GCA_002254365.1 Nitrospira sp. UW-LDO-01
ATCAAGGCAGGAACCAGCATCAAACAGGTGATACCGGAGCAGGGCTCGGCCTTGCGATTACGAAGCGAATTCTGGAGCTGCATGGAAGCGCCATTGAAGCGCAGAGTGTTGTCGGCCAAGGGACGATCTTCTCTTTTCACCTGTCCGTGGCTCATCCCCGTCGCGTGCCGCTGACTGCTTCAGCAATGGAATACCTGCCCCACAGATAAACCCTCGGTTTCGTGCCCCAAGTCCTCACCCAACTCCGGCCCATGTCCTTCACGCAGTGGAACCCGGTGTGTTGCGGGTCATGGTGTGATCGTTGGGACCTGTCATCGAAATGCGATCACGTTGTGATGAAAATGTCATACATTCGTGAAGGTTTTGCGTTCACTTTCTGCGAAGATTCCGGATCTGGAAAGAGTCACGGGGCGCGGGGCTGTGAAGCGGTTGGGATGCTCAAGAATACCCGGTGTTTGCTCCCAAGTATTGAAAACGACCGTTGACTGGAGAATGAGCATGAAGACAAGCGTGGCGAGGCGTACAAGCACAGGTCTTCCTCCTCTAGCCGTGGGCAACGGTCCCGATGGGATGAGTGAGGAGAATCGACTTCTGTCCCAACTGCGGGCAAGAAAGGAAGAGGCATTTGAAACCGTCGTGATCCACTATCAGGAAACATTCATTCGAATGGCTATGCGCTATGTCGCCAATCGGGCAACGGCTGAGGATATCGTGCAGGAGACTTGGATTGCGGTGATAAATGGGCTGAATCGGTTTGAAGGGCGGTCGTCCCTCCGTGCGTGGATTGGTGCGATTGTTATCCACAAAGCGAAGGACCGAGGTGTCCGAGACAAACGGCAGAAAGTCTTTTCAGCTTATGAATTGGAAACCGTTCACTGGAACGGAGAACCAGTTCTCTCTCGATTCAGGCTACGGCGGGAGGGGGCATGGCCGGCAGCATACTCCCGACAGCTGTGGGATGAACGGACGCCGGAGATATTGCTGGCATCAAGGCAAGCCACGGCCTGTCTGTGGCATGCGATCGAGACCTTGCCTACACCCCAGAAGGACGTTCTGATGCTACGCGATGTGGATGGCGTACACACTCAAGAGGTCTGTGAGCAACTGAAGATTTCCAAAACGAATCTCTACGTGCGCTTACACCGTGCTCGTGAACAAGTGAAAACGGCGGTCACGGCCGTACTGGGATGAACCGGGAGGCATACCGCTCTCGACGAGAGCATCGCGTGGTCGGTCAGAGGATATCGATGAAGTGTCGCGCCGATGGACAAGGGGGCTACGCAGCGTGATGCAGATGTTCGCATAACCTATCAATTTTGGGCATGGTGTGAGATGAAGGGCCGTGGGCTCACTGTCGATGGGACTGCTATCTGTAAGGAAATGAGCCGATGAATGACAGAGAGAGGTGGATGATCGAGCCCCCCTTGATCGAGACGGGCTTGACGCGGTGATTATTGGATGGAGTTGGCGAAGCCGTCTCTGGTGATTTCAGCGCGCACTCGGTCGCCGACTTTCTTCTGGCCGCGGAGGTGTTTGGTATCCCGACTGACGTAGAGGCGAATCTGGTTCCCATCGTAATCTTCGACCGTATAGACGTCACCCTTGATGCGTGTGACGGTCCCCCCAATGGTCTTCCACGCCGGACCGGGCCGAGGAGTCGACTGACTGGGACGTGAGAGGGTATAGGCATTCGTCACGGAGTCATCTGGTTCTGAGGCAGTCGATCCAGAAGGTGGAGTCACCGCGTGCTTCTTGTCTTGCGGGCCTGCGACGGTGACGGATGGGGACATCATCGAAAGTATGAGCAGAGCCCATAGGAGAGCAGAAAGAATTCTTTTGTGAACTGTGCGCATCAGATGCCTCCTCGTCGACAGCGTGGATAGATAGGGTCATTGTGCAACAACGGAAATACATGTCGAGAGAAAATTGAAATCGCTGTGTAGGATCACTTCCTCATGCTGATACAGATTGAACGATCACAATCGAGCACGGTGGCGCGAGGCGGGGGACCGGTGTCGGAGCAACCGAGACGACCGAACTTCGCTCGATCGCTTTGGGGCGGGTTGCGGAATCTCGCCTTGCGTCGCCCGCTGTTGGCCGTGTTTCAGGTGAATCTGCGCTGTAATTCTTCTTGCGGGTATTGCAATCTCCCGTTGAATGTCGGTCGCTATGAAATGTCGCGTGAGGAGATCCGAAAGGTCTTTGCCAAGCTTTATTGCAACGGACTGCGGGTGGTATTTGTGCAAGGGGGCGAGCCCCTACTCCGTCGAGACCTCATAGCCATTCTGGAAGATTTGCATGAAATCGGGTTTCATCTGACGGTGATTACGAATGGCGCCAAATTAACCCGACCGCTTGTGACGCAATTCGACGATCTTGAGATTTCCCTCTCGATCAGCCTCGATACGTTGGATCCCACCACATATGAACGGATTCGTGGTGCGGATCAGCTTGATGCCGTCCTCACAGGTCTTGATCATCTGCAACACTATCGCCATCCGAAGTTCCTGACCTGCATCGTCAGTGAGGCGAATCGCGAGGAAGCGGCGGAGGTGGTGGCGTTCGCTCGGCAGCGTGGATTTCTGCCGGTCGTAGGCGCGTACCATTGGGGCGTGGGATTGTACGGCAAGCCGGATGCGACCTTGATGTATGACCGTCAACAGGCCCGAGTGGTGTTTGAACAGTTGCTCCAAGAAGACCTGCTTCCCCCAGGCTATCTTCGACAGTATGCAAAGGACAATGTCACATGGCTTAGCGGAGAGACACTCGCGCCCTGTGATGCGGGAGGGTACAGCATCGCGATCGACGCCTCAGGGAATGTCTCGCCATGCCTCTCGCTTCCTCCTATCGGCAATCTGCTCGAGTCGTCATTCAGTGAAATCGTATCAAGGTTCGATCGACAGTCTATTCAGTTCTGTTCCGATCATTCGTCATGTAATCGGTTGGACGGGCGGGTGATCGGGTCGGTGCTTAGGCATCCGATCGCGGCATGGCAGACATCCGTGTCATGGTGACAAAGAAGGGACAGTTGCTGATGTGGATGATCATCTGGGTGTCGATGATGCTCACGGCCTGTTCCACTGTCCCGATGTCATATAGTCCCAAGGATTCGCTTCGTCCTGATGAATTCTCGCATCAACTGCTCAGACAGGTGTTTTCGGCGCATGTCAAAGACGGCCTTGTCGATTACCCTGCCGTTCAAATGGATGATCGTTTTCCGGCCTATCTTGCTCAGTTGGATAGAATGGATCCCAATGTACTGGTCACAGGTCAGGAGCGGCTGGCGTTCTGGATCAATGCCTACAATGCCTTTGCTGTCAAGGGCATTCTCGATCACTATTCGCCGGTCAGCTATGTCGGGCGCTATCGCTATTTCGTTGGGCGGAACTATCGAGTCGGAGGCAGCACGATCAATCTCTACGACCTGGAACGGCACGTGTTGATCAAACAGTTTCAGGAACCGTTGATCCATTTTGCCATTGTGTGCGCGTCCACATCCTGTCCCAAGCTCCAGCCGTGGTCCTATGAGCCGGATCAGCTCAATATGCAGCTGGATCGTGTGGCCAGGGAGTTTATCAATGATCCCACCCGTAATCGGTTTGACCGCAAGGAAAAAGTTGCGTCGCTTTCGATGATCTTTAAATGGTTCGAGGATGATTTCACCAAGGCGGCTGGTTCGGTTGTATCCTACATCACTCGCTATGTGAACGACCCTGAACTGGTTCAGGATTTGATGCAATCGGACTATCGCATCGAGTATCTCGAGTACGATTGGACCTTGAATGGGACCCCACCAAAGGAGGCTGCGGATGCTGGTTCGTCCTGATGAGAAGGTGCCGATCGCCCGGCTCCTGACATTTTTGGAACATGGGGAGCGTATTGCCCACGACTGTGCCAAGGCTCAAACGGCGTTAGCGGCGGAAGCGGGGATGCGGCGCTTTCTCGTCAGTCAGGCTAAACAAGAAGCGATGCATGCACGAGTCTTTCAGGGAGCTATTGTCTGGCTGGCCCCCAAGCATTTCGGAGACGCGCCGTTTCTTCCTGCCCTAGAAGAATATCGAACAATTCTGGTCGATGCGCTGGCACGACGGGATCTCACAGAGACGTTCCTAGCCGAGCAAGTGGTCCTGGAGGGCTTGGGTGAGGCTATCCTGACTCGAATTGAGCAAGGATTGGCAAAGCGCGCGGCTCCGTTCGGACGGCTCCGTCTGGTCCTGCTGTACCAGGAGGAAGCGCACCATGGATTCGGTCGCCGTCAGCTTGAGCGAGCCATCGAACGTGGCGAGACCGATGTGACGGATCTCAACCGACGGGCGCAACGATATCTTGCCCTGACCGATGCCATGGTCTTCACGCTCTGTGACCTCTTTGAGAGCATCGATGAGGATGCTTCAGCTTGGGCGCAGGATGTTCGGACATTCTTGCCGGACTGGTGTGTGATGAGCAGCCGGCTGTCAGCAGCCAGTCATCAGCCGTGTAGCACCGGATGTTTGGTGAGCTGATCGATGATTTCTATCATTATCCCAACCTACAATGAAGAAAAAGCCTTGCCGAAGACGCTTCAGGCGTTACTCTCACAGCCGGGTGAATTCGAGACGATCCTAGTCGACGGCGGCAGCACCGATCGAACCCGTGCTGTAGTCGCGGATCATATTTCCCTTACTCAACACTCAGTCCTCAGCACCGTTCAACTCATCACTGCCCCCAAGGGTCGCGCTTCTCAAATGAACGCCGGGGCCAAGGAAGCGAAGGGTGAACTGCTGCTCTTTCTGCATGCGGATACGATCCTGCCGGACGGCGCGATTCAACGATTGAATGACATGGAGACGGATCAATCAATTCAGGCCGGCGGGTTTATGCACCAATTCTCGGGTGATGATTGGCGGCTGAAGTGCATTTCGTTCTTGGATAATTTTCGCTGCACCCGCAGCCGCATTATCTATGGTGATCAGGCGCTCTTCGTCCGGCGAACGCTGTTTGAACAGCTCGGCGGGTTTCCCAATCAACCGATCCTGGAAGATGTGGCTTTTTGCGAGCGACTCATCAAAGTGGCAAACCCGCTTCTGCTCTATCCACCGGTGATCACCGATGCCAGAAAGTTCATCAAGATGGGCATCTGGCGCAGCTTCATCCGCGTGCTGCTCATCATCTTGCACGTTGAATTTCGTCTACCAACTCTGCCACGGGTATTCTTTCAGGACGTCCGATAAAGACTTCTCAACAATAAGATGTTTGAGCTTGGAGTCTGACCGCCTTCGGGGAACGGTATGCCCGGAGTTTGGTCAAAATGGGGGCCAAGATTTCATGCGCCTTCAGCGATGTAGAGGACTAACAGTCTGCTGAAAAACCTTCTGCTCATCCTTCGAGCGCCTCAGGATGAGCGAGAAGAGCATTGAAACTATGAGAGTTTCCCGTTCGTGCTGAGCTTGTCGAAGCACATATGTTGAGTTTTTCAGCAGACTGCTAATGCAGTCTCAGCAGTTTCTTTTCGGTCATCGACTCAACGCTCATCAAAACGATTTCCTCTGGAAAGAAGTCTCTCGCCTGAATCCTTTTCAATACTGAATCCTTTTCGATACTTCCTGTGGATTCTGATCCCTGTCTTACAAAGCTTTCGATGTAGCCGGTCTTGCTGATAGCAAACGTCAGGGAATTTTAACGGTTCAAAGCAAGCTACAGCGGAGGGTAAAGACTGGCAAGTAATTTGCTTTAGAGATGCGAAAGTTTGCCGGCTTGTAATGTGAATTGCACAATCGGTAGGGCGAGGGGTTTGTTCGCAGCATTTTGGGAAGTGGAAAGATAGGGTCGGTCAAGAGGCGGCCGGAGAATGGAGGCAACACACGATTGCATGGTTTTAGATGCACTGTGGGTTTGGTGAGGGGGCAGTCGAAGCGTGTACGAGCACTTTCTCTCGGGACACGTTTTGAATCACACTAGGGAGATGGATCATGATGCAAGGTTTATCGGGTCATTCTGCGAAAGTCGTGAAAGGGCGCAGTTGGAGGGCATGTCTCGTCGTTGTCTTGGGGCTCATGCTGTTTATGTCCGGCAAGGAATCGGCGCAGGCCACGACAGGCGTCGGGCCGTATGTGGTTCCAGAGGTTCTCGATAGTAATGGTGATCCCAACATCGTCGAGACCTGGATTGTGGCCGATGAGGCGACCGTCGATATCGGCAATGGCAATGGGATGACGACGAAGGTGATGGCGTTTAAGAGCTGTGCAGCCTTAGATGCAACGTGTGCTGCGAAGGTCGGAACCATACCAGGGCCGGAGTTTCGGCTCAAGGTAGGAGACCGGGTCATCGTGCATTTTGTGAATCACCTCAATGTGTCAGGTTTGACTCCAGAGGCGAATGTGTCGGGCATTCACTGGCATGGCATCGAGTTGAACAATCAAAGCGACGGCACGGAAGTGACCCAGCCTGCAGTGGCTCCGGGGGGTACCTTCACATACGATTTCACTGTAAGCCGACCGGGAATCTACTGGTACCATCCGCATCACCACTCCTCGACCAACCAAGTGGCCAAAGGACTCTACGGGTCGATTATTGTGAAAGATGACAAAGGGTACGAGGACAGGCTAATCGGTAAAGGGGTAATCCCTCCGTCCGACCAAACCAAGACGCTGGTGCTCAGCGACATCACGGTCTGCAACGCTCCGGGGGCGGGGACCAACCCGGCCACATTTGCCGGTGATCTGCCACACGTCAGTGGCATTCAGTCGTGGGAGATCAACTATCAAAATCATATTTTGACTCAATCCCCGCTCATCCTCTGCGAGGAGTATCCGCTTGATGCAAATGGAGTGTATACACCGAATCTATATGTGGCAGGAGACGTCCCGAACATTCAATCTCCCGGGTTGATTGGTCCTATGAGTGAAGGGTTTACGGTCCTGACCAACGGCGTCAATGTTGGTGGGAGGGCAGGAACTCCTTCGGCGCCAGGCGCGCTTGCAGCAGGGGCATCGACACTTGACGTCCAGGCCGGTCAGGGGCTGCGGTTGCAGATCGTGAACCCCTCGCCAGTCCGCTACGTTCGCCTCCGATTGACGACCAAGAGTGGGGATAAAATCCCCCTGATTCGAATCGGAGGAGAAGGGGGGCTGCTCGACTACGCGCTTGTTGAAGGGGGCTTTACGGCGAGTGGTTTTGATACGAAATATCGGCGCGGCGAAATTCTGCTCCCACCTGCAGGTCGTGCGGATGTGGTGGCGGATATTCCGAAAAACGTCGCGCAGAGCTCCGTGCTCACCCTCTGGACGGAGGATTATCAGCGTGTGGAGGCCACATACTCGTGGATTCCCACGGTGCCGGTGATGCATTTGAAGGTTAGTGGTCGCGCGGCGACTGCGTACGAAATTGGAAATGGTACGAAGGTATTGGCGAGGTTGGGGGGGGAAGCGATGGTTAAGGTCCTCGGTGCAGCAACGGGTGGACTTGTGCTTGACAGCGGTGAACAAGGGTCGCTGGATAAGGACATCAAGCTGACCTTCTCTAACAACATCGGCGCGTTTCAGCCGTCGATTGACGGGGTCCCGATGCCGCGCGATTTCGATGGTATGGCCAGCGGCAATCCTTTTTATCTGGAATCAGCCCGTCATGCAACGCTCTCCAATACGATGGAGCTGACGGTGACCAATATGACGGGGGCGCACCATCCGTTTCATTTGCACGGGTTTTCGGTGCAGCCGATCAAGCTTACCCCGCGAGCAGGGATACCCGGAGGGTCCTATATGTTCCAACGTAAGGAGTTTCGGGATATCGTGGATGTGCCGGCGAATTACACCCTTACGTTTCGCGTCTCCTTGGACGATCGCAAGAAGATAGATGGTTCGACGGCCGGGGGGGGCATAGGTCGGTGGCTGTTCCATTGTCACATCCTTCCTCATGCCACGTTCGGGATGATGTCGGAGCTTCACGTTCACTGACCCTGGAACGCCATGTGTCAAGATAGATGAAACGGTTGAAACTCTAAAGGAAGGCTCTATGAAAACGCGATATTGCATATTGGCTATGTTCAGCTTTCTGTTGGGATGGGGTGCGTCTGGCGTGGTTGAGGCCGAGGCCGCACGTCCTGCCCCCTCTCGTTCCACTTCCGCTCCGACCGTCTCGTTCGAGGCGGGAGACAGGCCCGGAAACTTTTTTACCTGTTCGAACACAGCCAACTCGAAATCAATCGGGTGTGTGCCTGCGTCCATTGGCGGGGCTAAGCAGAGATCCCTCGCCGTCATTGCTCCAGGAGAAACGGTCGGGTTTCCCACGTATAGTGGCGAAGCCAGCACGGTCCATACTGCGCTGAGCTTGCTATACCCCACTGGAGCCAAGAATATGCCGTTCAAGACCGCCATCGATGTGCGCGATCCGGCACGGAGAGGGGTGGCCACAGTGAAATTAACGACGCCTGGACTGTATGTCTTCATCTGTGACATCCATGTCTACATGTTCGCGGCGGTCATCGTGGATGATCCCCTCACGAAGGTAAACGGGGGCTTAGGATTGGATCTTGGCAAAAAGATTAGTCTGGTCAACGGCATTACGGTGCCGACCTTCAGCGATTTGGCGATCCGCCTCTTGCGCACCTTCTTTGTCCTCACGGACCCGGGCAATTGGAAGGATTACACCAAAGACTCATGGCAGCCGGCCTTTCCGCCCGTTCCGGTGATTGTGTACGATGTGAAGGGCAAGCGGACAAATGTTCCAGATCTCTCCGCCGTGCTCGGGATTGGGACCGTCGATCTCACGGCGCCGGAAAATAAGCTATTCAACCCGACAACACCGGGGGTCGGTGAAATTTGGGTCAATACCCAGTTTGAATTAACGGCGGGGAAGTCGAAACCAGGAACGGCCACGGCTATCGACGGAGAGACTTGGGGGTTGACGAAGAAGATTGCGCTCCCAGAGACCAATATGAACCATCCCCATAACATGTGGACGGATAAAAATCACGAAGTGATCTATCAGACGCAATGGTTCGACGAGAGGTTGACGGTGTTTGATCGAAAGACCGGCGCGTTCATCCGCGAAATGAACGCGGGACCCGCTCCGTCGCACGTGATGACGAGAGCCAATAATGATCTCGTGCATGTGGCACAGAACGGTGGCAACAACGTACGGGAGTTTAACGATCTGGCCGGTTCAGGGGGGAAGGGACCGAACGAATTTCTTAGTGACATCCCGATGACACATTCGGCGGTGGATAACTCCGACATTATTAACGCCGCCCATCCTCATGGTCACTGGATGAGTTCGACTGGGTATAAGATGGTCACGCCCAACGAAAATCTCAATACGTCGACCGTGTACAATTTCCCAGGCGGCGCGATCGAGGCGATCATTCCTACGGGACATGTGCCGATTGCCACGGGAATGATGCCGGATTCGAGCAAATATTATGTGGCCGACTTTCTTGACAACACCATTTCGGTCATGGACATGGTCACCAACACGGAGATCAAGAAGATCAACTTGATTGCCAACTATGATCCGATTGGAGGTGCCATCACCGGGCCGGTCGGTGCCTTGCCGATACAGACACCGGTGAGTCCGGTCGGAACAAATATGGTCACGGCTAATACCTTGACCGCCACCATTACGGTGGTCGATACGCGACATCTCTTGCCGGACGGTAGCGTCAATCCAAAGGAAGACACGGTTGTAGCGATGTTGCCCTGTGACCCAGGTTGCCATGGTGTAAATTACGGTGCCAAGAAGGACGGTGGATACTATGCCTATATCGCCAACAAGTTCAGCAACGCGATGATCGTGGTGGATCCGGATCCCGATATGAACGGCGATCCGAGCGATGCCACGGTGGTCGGGCGCGTGCTGCTAGCTGGATCGGCGGCTATGCAGGACGATACGGTGATTGGCAATGCGGGCATGGGCGGACAGGGTGTGCTGCCGCTGCCGGTCGTCTACAATGGCTGGGTCCAGCAATGGGGTCACCACTGTACGACCGATGATTGTACTGCCTGGAAGCAGGTGTTGACAGACGAGCAGAAGAATCCAGGTGAGGTTAAGTAGGTCAGTACATACGTCGTCCCGCCTGGGTTGTACCCAGGCGGGACATGTGACACCAGCCGCTGGGATATGTGCGAAGTCGTCTGGCGGCAGCGCGCATGACCTTCTTGTGATTTGGTGTGATGGTGTGGGACTGCTTAGGAGCCGGTTTGAAAAAAGGAAGAACTTCTTATGGTGAGATGGATGGAGACGAAAGCAGGCTGGAGAATGCCGTTGCTGGGGGCTGGTTGCCTGTTGCTGGCTGGCATGATTGGGTGCGGCTCGCCAGCTTCCGATAAACCAGCCGACGCGGAGTTGCATGCGGCAAACGGCAAGCCTGAAGACCGCAAAGGGGCGGTTCAGCCGATCGCTGGGAAATCTGGACCGAATGAGACACCACCGACGAAGGCAGCGAGTTCAGCCGGCACGATGACACCCTCGAAGGAAACTGGTTCAGCCGGTGCGACACCACTTCCGACGATGATACCGCGGGACGACGACGATCGGCTCAACATCCCTGATCCCATTACCAAGGGTCTTGGCTCTTCGGATGCCCGCGACCGATATCGCGCGTTGGACTATTGGGAGAAAAAAGATAGCAAGGCGCCGATGGATCCGGTTTTTGACGCCTTGGCCGATGACGATCCTGCGGTTCGTGACAAGGCTGCCGCGATTATTGACAAGTTGGTGGAAGCAGGGGAGGAGCGGGAGTAAGGATCGAGGACCATATAAAAGTAGTGGTCGTAGATGGAATCAACCGGCCTGACTCAGTGGCTGTTGTAGTGTGTGTTGTGAAGTATTTCAAGTTCCGAAGGTGGGCATGACAACCTAAGGCCTGACCGCAATAGGGGAACGGCGTGCCCGGAATTTGGCCAGGATGGGAGCTAGGATTTCATGCGCTTCAGGCGAGATGAGCGACTCTTGCAACTTCATCAGTTTCTCTTCCGTCATCGATTCTAAGCTTACCAAGGCTTCTCCCGCCCGATAGCGGACCCACCACTGCTCATCGTTAAACAAGTCGATCAACCGTTCCTCATCCTCGACGGTTCCCAACTTTCCCAGCGCCGTTGCAGCCTGCACTCGGACATACCAGGCCTCGTGAGTCAGATGATGGCGGACCAACGGGAGATCAGCTGGATCGCGAAACTCTCCGAACACGAAGAGACTCGCAGCCAGCATGTTGGTGGAGCAGGCCTCATCTCGGAGGAATTGACGAAGGATCGGCAGACCGCGTTGACTATTTGTCACCGGCAGGTAGCGAATCAGTCGGGGGCCGATATCGGGATCTCCCTGAATGGCCGCTTGTGTAAGGACTTCAGATGCTAGGTCCTGTCCTACAGTCTGCAGCATGGAGACAATTTTCAGTGGAGACCAGTCCGCTCGTCGTCCAAGAACGGGTAAGAGCAGCGAGAGTGCAGCCTTCGGATCGATGCGAAGGAGCGCCTGCGTCGCGTTAAATGCCAAGAATGAATTGTGATGAGTCAATAAGGTGCTGATCAGTGTCCAGGCTGATTGGTCCTGTAATCGCCCCAATGTGACGACTCCAAGCATCCGATGACTCAATTGGTGTGAATGCAGCAGCTCTTTTGCCAGATGGGGACTCCCAACTCTCTGGGCGACATGGACCAGCGGTGCGATCATCGCGTCTCCCACGGATTCATAGTACTCGTTCCAGAGATAGAGGAAGACCACATGATCACGACGTGTCAGGGCGGGGAGTGTGTGCAGGGGCTCCCGAACATACCGTTCCAGCAACGGTTTCCAGGTGGTGATGACGCGCTGTCGTCGGTGTTGGGCCGCCAGGCGGTGTCGACGGAACAGAAGAATGGAGGTAAGAAGTAGGACAATAATGCAGCTCAGCACGACCGCACTGAGATACCAGAGGTTGAGCGGAAGGTCGGTATTCACGAAGGCAAGCACGCGCTCCTCTCTTACATCGGTTGCCGTTACCAGTGGTAGATGATGCTGAAACTGGCTCCGCGTCTGGTATACAGCGCTCCTCGGTCTTCATCATATCCGCTGATTTCCAGAGAGACCCGATCGGCCACAGGCAAGACCATTCCCCCTTGGATGGTTCGACTGCTCACGCGTGTCACATCTTGCGTGGCGACGATCCGTTCGCCGGAGGTTCCAAATGAGCCCGACACGAAGACTTGGAGGCGGTTGGTGGGGCGCCAGGTCAGCCGTGACGAAAGCGTGATGGCGCCGGTCTCCGGGACGTAATACAACTTTTCGGTGAGCCAGAAATTAAACGGGAGGAAGACGGTGAATCCCGGACTGAGCAAGTGAATATCATCCGTTTTGTAGGACAGGTAGCGATAACCGAGTGAGGCCTCGAGCCTGGTGAGCAGGGGATGCACAAGACCGAGGCCCTGGGTCACTTCACCCGCAAACGAATACTTGGGCGAAAAGTCTGGATTGATCGTCCCTTGTGCAGCGAGATATCCCCAGGCTCGACGCCACAAGGGGCTGTATCCTTCTGCCGACAACACCGTGTCATGAAAGCCGAATCGGTTGATCGGTTCGACCCGGGCGATCAGGGTTTGTGCGCCGATGGATTTGGAGACCTCGAACAGGATATTTCGTTCATCCTGGATATCGCGCGAATAGGCAAACTGACCGTACCCAATCTTGAGATAGTCACGGAATGGTAACCGAATGGTTGAATCGCGTAGACCAAGTGGGGCCCGCGGTGACGCGTCGAGTGTGGCGGAGATGTCCCGCATACGTGCGGCAACCGTTTCATCACCGGTCAACTGATAGAGACGCGCATACTGATGGGTGGCTTCCCGAGTAGCTCCACTCCAGAACAAGGTATCGGCTAACCCCTGCAAGGCCTCTCGATTCGTACTGTCTTGTTCCAGCACGGCCTGATATTGTTGGATTGCCGGGGCATACTGTTTTTGCCACGACAGCACACGTGCCAGACCAATCTGAACATCGAGATCGGAAGAATGGCGGGTGAGGATGTCGCGGTATAGCGAGGCAGCTTCATCTAACTGTCCGTCTCGTGCCAAAACCCGCGCGAGGTGTCCACGGGTGTCGTCGTCAGCCGGAGAGTCAACCAGAATCTGTCGGTACGCACTCATCGCTTGCCTGTATGCACCACTCCGTTCCCAGGCCTGTGCCTGTGCGAGGCGCTCCGCTCTCTCCTCTGTGGTGAAACCAGGAGCCACGGTCGGCTGCGGATTGTCTAACGGAGGGCTTGCACGTTTGATTGCAGCGATCCGCTCGGCGATCGCCGAATCCTGAGCAATGGCATACGCTCGTTCGTAGTAGGAGAGGGCATCTACGGCACGTTCTTCCCAAAACAGGAGATCTCCCAATCCTTGGAGCGCGTCAACATGCCGAGGGTCTTCCTGTAAGATCGCTTCATAGAGTTGTTGGGCTTCCTTCCGGTCCGTCTGCCATGAGAGTACCCGTGCCAAGGCGGTTCGTACGTCAAGATCTGTCGGATGATGTTGGATAACTTCGCGGTACAGGCTTGTGGCCTCCGCGTGAGACCCCTGCCACGACAATAGTCTGGCGAGTGTGGCTCGAAAGTCGTCATTCTCAGGGTCTTGTCGAAGTAGGGTGCGGTAGATGTCAATAGCAGCAGCGTACTGCTGATCCTGTTCAAGCTGTTTGGCTTGCTCGAGCAACGTGCGTGATGATGACCCATCAGTAGCATGAACCGGTTGATATCCGACCGCACAGAGCATCGAAGCAAGGATCCAGATGATCGGCAGAGGAGGACGATTCGGAGTTGATCGTCTTAAGGCTGGGTTGGTGGTCATATTATCGTGTGAGCGACAGGTAGCCGGGTAGATCATGAATGACGAGTCCTGAAAAGCTTGATTGATGAATCCGAGTGAACAGATCCGTAATCGTGTGCTGTACCTCATGTTCAGCTCGACCTGAAAATGAAATGCGATCGGGTCGAACCGTCGTTTGATGATGAATGCGAAACCACATACGGTCTTGTTCCAGTCGTTCTTGTTGTGTGGGTGCTTCCAATCTTAATATTCGTCGGATGGGATCGAGCACGCCGTCTGCCAAAGCCCCCCGGTGCTCTCGTTTTAAGATGATATGTCGTTCGGGGAGCAGGTTCGTGGTTTCCAGGGCAAGCCAGACCGGTACATGTACCAGTGCCCCGTAGCGGAGAATGTCGTCACTGATCGTCATCAGTTCGTCCACATCGGTTCGATAACTCATGACGGCGACTTCGTTCACCCGGTCCATCACCGAAAACGCGAGAGGCCGTTGCCTGTGAATGGTGGAGGAGAACCAGAAGGGAATCACCACGGAGAGTTTCGCATGATCGTGCAAGGCGGTTGCCACGCGATCAATGGTGCCTAAATAACGATCAAGGATCGTTTCGTCTTCGGGAAAGCCCTCTAATAGGTATGGTTCGATGTCCAACTGCACAGTAGGAAGCTCATGGTTTCCTATCAGCCCCAGCAACCGGTTCAATTTGCCGACCAATGGCACCGCGTGGTCGATCATGTCCGGTGCTCCGTCGAGCGCGAGTAGCTCAATGTCTGCCGCCTTCGTCATCCTGAAGAGTTGGGCATAAGCCGTCCAGATTTGGTCCGCGTCGCGCATATCGGGTAGTTGCAGCAAGATCCGTCGACAGTGCTGCTTTCGACAAGCGGCCACCATGCTCTCAGGATCTCGTATCGCCGAGCGATAGTCCCAATACCAAAATCCGATGAC
>NIUT01000131.1 GCA_002254365.1 Nitrospira sp. UW-LDO-01
TTCACGAGCAACCACAGGAAACTGCGCCGGCATTTTCCAATCGCCTCAAAGCGATTCGCACGCAACGAGGCCTCTCACAGGGTGATCTCGCTGCACGAGCTGGCATAACCCGGCAAACCATCTCGGCTATCGAATCGAATCTCTACCTGCCGACGACCGCTGTCGCCCTCCGGTTGGCCTCTGTCTTGGCCTGCCATGTGGAAGACCTCTTCAGCCTTGTCCCAACTGAAGATATCGTGGAAGGCACGCTGGTTGGCCATCTCCCTCAAGCTAAGACGAACACTCACCCCATCCGCGTCAAAGTCTCCTCCATTGGAAAGCGGACGGTCGTGCGGCCTGTCATTGACTTGGGCGAGCAACTCTCCTTCGCTGTTCCTGCCGACGGCTATATCACCGATACATCCGGCAAGGTCTCTGGGAGCACCGTCCAGGTGAAACTCTCACGGGATCGGGAAACGATCGAGCAAGAGATTTCCGTGGCCGGCTGTGACCCGGCGATTTTCTTGGTCGGCGAACATTTGCAACGCCACAGAGACCGAACCACCGTCGTGGGCTGGACGATGGGCAGCATGGCGGCCCTCCAAGCTTTGCAACGTGGCGAGGTCCACATGGCCGGCATGCATCTCCTTGATCCGGTGAGTGGCGAATCGAATCTGCCGTTCCTTAGACGATCACTGAAAGGATCAAGCTACGAGGTGGTGACCTTTGCCACCTGGGAAGAAGGATTTCTCGTTCGCGCCGGGAATCCTCTGTCCATTCGCTCAGCCGCCGATCTGGCAGAACCGATGGTGACGCTGATGAATCGAGAAGAGGGATCTGGAGCAAGACTGCTGCTCGATCAGCAATTACGGACATCCGGGATAGAACCAGCGCAAGTTCGAGGGTATGACCATATCGCCTCGACACATTTCGAGGTGGCGAGGGCCATTGCAGAACGCCGTGCAGAAGTTGGGATTGGAATTCGCTCTGCCGCACAACACTTTGGGCTGGATTTCGTGCCGCTCCAAACAGCGCGGTATGACCTTGTGGTGCCGAAGGCATACCTCAAGTCTCATCCGACCTTGACACACCTGTTTGAAACTCTTGTCAGTCGCCCCTTTCGAGATGAGATCGAAGCCCTCGGCGGATACGACACGAGCGAGACCGGAAAGGTCCGAGCATGGCACGCGTGATGAGCAGGATTCTTTTCTACAGTCTACTCAGCACCCTCATTGTCCTCACGGGGACAACTTCGGTCGATGCCGTCGACTATGGCGAGCTCATTGAAAAAGACGGGAAATGGGAGTTCAAGAACACAGAAGATCCTGTGCTCAAACTTATGCATGACAAGCACGTGATCACCCACGATGGGTATTTCAAAGCCATCGATCAAACCGGAAAGAATTGGATCGAACCAGCCGATGCGGTACTCAATCAACGGAAGGAAATCGATTGGCTTCATTATGAAAAGTCCCTGCTCCGCCTACCGGACTGGTTGGACCTGGGATTCGAAAACCGGACCCGCTTCGAGTCGGTGGACCACCCGTGGCGGACCAATCAAGTCATCGGGAACGGCCAGACGGATGCGCAAGTTGCCCTACGGTCGCGCATGCGCATCGGCTTAGGTGGCGAGGGCCCCTTACGACTCTTGTTCGAAGGGCAGGATTCGCGTTCCTTTATGGATAAAAGCCCCGGAGATTTTCGTGATACCACCACGGTCAATGAGTTCGATGTCTTACAACTCGTCGGGTCATTAACTGTGAACAACGTCTTCGGCACCGGACTTCGCACCGATCTTCACTTCGGCCGCATGACGATGGATTTCGGCCAACGGCGGCTGATTGCACGAAATGACTTCCGGAACACCACCAACTCTTTCGACGGATTCCATTGGCAGATCGCGCAGGACAAGACGTGGCGAATACGGGCATTCGCCACTCAACCGGTTGTGCGGGACGACGTGAGGCTCGATCAGCAATATCACAACCTCTTGTTCTGGGGAACCTATCTGGAGAGCCGGCACTTCCCTTGGTTTCAGGTGGATGCCTATTATTTCGGCCTGAATGATCAGCGAGTCCCCAACGGGACTACCCACCGAACCTATTCGACTGCCGGAGGCCGCTTGTATAAGGACCCCAAGCCGGGAGAGCCGGACTATGAAATCGAGACTTCCTGGCAAACCGGCCATCGTGGCATCATCGATCACTTCGCCCATTTCCAGCACCTCGACCTCGGTTATACGTTCAACCTTCCTTGGACACCACGATTGGTCATCCATTACGACTATGCCAGCGGCGATCACAAGCCTGGCGATAGTCAGAATGAAGGATTCGACACCCTATTCGGCGCTCGACGATTTGAGTTTGGACCGACGGGCATCTGGGGACCATTTTCCCGAACGAATCTCCAGTCACCTGGATGGCGATTGATCGTCACGCCCGCCCCCAACCTGATCCTGCAAGTGAAGCATCGTGTCTCGTATCTTGCGCAAGGCAAAGACTTCTTCGGTAATACCGGTTTACGGGATACCACCGGAAATGCCGGCACCTCCTTAGGACACGATGTAGAGCTTCGCGCCCAATGGGCGGTCACCTCTAATCTTGATTTTGATGTCGGGTATGTCCATTGGTTCAAAGGCTCCTATTTCAACAGTCCCACCATCCTTGCCCAAATGCCTAGTGGTGGGAACAAGGATAGTGATTATTTTTATGCCTCGATTCGAGTCCGGATCTAGAAAGGATGAGGAGTCATGAAACAGAGACTACTCGCATGGTGTTTACTACTCATTGCGACGATAACTGCGACACCGGCTTTTGCCGAACAGGTCTTGGTGGCCGTCGCCGCCAACTTCGTACCCCCGTTTCGTGAAATCGCGATCGAATTCGAAGCGGCCACCAATCACAATGTCAGAGTTGCGGCTGGGTCATCCGGGAATTTCTATTCGCAAATCAAGAACGGCGCGCCGTTCGATGTGTTTTTGTCTGCCGATATGGAACGGCCCAAACTCTTGGAAGACGAAGGTCTTGGAGTCAAGGATTCCTGCTTTACCTATGCCATCGGACGTCTTGTGCTGTGGAGTCCCAATCCCGACCTGATCAAGGGGGAAGAAACACTGCGTTCGAAAAAGTTTAAACGCCTGGCCATCGCGAACCCCAAGACGGCCCCCTATGGTCTCGCGGCGATGCAAGCGATGCAAAAACTGGAACTGTGGGAGAGCATACAGCCAAAAATTGTCATGGGGGAAAACCTCGGCCAGACGATGGGATTCATCGAGTCCGGCAATGCCGACGTTGGATTCGTCGCGCTCTCTCAGGTTCTGGACCCGAAGATCAAAGGAAAGGGATCCCTGTGGGATGTTCCCAGCAACCTGCATGAGCCGATCAAACAGGACGTGATCTTGCTGACGAAGGGAAAGGACAGCCAAGCGGCAAAAGCCCTCATAGAATTCATGGTTGGGCCGCAGGCCAAGGCTATCATTGCACGCTATGGGTATGAGTTGAAGTAAGAATATGGACGCCCTGACTGATGTAGATCTCAGCGCGCTGTGGGTCAGCCTGCGCCTCGCCACGATGACGGTGCTCGTCCTGCTCATCATGGGTACGCCGCTCGCCTGGTGGCTGGCCCACACCCGCTCCCGATTCAGGCCGATCGTAGAGGCCATCGTGGCACTGCCGATCGTACTGCCTCCTACAGTCCTGGGGTTCTATATCCTCGTCGCACTGGGCCCTTACGGACCGTTGGGTCGACTGGCAAACCTGAGTTTGGCGTTCACGTTCACGGGACTCGTGATCGCGTCGGTCTTCTATTCCATGCCGTTTGTGATCCAACCGCTCCAAGGGGCATTTGAAGCCGTGGGGGAAGCTCCGCTGGAAGCAGCCTGGTCGCTTCGTGCCTCAAAATTCGATGCCTTTCTGACCGTGCTCTCTCCGATCGCCCTCAGGGGATATATCAGCGCGATTGTGCTTGGCTTTGCCCATACCCTGGGAGAGTTCGGTGTGGTCCTCATGGTCGGTGGCTCGATTCCTGGAGAAACGCGCGTTCTTTCCACGACGATCTTTGAGCATGTCGAGGTGATGGAATATGGGCAGGCACATGCCATCTCTGCCTTCATGCTGGCGTTCTCGTTTCTGGTGTTGTTGGCCGTATTCATCCTAAACCGTCGATTTCCCATTCATGTGTCATGAGCCGTCTGCTGGCACGCTTTAATATACGATTTCCGGCCTTTCACCTGAACGTCGATGTGGATGTGCCGATGTCAGGTATTACCGCTATCTTCGGACCGTCCGGATCCGGAAAGACGACACTCTTGAGATGTTTGGCTGGACTCGAACGTGCCCCAGAGGGCTTCATGCAAGTTGGTGAAGACCTGTGGCAAGACGAGAGCCGTGGGTACTGCCTGCCGCTTTACGAACGTCCGATCGGGTATGTCTTCCAAGAGCCGCGCCTGTTCCCTCATTACAACGTCCGTTCGAATCTTCTGTACGGCTACAACCGAATTTCCCCGAAAGAACGCCGCATTGGGATGGAACAGGTCGTTGACATTCTCGGCATCGGCCATCTGCTTGAGCGTCGCATCCACAAGCTCTCCGGTGGTGAGCAACAACGGGTGGCGATCGGCCGAGCCCTCCTGACCAGTCCCAAACTCCTCTTATTGGATGAACCGCTCGCCTCGCTCGATCTTCTGCGGAAGCAAGAGGTCCTGCCCTTCATCCGTCAGCTCCACGAGCACCTGCGCATCCCGGTACTCTACGTGAGTCATGGGCTGACGGAAATCCTTCAACTGGCAGACCGTGTCATCCTGCTGAAAGAAGGCCACATCGTCGGTACCGGCACACTTAATGAGATGTTCACGGCCTTGGACTTCAGAGGACAGCTGGGACCGCATCGAATCGGCGCCATCTTGGACGCTCGCGTGATACATCATGACCCCCAGTACGGACTGACTCAGCTGAAATTCAACAACCACTCACTGTTTGTCCCGATTCAGCCTGTGCCTGTCGGGCAAACCGTGCGTGTCCATATTTTTTCCAACGATATCAGTCTGGTCCTTGGGCACACAGGCGTCCCAACCAGCATTTTAAACATTCTAGAAGCCACCGTCGTCGAAATCCGGGAGATCAATCAGTCTTCCGTGGACGTCGTCTTGGATATCGGTACGCCGCTGGTCGCCAGCATCACGAGAAAATCGCTGATGTCGTTAGGATTGAAACCTGGTCAGCGCCTGTTTGCCCACATCAAAGCGGTCGCGTTGAACGAAGAGCTCGTGGAATAGCGCCTCTTTCCCCAATTTCTGTGGATAAGTCTGTGGTTAAGTATCCCCACTGGTGTTGAACGCGCGCTACGCCCTCATATCGAGCTTCTTGCCTAATTCTTGGTCATCATCACGACCGCGCCAACCTGTCACATGCTGGAGGGTCAATGTTGATCAAACGTTTCACCATATTCTCCCAACCTCCAAGATGAACTCCTCCACATATCCTGACCTGCTTGACGAACGCATCTCAATATGTTACCAATGGATACATCATGAAGCCACAAGACGTCAGACGCTTTCGGGAAGAATTAGGCCTCACGCAGCAACAATTGGCTGATGCCTTACACACGACTCGCGTATCCGTCGCGCGATATGAGGCCGGCATGCGAAAGATTCCCGGCATCGTCTCGGTCGTGCTCAATCAATTACGACAAAAAACCGAGGTTCCCATGGCCGGCCTTGTTGCCGCTGGAACGCCAATCGAACCAGTCTCGCAAGCGGAACTGGTTGACGTCCCACCGAGCATGTTCCAGGACGGAAAAACCTTCGCCTTGAAGGTCAAAGGCGAGTCGATGAAGGACGAAGGCATTCTCCCCGGCGACTTGGTCATCGTCCGTAAACAAGAAACGGCGAAGAATGGACAAACGGTCGTGGCCTTGGTCAATCGTGAAGCGACGATCAAGATCTACTATAAGAAAGAACACCATATCGAGCTGCGTCCGGCCAACGACACCATGCAGCCGATTATTGTCCGACCATCCGACGAGTTTCAGATCGAAGGGCTTGTCATCGGCGTCATTCGGCATTGCGCTCTTTAGAAAAGGAGTGGGATCATGCCAGCACTCACCTCCGTCACCAGCGATCAGCTCATCAAGTTAGAACAAACGGTAGCCGCCTTGGATGATCGACTCAAACACCTCCAAGCGGGATTACGGACAGCCAAGATCACTTCACCGGCGAAACGGTTGTGGATCTTGACCGGCTCCCGACAGACACGTGCTTTTATGTCCTCCGTGTGCAATCAACATATTCGCCCCAACACAAAGGTCACGACTCATGATGGCCCAAGCACATAGCGTACAGTCGGAGACTGCCGCAGGACCCTGTTCAGATTGTGGGACGGTCGTTGAACAGCGAATGGAATCGATCGACGGCTTTACCCATTCCACCGTCCAACTCTGTCCCGCCTGTTGGAACGTCCATAGACAGCGGCAAGTTTTCGCCGGCGGATGCTGCGGTTGACGAAAGAGCAAGAAGTATCCGCCCTCCCCTTCCAATCTGTCTGCCAGTGCGCTACAGTTCGGCTCACGCCCCCGTAGCTCAGTTGGATAGAGCAGCGGTTTCCTAATCCTCTCCGAGCCCGTCACGCAAACCCTCATCAGCGCAGCGAAAGACAGCTCCCGTAGAAGCGTTTCGCTGTTTTACGAGTTCAGTTGAACGCGACTACCAGGAGCTGAAACAGGAACTGGGGCTCGGCCATTACGAAGGACGAGGCTGGCGGGGCTTCCACCATCACGCGACGTTGAGCATCGCGGCGTACGGCTTTCTGGTGACGGAACGCATCGCCGCTGGCAAAGCCGCCGGCACCAAAAAACACTTCGCCGCACGCCAAATGCCTGCCCTTCCCGCAGATTACCTCCCTCACGGCAGCCCAACGCGTGCAGCGACATGTGTCAAACTCGATCGCCACGATTCGTGACCAGCTCAGTGTTCAGTTGATCACACGCCTCGGCCAATGTCCGTGCTGCGGCAGGCCAAACGTAAGACGCCACTTGTGACACAGTAAGACTAATAGGCGCTGACTGCTTCGTCGCTCACGGCACAGCAGACCAGATCGTCGGCACGCGTTTTGTGAAGAGGCTGCAGATGCAGTGGACCGAGCACGGTACGTCCTTGCTACTCCCAATCTGGTCACGAACGTCGAAGGACAAGCTACGCAAAACATTCTGAAGTGTGCCTCCGGGGTGACGAACGCTGCCTAGGCCCTTAGCCATACTCTCCTACCAGACGCTCTCGTTGCCATTAAGAATACCGGTGGAGCCCATACCCCTGACGTGGGCTGCGCTTGACCATCGTCCTCCGTAAGGCGTAGTGTAACTTGTCGATGCCGCCTCATTGTTTAGTAGGAGGTGGTCATGTTCGTGGTAGGGAGAACACGCCGACCGACTGAATCTGACCAGTGCACCCTCCGTTCTCCTTCACTTCTCCTCAATCATCTCGCTAAGTTATCGCTGCGTTCTGTCATCGGGCTTGTGAGTCCAGGGACATCATTTCCATATCATGGCCGCTCAGACGATGGCTCGACGTGGCAAGGAGGTAGCTATGTCCTATCGTTACAACACCATTGATATCATCGTAGGTGTCGGAATGTGTGCCATTCTCTTCGGAGCACTTCTTTTGTTTCTTGCTGTCAATGGAACATACCAAGCCGTTCTGCTGAATCCTCCTGCGGTGGAGCAATCGTCCAATATGGATAATGGCCGGGGTTTCCTCCAACCAGCGTTGGGGCAAGCCATCGTGGATCAAGTGCTTATGGAACGCCAAACCAATCAGGCTCTGGCTCAATCGGTGATCGAATGGAACCGTGTCACGATGGCGTATCGTGACTGGCAATCTGGCTCGAGCGGTTGGCTCCGTACCGTCATCAACCAAGGGGTGACCGTGCCAGCGGCCCATCTGGCCCGTATTCAGGGTGTCATGGGGCAGGGAATCGTCAACTTCACGAAGCGTGGCGTACGGAACGGCCTGTTGTCGGCTGATCAGTATGGCACTGTGTACAACATGAAAATGATCGGCGCGATTGAAGCCCAAGGACAGCGCCTGCACAATGACTTCGCTTCTACATGGCAAACAATACTCGGCCGCCGCATCGTCGAAGCATCCCAACACGACTGGTTCCATGAGAGTGCAATTCAGGAGCGACTCGGGTCCACGGCAGTTCAAGTTGCGCGCGCACAAATGAATGCGGAGAAAGGACACGCTGCACAGCAAGAGCAGCTGGCTAGCTTGATCGTTGCCGCCGTTCGCAACGAGGGCATCACCGATCACCCGATGCAGCCGACGGTCGTGGCAGCTCCGGCAGTGCTTTCAGAACACATCGTCATGACCTCTACAGACCCGACATCCTGGCCGGAGATCACAACGGGGTACCTCATAGTCGCCAGTGTTCTGCTTGCCACGGTCTTTCTGGCAGGGCTGTCTATGGCGGCGCAAAGTCGAGAAGCGCGAGCGCTCGCGCAGATGAAACACGATGCGGAGCGTTGGGCATTTCGTATGGCTGCGTAACTGCGGAGTGCAAATCTGTGCCGGTGCCCCACAAGGCTATATCTGTGAGGAGCAGATCTTCGGGCACCGGCGAGGGCGTCGTAAAAGAAAAGCAGGTTTCCCGGTCAACCCACCGCCAAGGAAATACGGCCTCTCACGTCGATCGGGGAGTACAGCTCAGATCCATTCGATTTCTCAGTGCTAAGGCTTAACGACGGTTGATACAACACCTGTGGCTGTTTTTGGAACAGGAACAAGACGTGGCCGCCGTTACAGAGATGATGGATGGACGGGAGACGTATCGATTGGCGCATGGCACAAGCATCGAGACCCTCATCATCACTAATCTTCACGCTCAATAACTGCTTGCTCACGTCCATGGTTCTCACCCAAACGGTATAGGTTTGAATTCCATCTTCTGGGCGATGGCAAATGAGGGGTCCTTTTCTTAGCATATTACCAGCACAAAGGACGTTCCGGACATCCTAATGGCGACAAGAGCACGTTTTAAGCCAGGAGGTGGAAACCATGCATATTGACATCAAGGATGAGTTAAAACACGAACCGGCATGGGCTTATTTGTATGCAGCGTTTCTGATCGGGATTCTGGCCTTCGCGTTACTGACCGGAGGTTTCATGGACTGATGGGGAGGAATGATTGGTAAGACACAGTCTCCCGCAATGTCCCTTTGAAGAAAGGTCCCCTGTCAGGGCCAGCTGCCCAGGGCTCTGGCAGGGGGTGATGAGTGTATACCAGTGATTCATGATGTAATGCCAGGATTGGGGCAAGCCCTGAAACAATTTGAGGTTCTTATCGCCCACTCGCCATCACGCTAAGGCGAGAGTTTCACTGTTGTCGCTTTAGTTTTACGGTTTCTATGCCCTGAATTGATGATCGCGGTAAGCTGCCAATGCAGAAGCAAGCGAAGTTTTCAGCTCCAGACGCTTCGGTTTGCCGGTCGAGGTATAGGGGACTTCTTGTCCAAAGCGGATGACCTTGGGGCATTTCGAGAATGGGAGTCGTCGTCGGCAGTGTGCGATTAATTCGGCTTCTGTGGGCAGTGGGACACCCTCTCGAGGCACCACATAAGCGGCAATCTCCTCCCCATAGTAACGGTGTGCAAAGGGAACAGCCATCGCGAATCGGACGAGGGGATGACTCCGCAACACCTCATCGATTTCAAGTGGAGCAATATTGACGCCGCCTCGAATGATTAATTCCTTGAGGCGGCCCGAAATGAAGAAAAACGCTCGCCCCAACTTATCTCTTACATAGAACCCCTCATCTCCGGAACGGAACCACCCCCATTGAAATGCCGCATCGTTGGCGTCATCCCGCTTGAAATACCCCACACAGACCGTCCCGCCACGGATACAAATTTCTCCTCTGGCCATTTCCGGCAACTGACACCCGTCGCCGTCCAGAATCGCCATCTGGTTGTGCCGCAGCGGCACTCCGATAGAGGGGAACTCATAATCGTTGATCCAGTGGCGATGCTCATCGGGCGAGAGGTCATTCGGCAGAAAACAGGAGTAACAGGTCGTTTCAGACAAGCCGTAACCGTGTCGAATCGGAAAGCCGAATCGGTCTTCGAACCGTATCGCGGTGTCTTTAAGCAAGGGACCAGCACCACAGATAAACCCACCGAAGCAGTCGAGCTCGTATGCCGTCAGGTTTTCGTTTGCATCGAGAAGAAATTCGAGCAGGGTCGGGACGACACTCACGCAGGTCACTCCCTCTTCGTGTACCCTCCTCCAGAACGTGGCGCTCTTGAACTTGCGATTCAGGACGATACTGCCCTTACAATAGAACGGGGTGATCAGTGTGACGACCGTCCCATTCACGTGATGAATCGGGAGCACACACATCAATCGCGCCTCCGCTCCAAAGTGATGCGAGTCGGTAATCGCATCGGCATCGACGAGCACATTCTCCACCGTGAGGACCACCCCTTTAGGTGGACCGGTGGTTCCGGATGTATAGACGATCAGCGCTTCCTCATCCAGACCTGGGGAGGGAGAGGTGATGCCTCCATAAGAGAGGAACGCTCCTATCTTTTGGCTCGCCCTATGCTTCGGGCCTTCTATGAAGCCTTCATCATTCAACGCGATCACATGTCGCAAGGCCGGAAGTTCTCGTTGAAGCCCCTTCACATCTTCTGTGAATGTGTGCCAGCAACAGACGGCTGATGCATCGGAATGTTCCAGGATATAGCGTTTCTTCTCCGTAGACTCTTCGACGTTGATCGGGACGATCGTGATCCCCAATATCCATGCCGCAAAGTACAGTATCACGGTGACGTCGTGGTTAAAGAGGATCGTCGCCAGCCTCTCTCCTCGTCGCACCCCGACTTGATCATGGAGAAAAGCGGCGGCCAGTTGGACCACCGTTCCGAATTCTCCATAGCTGTAGGTGTAGCGGGCAGCTCGATCATCGTCGCAATAGGTCAAGAACGTCCGGTTGACCAAGGCGGGATCGTGGACACGGGCTTTGAAGAAGTCAGCGAACGAGCCCCATGGGAACGACTGGCACAACCCTTCGACTTTTCGTGCCTGCACAATGTTTTCAGGTACGGCGATCAAGGGGGACATATTCCCTCCTCGGCGGCCCCGTATAGAGAGCCCGAGGCCGCATCAACCGATTGTGATCCCGTTGTTCGATGACATGGGCGCACCAACCGGTGATGCGAGAACACACGAACAGCGGCGTATAGAGCGCCCGAGGAATCTCCATCAAGAGATAGGACACTGCCGTATAAAAGTCGAGATTAGGCCGGAGGCCTTTCTCCTGCTCCATGACATGCTCGACGATCGTCGCAATCTCGTACCATCGGCGGTCTCCGCAGATCCCACTCAACGATTCGGCGTGCTGTTGAATGATGGCTGAACGAGCGTCGCCCTTCTTGAGCACGCGATGGCCGAAACCCATGATGCGGCGTTTCTTTGCCAGAGCACCCCGCACCCATGCTTCCGCCCGCTCACGGCTGCCGATATCGAGAAACATCTCGGCCACCGCCTCGTTCGCCCCACCATGGAGCGGCCCTTTCAGCGTTCCAATCGCCGAGGTAACGGCGGAATACAGATCGGTCATGGTTGACGCAGTCACCCGAGCGGCAAATGTGGACGCGTTGAATTCGTGTTCGGCATACAGCGTCAGGGAGACGTCAAGAACGCGGGCCATGGCTTTCGACTGATCATCCCCCTTCCGGTCGGTGAGGAGATACAAGAGATTCTCTGCGAAGCTCAGATCCGCTTGTGGTCGTACAGGAGGTTTACCGTTCACAAGCCGGTAGGAGATCGCAATGAGCAGTGGGATCTGCGCCAACAGCCGGACTGATTTCCGGATAGTCGTGTCATGGGAATTGTCGGCTGCATCCGGATCAACCATGCCCAACAGCGACACACCTGTTCGGACAAGGTCCATCGGATGTGAGCCGGGAGGCACTGATCCGAGGAATACTTCGAGGAGACGGGGAAGCACGGCGTGATCGATCCATTGTGTTGAGAATTCAATCAGCTCTTGCTGAGTCGGCAAGTGACCGAACAATAGGAGATAGGCGACCTCCTCAAAGGTACTGCGCTCCGCCAAATCACGAATCGCATAGCCTCGGTAGAGAAGACCGGCTTCTCCTTCATCGACAAGACAGAGCGCCGATTCTCCGGCGATCACGCCTTCAAGGCCGGGACTATACGCAGGCCGGTCTTTCACCTCCGTCATGAGAGATTCACTCATTGCGATGCTCATACGTCCTCCCTTCCCGATGCTTCGGGGAATCCGTGTACCTGAGCAGATCGTACAGTTCTTGTCGCGTCATCATGTGATGAAGCCAGTCCCTCTGAGAGCCAAACAGTTTCAATTCGGCCAACAGCCCTCCGATCGCTCGCAGGGCCGTCCGTAACGCCGTTACAGGAAACAGCACGCCCCGATACCCTAGTCTTTCGAATTCCGCGACGCTTAAGAGGGGTGTTTTCCCGAATTCCGTCATGTTGGCGATCAATGGAACGATGACTCCTGCTTTCTTGATTTCCGATGCAAAGATCCGGAACTCTTCGGCTGACTCAAGGGCCTCAGGAAACAGCGCATCCGCACCGGCCTCCGCATAAGCCGTCGCTCGTTGAACGGCAGCCTCCAGCCCCTCCACACTCCGGGCATCAGTGCGGGCCACGATCACAAAATCGTGATCTTTCTTGGCGTAAGCCGCTGCTTTGATTTTGGCCGTCATCTTGCCCACAGACACCAGCTGTTTTCCGGAGAGATGACCGCACTTCTTGGTCATTTCTTGATCTTCGATCTGCATACCGGCGAGACCAGCGGCTTCGAACAGCTTCACCGCTTCAGCGACATCAGCCGGACCACCATAGCCTGTGTCGGCATCGACGATAGCGGGAATCGATACCGCATTGGCAATCCTTCCCGCTTCCCCCGCCATTTCACTCAAAGTGAGAAGGCCGATATCGGGCACTCCACGGCACGCGGAGATCGCCGCACCCGAGACATACACGATTTCGTAGTCGGCTCGTTCGACTTGCATCGCGACCAGCGCGTTGAACGCGCCGGGGATGGCAAGCATGCGGGTGGCCAACAATTCGCGCAGGCGAGACGCCTTTGTCTGTGTTGCTGAGTCCTTGTCCATGTTCATTATCGACGCCTCCGCCTTTGAATTCAGATCCTCAGGAGCGGCATGAGAGTGCCAATGTCCTTCACCCGATCAAGTTTCCACACAAATTCAATCAGCCGGTCAACGCGGGGGCGATGAAATCGTCCGGCAGCTAGCTGGCGAAACTTAGCTTCCAGATCCTGATCCGATATTGGATTGCCGGGATGCCCCACCGGCAAATCGACCTGACTCGTGTAAGTTTTTCCCGCTTCGGTCTTGACCGTGATCCTGGTTGGCATGGTTTTCGGATAGCGCCCCACGAATTCTGGTTGCTGCACGACACGAACTTTTTTCATGAGATCCCGCACCACCGGATCCCGCAGTCGTTTCGAGCCAAATGACCACAGGGTCATGCGTCCGTCGAGCAAAACCGTTGCCACGCAGTATGGGAAACTGTGATCGGCGGTTTCCCTCGTGGTCGGCGCCCATTTTTCTAGATCGCGCCCGATGATTTCGATGGCCACCTCATAGCTCCCGATTTCAACATCCCTCACATGCTCGATGGCACGAACTCCTTCCGCCGCCATCAGTTCGGTGCGAAGCGCCAGAGCGGCTTCCACCGCAGTCTGCGCGTGATACTCGATCGGGTACCGCTTGATATAAGTATCCAGAATCTTGAACTGAGGAGGCGGGCTCTCGCTTAGGGATGGTGCCTGTCCCCGTTCTGCGGCAAATGGCGCCAATTCCAGTGACCCAGAAACGAGCTTCATGAACCCCTTTTCACCTTCGAAGATGGGCGATGGCCCAGTCATGCCCCGCTTCGCCAACAGGGCGGCGAATACACCGTTGCGGGCTGCATTCGAGAAAGCACAAGCTTTCCACATAGATAGATCCCCAACCCGTGTTTGCCGCAGCGCCACATTCGCGACACCGGCCAGATTGAGGGTCTGTACCGTCTCCTTGTATGAGAGTTTCATGAGCGTTGCGGCGCCGAGGCCGGAGGAGAAGGGGCCGTACGTGACATGGTCCCAACCTCGGGAACGAAGCGCCGCTGCATCACAAAGACGACACTGAATTTCATAGGCGAGCGCGATGGCTTGAATGACCTGCTTGCCTGACGCATGGGTGACCTCCCCGACCGAGAGAATGGCCGGAATATTATCGGAAGGGTGCGCCGGTTCTTTTGAAAGATAGGTGTCGTTGAAATCGAGGTAGCGGACCAGCCCGCCATTGGCAAAGGCTGCAAGGTCGGGAAGGGTTTTGTGATTGGTGCCCCAGAGGGTGGCACCGAGCGAGTCTTTAACAGCCTGTGCAATACGGCGAGCGACAAGGCAGGGTCTCGCATTCCACGCACCGACTGCACACCCAAGGCTATCGAGCACCCGCCGTTTGACTTCATGCACAACCGCGTCTGGCAGATCGCAGTAACGCAGAGTTCGGCAATATCTTGCGAGGCGGTCTGCAAGCACCCTTGACCTCACAGCTAGAATGTCTCT
>NIUT01000132.1 GCA_002254365.1 Nitrospira sp. UW-LDO-01
TCATCTTGGCCAATGAGGCATTTTGCCGATTGGTTCATCAATCGTTATCGTCCATCCTGGGTCGTCCCCTCTCGCGGTTTGACTGGGAGCAGGCCCCTGACGCGCCATCTTCCACACTGTCGGCATATCCATGGGAACGAGCCATCGAGTTCAAAACACTACAGCAGGGAGTTCGGCTCGGGTTTCGTGTACCAGGAGATGCACTCCACATACTGTCGGTGACCAGTATGCCAATTCTTGAGGAAGGGGACGTTGTGAGAGGCATCCTCGTTTCATGTCACGACGTAACAGATGTGGATGACGCCAAGGCGCAGCTGCGGGATGCCATTACCAAGCTTGAGCAATCACAATCCAAAGTGGTCGCACAAAATGAACAGTTGGAACAGGCGAATGACGCACTCACGCAGGAGGTCGAGGAGCGGAAACGGATTCAGACAGAACGGGAGGAGTTGAATCGCAAATTACTTGAACGTTCTCGGTCGGTAGGGATGGCTGATGTGGCATCAACCGTGCTGCACAATGTAGGAAATGTGCTCAATAGCGTCAATATTTCCATCGATGTTGCCACGCGTGCCTTGAAGCGAGTCCCCATCGACGACATCGCCGTGCTTGCATCGCTGTTGCAACAACATCGGCATGAGCTCGTGCATTACTTGTCCGAGGATGTGCAAGGGAAGCAGATTCCCTCCTACCTGACGATGCTGGCCGAATCGGTGACGGAGAGTCACGCTCAGGTGGAGTCAGAACTCATTGGATTGAGTCGCAATGTCGACCATATCCGCCAGGTGGTCGACCGGCAGGTCCACCTGGCCAGATCAGAGCGAGCGATGTGGGAACCGGTACGCTTTCAGAATGTGATGGAGCAAGCTCTCGCCATCCACCGTCCGGCGCTTGATCGACGAGGCTACGAGATTGTGGAGCGGTACGACAAGGACCTCGAAGGGTTCTGTGACCGGCATCAGGTTCTGCAGGTATTAGTCAACCTGGTCAGCAATGCCCAAAAGGCGATGGAAGCGTTACCGGACAAGCCCCACCGATTGACGCTCCAGGTTGGCGCCACAACGGATCGTCCCGGTTTTGTTCGGTTTGAGATCATGGATACCGGTGTGGGGATCGCGGGAGCCCATCTCTCTCGCCTCTTCACCCAGGGGTTTACCACCAGGCTCGATGGGCACGGCATTGGACTCCACAGTGCGATGCTTGCTGCCAAGAATCTTGGGGGGACACTTCAGGCCCATAGTGATGGACCGGGACGAGGGGCCACCTTCGTGTTAGATCTGCCGATCACGCCAATTGAGGTTTCGGTCTGACGATTCTGCAAAATGGCTATGGACGGCCTTTTCACAAACTGTTGATCTTTTCTTCCAACGCCCTATTCCACTTCTCAGAGTCTGCAGGGTAAGCTGAGTGCATGGCATCTCGTGCTCGTTCTCGGTTCTATTCATTCGCGAAGCGGTTTGTTCTTCTCATCCTCCTTCTCTTGGGCGGAGCGCTCGCTCTGTTAGGAGGCTATGGCGTCTTTCTTTCAGGCAGTTTGGCGCTGCCGAAGAGTGATGAACATCCTCCGCTCCTGATCTACGGGGCACCGTTTCCCCTCGCGCCTGGCCTGCATCCTCAGGATGCAGGTTTGTTTGATCGTCTCCATCGTTTGGAATACCGGCGAGTCAATGGTCGTCCACGGGCGGCCGGTGAATATGTTGCGACCAATGAGGCCATTGACATCTTTCTCCATGCCCAAGAGGAAAGCCGGCTGCCGGCGCGTGTGGTCAGATTGACGCTGACGGACGGGATTGTGACCGAGGTGCTCTCGGCGTCCGATGGGCAACCGACTGCACTGGTTTCGCTCGAGCCGACGTTGATCAGCGGCATGCGCGGCGGAACCAGACAGGTTCGAGAATGGATTCCTTTGAACCGTGTGCCTCCCACGCTGATTCGTGCGCTCCTGGCGGTCGAAGATCGTCGATTCTTCTCCCATGTCGGCGTTGATCCTATTGCCGTCGGCCGTGCGCTCTGGACCAACCTGACGCACGGTGCCGTGGTGCAGGGGGGGAGTACTCTGACCCAGCAGCTTGCGAAGAACCTCTTTTACTCCCCGCAGCGCACGATGGGGCGAAAGATACGGGAAGTCGTGGCTGCCGTGGCGCTTGAGTTCAAGTACCGCAAGGAAGACATCCTCGAGAGTTATCTCAATGAAATTTATCTCGGCCAGGCGGGGCCGGTCTCCATTTACGGTGTGGGAGAGGCAGCCCACCGATATTTCGGCAAGACCGTGGAAAGTCTGTCGATCGAAGAAGTGGCATTAATCGTGGGGTTAGTGAAAGGGCCGAACGTCTATTCGCCGGTCAAGAACATTGAGAATGCCACCAAACGGAGAAACGTGGTGCTTCGCCGACTCCGGGACGAGGGGCTGTTGACGGAGGACGCCTTGAAGCGTTCGCTGAATCGACCGGTGAAGGTCGTGCTGGCTCAAGATGTGCTCACAGATGCGCCGTATTTTGTGGACCATCTTCTTCGAGAAATCGAAGACGGTATCAGGCAGGAGATTCCTGAGGGTGCTCGGGTCTACTCGACCCTCGATCCTCGAGCACAGCAACTTGCCGCGCAGGCTCTACAACGGGGGTTGGCCAAACTTGAAAAAACGTATCCGTCGCTGGTCGATGGAGACTCGACGCTTCAAGGTGCCGTCGTCGTATTGGATGTCAAGCATGGCCATGTGCTGGCGATGGTCGGTGGGCGGGACTATCGCACAAGCCAATTTAATCGGGCGGTGCAGGCCCGTCGATCCGCTGGGTCCCTGTTCAAACCGTTTGTGTATCTGGCCGGATTTGAAGCGGCACGCGATCAAGGGGAGACCGGGCTGACGGCCGCAACCTTATTGGCGGATGAACCGTTGACGTTGGAATCAGGCACCGGGTCGTGGTCGCCTCAGAATTACGATCGACAGTATCGAGGGCAGGTCTCCGCTCGAACGGCACTGGAACAGTCGCTGAACGTTCCTGCCGTGCGGACGGCTCACCGGACCGGGATTGCGTCGCTTACAAGCCTGCTCCAGGCATTCGGGATTACGACACCGCTTGCGGACAATCTGTCCTTGGCCTTAGGGAGCTCCGCGGTTTCTCTGCTCCAGATTACGGCGGCCTATACAGGGCTCGCAAACGGAGGTGTCGTCGTCCATCCCATGGCCCTTTCCAATCTCGTGAGGGACGGAGGGGAGACGATCTGGAGTCCGGCGGTCGATCGGCGCCAAGCCGCCAGCCCCCAAGGAACCTTTTTGGTCACCTCCTTGTTGAAAGGCGTGGTGGATCATGGAACGGCCGTCAAGGCCAGAGCCATGGGGGTGCAGGGGCCTGTTGCGGGGAAGACCGGAACGACGGATGGCTATCGGGATGCCTGGTTCATCGGCTATACACCTGATCTTGCGATCGGAGTCTGGGTGGGGTTCGACGACGAGCGTCCGATTAAACTGACCGGTGCACAAGCTGCTCTTCCGATTTGGAGTGAATTGGCCGTGCGGCTGATTCCACGACAGCACGGCGACTTTGAGCCGCCTCTCGGGATTGTGGAGCGTCGGATCGATCCGCGAACCGGCCAGCTCGCGACGGCACAATGTCCCGAACAGAGAACGGAGTTCTTTATCGTGGGGACGGAGCCGACCATCTACTGCGAAGTGCATGGAGGTGGGTTTCTTGAACAGCTAAAAGAGACATTTGGGGTCTCTCCTTAACCGGGGTGGACGTGCCTCGCTGAATTCCACAAACCGTTAGGTCTATCCATGGCCCTCAGGTACTCTTGTAGAGACGATTGGCCTGTACGGGGGAGGTCCCATGAAGAAGACCGGGTATGGAGACGACGGCAATATTACGCTGTTGGCGAAGGGTGTTGAGCTGAAGGGTGAAATCAGAGTCGACGGCACGGTACGTATCGATGGGCGATTGGAAGGTGATGTGCACACGAAAGGGGAGGTCATTGTGGGCGAGGACGGTGTGGTGAAAGGCGCGATCCATGCGGACTCCCTCGTCAGCAGTGGACGGATCAAAGCAACGGTGACCGCGACGGGGAAGGTGCAACTCCTCAAAACCGCAATTCTCATCGGTGAAGTGCATTGCCCCACGCTGCTGATGGAGGAGGGTGCCAAGTTTCAAGGGGTGAGTGATATGGGTGTCACCGGCTGGCCTGAAGAGGCTCAGCGGCTGCCCAGCAATGTTCGCGACATGAATGCGCATCGCAATAAACCGGTCGCATTAATCGGAAGAGAAGTTGATCTCTAGCCAGCCGTTCTTTCTCCTTCCTGACGGCATCGGGTAAGCCTGTCAATCTTAGTCTTCCCGCTCCTCTCGTGACAGATGCATTCAGATCTGCTATTTACTCAGGACCTTTTCAGGAGACGTTGGCATCTTCCATGACTCGACAGCAGATCTTTTCTGTAGTGTTCTTTTCCCTCCTAGTCCTCCTGCTCTATCAGATCGGGTTGATGTTTCGGCCATTTGTCTTTTCCGCCTTATGGGCCGGCTTGTTGGCCCATTGGGCGTTTCCACTCCATCAGCGGCTGACGCAACTGTTTGCCGGAAAGGACGCGCTGTCCGCCGCGCTGCTGACCGTCGGTGCGTTGGGCATTGTGGTCGTGCCGTTGGTGGCGATGGGGGTGATGCTGGTCCGGGAGGCGAGCGGGGCTGAAGAGGCTATTCGGTCATGGATCTCCACCGGTGGATTACAGCGGTTACCGGAACAGGTGGCAGCGATTCCGTTCGTCGGCGGATGGTTGAAGTCTGCGATGTCAGGTGTCGGTAGCCCCGCGATTTCATTAGAGCAGTCAGTGATGACCGGGGTGAAGGAACTCAGCCAATTACTGGTCGGTGGGATGGGAGGGTTGCTGAAGAATACCTTTGCGCTCGTGACCAACTTCTTCATGATGTTACTGATTCTGTTCTTCCTCTTCAAGGATGGTCGGCAGTGGCTCTCCGTACTCTATGACCTGATTCCGATGGAAGAGTCACATAAATCAAAAATTCTGGTTCGGTTGGATCAAACGGTCCGGGCAGTGGTGAAAGGAATGCTGGTGACGGCCATCGTCCAGGGACTCTTGGCAGGGATGGCGTACCTCGCACTCGATGTCCCGTTTCCGATTGGATTGACGGCCTTAACCGTTGTGTTGGCGCCGATTCCATTTGGGGGAACCGGGTTGGTCTGGGGACCGGTGGCTCTATACCTGTTCTGGATGGGGACGACCGGGAAAGCCCTCATCATGCTGGCCTGGGGAATCGGAGTCGTGTCGATGGTCGATCAAATTCTTCGGCCCTGGTTGATTGGCCAAGATGTGCAGATTCCGGTCTTGCCTCTTGTGCTGAGCGTGCTCGGAGGGCTGGCTCTGTATGGCATCCTGGGCATCTTCATCGGACCGATTATGATCAGCTTGTTGATGACGGCTGTCCAGATCTATCGTGAGGAATACCACCTCAAGCAGACCGCTATTCTCGTCGGCCCGTCCACTCCTTCCTAACCCGCATCATTCATGAACGCTTCTGCTGCCATCGCGAATTCGCTGCGGCAACGAGCCTTCCGCGGGCAGGCTCACCCTCGCAACCTCGCCATACCGTTTCCACGTATGCTTCGGCCCCTCAGGGTTCCACGTGCCCGCCTTGCAACGCGACTACGCGTTTCTCAACGAACAGTCATGAGCAATGCGGGCTAACGCTTTTCCCATTCTGCTACTCGAGCGGGATCGTAATCGCAATTCCACCCATGACATCGTTCAGCTTGAAATCCTGTTTCGGACTGAGTGGGTGGCTATTGTGGCAGGTAACGCAGGCAGGCGATAGAGCACGGTCTGCATAGATGGCCTGGAAGTACTGTTTCCTGCCGCTGGATACCACTCCAGTGACCGGTCGATCGGGCTGCCGTCGAAGGAGTTCCAGCGCGCTTCGTTCAAACTCTGTGGCTGGTGCATTGCGCTGATAGATTGGGGAGAATCCAATGAGCTTGTAGCGAATGCCGTAGCCGGCTTCGGCAACCAGTCGACCGGAATGTTGGAGGAACTGTGCCGGCAAGGGGAGTCCTTTGCCTTGCTCCCACTGTTCCGTCGCGGCCACAATCCCTTGTTCCTGCATCCGGTTGACGACGTGTGTGGTATAGAGTGAACGGTCCGCTTCCAAGACCGCATGGATATAATCGGCGACTTTCTCCGGAGCAATACCAACAGCCGTTGATCGCTCCTTGGCCGAAAGCAGTGCACCCGCTCCCCAGAGTCCCCCTACGAGGAATGTGATGGCTGTGGTGCGGAGTGCGAAGCCGAAGTAGTCCATGGGTCTCCTTGTTGGAATGGTGTGGAACAAAGCGGTAGGGTGATAGAGCAGATGGTGCCTTCTCCTTCATGACTCTCAAGGCGGATGTTGCCACCACATTTGCGAATCAGGCGCCTTGCGACGGTGAGCCCGAGGCCTGATCCTTCGCCCTGCCCCTTTGTTGTGAAAAATGGATCAAAGACCTTCGAGAGGTGCTGTTTGGAGATGCCCGGACCGGAATCAGCGATCGTCGTGCTCACGGTCTTACCTGCCACGGCGGTGGTCAGCGTGAGTGTGCCACGTCCGTTCATGGCCTGGACGGCATTGGTCACGAGGTTCACCAAGGCCTGTCGAAGCTGGTCTGGAAGGACGAGGACCGGTGTTGTGCCTGCATAGTGCTTGTGGATCACGATGTTTTGCATCTCCACCGTAGCCTGGGTTGTGGTCAGGGCTTGATCCACGATGTGCTCCATGGGGACCGAGATCGGTTTGTCGGACGTCTCACGGTCTATCACGCCGGTGAAGTCACGGATGATGGCGGCCATACGGCGGCCATGCGCCACAATGTCTTTGGCGTAGCTCTTGATCATTTCCATATCTTGTTCATCCTGCATGACCTCGCCTAATCCGATGATGCCGAACAAGGGATTGTTCAGTTCGTGGCCGATTCCAGCGGTGAGTACGCCAAGGCTCCCCGACTTTTCGGCCTGGACCAGCTGATCTTGTAGTCGACTCTCATCCGTCGTGTCCCGAAGCACCAGCCCAATGCTGTCTTCTCCTCCAGGTCTAGCCGGCAGACGGAACCATTGATACCGGTAGGTGCGCGACCCGATCTGGAGCTGAGCACGATGTTTGGCCGAATCGTGATCGGTGTCCGGCATCAACGGATCCCGTGGCGCGGTCTCCGCTGTACTCATGGCTGCAGTGAGCGGTGCATTGCCGTTCGCTCGGAACTCCGCTTGCAGACGTTTCTGCTGTGCCTGGTCGAGGGAGAGAATTGAAAACAGCGACGAGCCTGGTACCGTTCCTTGTGCCGGAAATGATTCGCGTCCAGCTTGATTGATGTACTGCACGACTTCGTGCGCGTCGATCAGAAGAATAGGTGTCGGAACGGCATCCAGAATTTGGTCTGTCGACTGTTGAAGGACTCGGACTTCCTGGGTTTTCAATTCCACTTGGCTGGTGAGGCCGGCAAATGCAGCTTTCAACTGTGCATTCATGCGATTGAATTCTCCGGCGAGATCTTCCAGCTCATCACCGGTACTGATCTGAATCGGTCGTTCGAGCTCGCCGCGTCCGATGGCCTGGGCTGCCTGCTGAAGCTGTCGGACAGGAGTGACGATGCGGCCGGCGGCGACATAGCCCAGTGAGACCAGGAGTGTGATGGCCACCAGGCCGAACATCAGCACCCAACTGAACAGATGCTGAATCGGCGCGAAGAGCTCATCGGATGACTGCCAGACGAACGTGTGCCAGGATCCCTCTTCGATTGAGCCGTTGGTTGCTCGGTTGGTTTCCGGGAGTGGTGCAAAGCCGATGACGGACGTTTCATGCCCTCCATGGCCGTCGCTCGATGCTTGGACCCATCCGGAGTGATTTGGTGTGATGAGGGGCGTCAAGCTCGGCTCGGACAGCGGAACGCCGGTCGGGAGAATAGGACAGCTGATGACGATGCCGTTGGTATTGATCAACATCACGTGACCGGTTTTCCCAAACCGGATGGTATGGGTCGAAGGGGAAAAGAATTCCTTGGCATCGATCACGCGATGGAGTACGCCGACGGCGCCATGTCGGAGACTATCCATGATCGGCAGGGAGATGGTGAACACATAGACATTCACCCTCTCGTCAAAATGGAGGTCTTCGATGTAGAGCTTACCGACGCCTTTGTTGAAGGCTCCCTGCCACCATCGAGCATCCCGATGACGAAAAGCTGGATGGTCGGTCATGGTCCCGACCAGTGCGCCTTGGGTGTCGGTCAGGAACAGCATCTTTGTCGAGGAGCGAACCACTTGGGGAAGCAACTGTCCCGGTGGGCTATGCACTCCCGAAAAGTAGTCACGGAGCAGCGCACTGAGCGAGTTGTCCGTGAGGGACTTGACGGCGGCGTTCTCTCGGTTCATCCATCGCCGTTCCAAGTCCGTGCTCGTTCTTGAGTTGCTAGGGGTATCACGCCGGCGCTCAAGCTCCCGGATGATGGTGGGATCATTCGCGATTCGAGCGGTGTGCGCGATCTCTTCCACCACGAGCAGGTCGAGTTTTCTGGCCGCTTCAGTGGCCAAAGCTTCGAAGCTTTCCCCGCTGACCTCCCGGATTTCTTGAGACCCCTGCCAGAACGCCATGCCCAGGCCAACGACGAGTGGGAGCAGACCGACAAGCAGCATAGACACGATGATCTTGGTCTTGAGTCCCCACCTGGCGCCGGTTGGCGAAGGAGGTGAGGGGGCGTTCATGATGATCCCTCCTCCTGCGGGCTGGTTTCTCCAGGGAAGGTGAGTGTGAAGGTTGATCCACGTCCGACCTGGCTTTCCACGGAAATGGCCCCATGCATGTGATGGATGACATTCTTGATATTGTAGAGGCCCAAGCCAGTTCCCTTACCGGGCGGCTTTGTCGTGAAGAAGGGATCAAAAATGCGGTTCAGCAGTTCCGGCGCAATGCCGCTGCCGGTGTCCGATACACGGACCTGCGTCCCTCCGTCTACCGTCGCGGTTTCCAGGGTCAAGATCCCTTGGTGTTCCATCGCTTGGACCGCGTTGGTAATGAGATTGACGAACACATGGAGGAGCTGATCAGGGTTTCCCTTCGCGACCACGTCCGGTTGGTAGTGCTTCCGAATCTCAATGTCTTGGAGGGCAACGGCGTAGCGAGCGATCTTCAGGGCCTCATCGAGCTTACCGTTGACGCCGATGAGTCCATCTGGTCGAAGTGACGTACGGCGAGAATAGGACGTCAGGTCTCGACAAATCGCCGTCGTTCGTTTTACAGCTTCAATAATGTCGCCTGCTTGAAGGTGCACTGCGTCGAGGTCTGTTTCGTCGGTGAGGTTTTCCGCCAAGCCCAGAATGAGCTGGAGCGGATTATTGATGTCGTGTGCGATGCCGGCGGCAAACGAGCCGATTCCCGCAAGTTTCTCCGCATGGAGCAACTCGGTTTGCAACGTCATTTCATGCTGGATAAGCAACCAGAGCAGCCGCGACGTCTGGCCATTGACGATGTCGGTTCCTGGAGGCACCTGTTCTTGGAGCGCTGACTCCATCGCGGGGTCACCAGTCACATCCATGAGGAGACTGGGGTGCCGGTCTTTGATCAGGTCCGATACCTGATCAAAGACCGGCACGTTGAGATCTTGGGCTCGCTGGAGGCCGGGTGCCGTTGGATTCTTGTCGACGATACCGACGACCTCAATCGTGCCGATTTGATGGAGTGTATCAAGGAGGGCCGCTCCCCCACGACCCGCTCCGATGATGGCGACTCTCATCGGAGGCAGCGGGAGAGCCTCTGCAGTCCCTTGAGACTCGGTTTGTGAGGGCGCGATGCTCGGTGAGAAGATCGTCATGTGTGATCCCCCGGTTGTGGCTCAGCTGATCAGAGATGGGCCAGTTCACGTTGCTCCATGGCTCGTGCAACGGAAGCCTTCAGTTTCTCACCCTCGACTGGCTTCACCAGATAGTCCACCACGCCCTGACGGAGTAATGACGTAGCCATGTCGGTGTCCGGGAATCCAGTCAAAACAATCAACGGGACGCGAGGATAGTTCTGGCGGAAGTAGGCAATCGCTTCGATCCCGTTGACTTTGGGCATCCGGATGTCGCAGATGATGACATCAAGGAGCAGTCGATTCTCGCCGGAGTTGATGGCCTCAATGGCCTTTTCCCCATTTTCGGCTTCGAGAACATCATACCCGCCCTTTTGGAGCGTCATGCGAACGACCTTACGAATATCGGGCTCGTCATCGACAACCAGTACTCGCCCATTGCAGCTCTCACCTCCAACGAAGAATCCTGACTTGAATTCGCTCATAGCAACCTCCTTGGTGAACAGCGGCGATTGGTTTCCGTCTATACGTCTGAGCGTCGCAAGGTCGGTGCCGAACTGTGAGAATTACGAAGGTGCATCTTTTCAATACCTTGATCATTTGGGATTGTGACCTTCTGTACGAAGTTGGCTGATATGCACCACCACTCTGTTGAAAACCACCAGGCGAAGGGCACATTGCCTTTCACCGCTGATTTGGGCTAGGGTATTAAAAACAGAGGAGTGGAGGCCGGTGATTACTCAAGATGTGCTGACCGACTACATTCGCAAATCCTTGCCCGATGCGGTCGTGACGGTGACAGACCGTACCGGTACGATGAACCATCTCAAAGTGGTAATTGTGTCGGACGGGTTTCAGGGGAAAAATCTCCTGGACCGCCACCGCATGATCTATCAAGCGTTAGATGCGCCGATGAAAGATGGGCGGATCCACGCCTTGGAACTGACGGCACGAACGACCGACGAAGCCTAGGAGGAGACGATGGCTGACCAGATAGAAGATGAAATTCAGAAAGAAGTGAAGGCTCATAAAATTCTGATTTACGGCAAGGGGACGAAGACCATGCCGATGTGCGGATTTACCCGAGAGACCATGCAGTTTTTTGATAAGTATGGGTACCCGTATGAACTGATTGATGTTCTGTCGCAACCGGCGAAGCGGGAGGCGCTGACGAAGATCACCAATTGGCCGACGCTTCCTAAAGTATTTATCGACGGGACGTTCTACGGAGATACCGACGTCCTTGATCCCATGGCCGCTAAGGGCGAGATCGAACCGCTGCTGAAAAAAGCATTTGGGAAGTAGGCAGGGGGTATCCCTGCCAGTCTCTTGCTCCCCAACCGCGCACGCGGGAACAATCACAAGCCACAATTATGGGCGGTGCTCGGTCGACGGGCGCAGTGAGACCGCCAGGGATGCCCTGCTAGAGTGGAGGGGAGAGGTGTATCTTTCCTTTCGACAATCCTTGCGCAGCCGTTCCATCCGGGACGTGGAAGGTAGGACGGTCGCCTTAGCGATTCAATTTCAGACGTGTATTGACGTTCTTCGGTCTCGCTTCCGATGTGGTTGCGGGAGTTAGGATTCCCGTCGTTCCCCTCAGCATCAGCCCCTGACCGAGGAGGAACCATCGTCCGACGAGTGCCGCTGTTGCAGCGTCCAACTCGTCGCCGGTCGATGTCTTTTTCAGGCCACGCAGCCCGAGCTTTCTCAGTCCGTTAAGCAAACCTAGTCGGTCTTTGTGTTGCCGAGGAATCCCCCAGAGATCTTGCGCCGCGCCAGGGTAGCACTCCACAGCCTGATGGCCCATTGTAGCGAGGCGTTTCTTGAGTGCCAGGCCACGTTCCGTCAACATGCGCATGGGGCCGAGGGTGATGGGGGAGAATCGGATACCTCGGCGGAGCAGCTCACGATCGCATTCCCGCAGGTGTTCACGAGAACGATCGTGAACCGTTCGCCGTCCATTCGGCAGGCTGAGTGGTGCGTCGATCGAGACAAGCGTAGGGCGAGCCTCTTTTACGAAGCCAAGAATGTCCTCGTCGCTGAATAGGACGTGCGTTTCAGCAATCAGGTTGCGAAGTACACAGATTCCAGTCGGTCGCTTTGGTGATCCGGCGAGATCGATGCCGACTACAACAAGCGGTGCACTCTGAGTCATAGGCGCTTCCCGCTGAGTATCGTGGCTGTTTTTTGGCTCGCCCTTTTAGGTTGCATCAGACCCATGTATACTCGCCCTTATGAAACCTCAGCCATAGACAACCCCTCAATAGTCTCAACAGCGACCGAGCAAGTTGAGTGAGCAGCTCGCTCACGAAGAGATTGCACGAGCTAGGCTTCAAACTCCAGAAGAACGGCTGACCATTGCAATGTACCTCTCCGATTTCTGCTACGAATTGAACCGGTGTTCTCCGAAACCTTACGCTGAAGCAGCACGCTTCTGTCACAGACCCCACCTGATTTCTCTACTCTTAGCCAATATATAAAATTCAGCCTTGTCCCTATTTCGCCGTCGGTACTCGCGCGACGGGCGTAGGGAAACCGGCAGGGATACCCTGCTTGTAGAGTAGGATAGGGAGAAGCCATACATAAGTGGGAAGTCACAAAACCCTCTTACTTCAATCACGCAACTGATAGACTGCCTCATAAGGTCGTACGATCATGGTTGATCGATCCGCTAGAAATATACTGGCAGAACTAATCCATCAGTTTATTGCTGGCCGGATTGAAAATTTTGACTTTGAAAATCGTGTTCCAGAGTCGGAGGACTTTGCAATCCGTGAAATCTGGTGGTGTGGGTGTTGGCCTCTGTACGATGATTTCAGAACGCATCGTATGGTTGCGAAATGGAGGATTCCGGATGAGAGTCGTCAGGAAATTGCAAAGTGGATTCTATTCTTGCATTCAGATTATGAGTACGAGTGGAAGCCTCGAACATGGCCGGGCAATCCTGGGGGCTCTCTCTTGCGACTGCTGACGTTCGGCAGTTTCCCGAAGTTTCCTTATGCTTTTCGAACAGGCGAAGAGAGTGTGTGGCCATTCATATCAAAATCACAGTTTGAGGCAGCACGCTGTCATCCACGTTACTTAAACAATGGGTCGTAATCAGGAAGAACCTATCAGTTTTAGGCCACGATGGCCTGTCGCGTTTCGTCCAGATGCTTTTGTAGGTAAGTCATGAAGGGCGTGCCACCGGTGCCTACGGCCGTTGGATTGGTCGCACTGGTTTGATGTTGGCGATGGATGTAACTATCGGCGTAGCCGATATGGATTTCCCGGAACTGCGCCAGTAGGTCGACGCAGGTACAGTAGGCGGACCACAGCCCGGGGTGATGCTGCCTGCGGTCATGAACATAGCCGGATAGGAGGGCACGCCCCTGGCCGTTGGTCTTGCTCTCCAGAGCCTCAATAAAAGCACGGTGCTGGGGTGGCATGTACTCCCGCATCTCTTGCAGATACACAGTCAAAGGATCTGGCGCGTGGTGGATGCCTAGGCCTGCGTCGAAGCACGGCACGATTGAACTTTGTGCCCCGGTTTCGCCACGAAACTGCTGCGGCTGTTGCGCGTAGGCCTCGACCTTGTCATAGATGAGGCCGTTGGGCAGTGACGGGCTGTTCTTCCAGCCATGGATGTAGGGTCTCACACGGGTGTAGTAGACATAGGGATCGCATCGCTCTTTCATGCGGAGCAGCGTATCTCGCATGGCGGTTTGCGCGGAGGCCAAGGCTTGTAAACCCAGCAGCACCTCATCGTCCTTCCCTGTCGCAGCTCCGTTGATCGCCCGCAGCAATCCTTCTAGGCTGGGCCCTGCCTGGTACTCAATCTGAATGTGAACCACGACGAACCACTCCTCATCCAACCCACCGAGAAAGTTTTGCAGCAGCACGATATTGTCGAGCTGAATGGGTTTCGTCGAGTCAAGCCGTCGCCAGTTATCCAGTGCATAGGAGGCGTAGGAGAGGACCGGTGGGCGACCGAGTTTCTGAGCGATCTCATGCCAGGGACGCGCAAGCTGAGAGAGCACCTTAGCGGCTGGTTGCCCAGGTGTTTCCCATACATAGGCATGGCTGGCAAAGGACAGGATGCGCATCGCAGTCCGATAGTCATCCTCGCGCCAAGTTGAAGGGATAGATGGGAGTAAGGCTGGCTGTTTGTCGATAAACTGTCGAACCTGGCGCGCGCTCAATAGCTTAGGCAGCTCATGACTCAGGTGGTTGAGTGCGGGACAGTCTGGCAGCGATCCACAAGGATCCGACGGGAGGAAACCGCGTTCAGACGAAATTCCAAAATCCGCAAGTGACAACGGCTGAAACTCGTGAGAGTTCATAGAGCCCTCTTCGCCCTCACTTTACCACTCCATAATTAGATTGCAACTGTAGCCGGTTCAGGATGATTGGATTGAGAGTAGCGTAGGTTTTCTTGGAGAAGGAGAGGAGGGGAACCGAAAATTAAAAGGCCGCCTCAGTTGAGGCGGCCTTTCTCTTCTCTCTCTTCTTGATGGTGCAGTGTGGGTGTCC
>NIUT01000133.1:0-8145 GCA_002254365.1 Nitrospira sp. UW-LDO-01
AGACGCCCAGCCGTCGGATCATGAACACAACGGAAGTACCACCACCAGCTCCCGCATCGAAAAAGTTACCGCGCAAAAAACCCTCGAAGAAGGGACGCCGAACCGTTCAACCCCGGCGAACCCCTCGGCGCAAGCCCAGTCGCTGAACCCTCTTGCCACGCACGCACGACGGGAACACACCAGTGTTCCGCCGAGACCGCACGACAAAAGAGAGAGACTGGACTGCGCAAAACAGATAATGGACTGGGAGTCTTTTCCGTGGCTATCCTTGAACAACCACCGATACGCGGACGAGAAGTTTGGTGGGCCGTGTAGGGGTCGAACCTACGGCCCGCTGATTAAGAGTCAGCTGCTCTACCAACTGAGCTAACGGCCCCACCGGGTATTGAATTGTCACTGCGACCACAAGCGGCGGTTTGGTGCGCCTGACAGGATTTGAACCTGTGGCCCTCAGCTCCGGAGGCTGATGCTCTATCCAGCTGAGCTACAGGCGCTCCCGTAACCAAGGGTGTTCACCTTAGCATAGCTAGAAATATGCTGTCTAGGCCGAGTCCACCTGCGCTGCTACTTCCGGTATAAACGCAAACGGGAGGAGTATCTCTTCTCCTTCGACTCCTTTTTGGTGACGCAAGACCTCGAGTTGTTCCGCTTCCTGCCCGGCTAAACGGTCCTCCTCCTCTCGAAGGACTGTTGAGAGCCGGATCAATGGGACCGCCGTTTGTACCGCACAAGCACCATCAACAAGGCCCTCGTCCTCAGAAGGAATCCCCATGGATCGACAGACGAGCGGTCGAAACAGATAGATCGCACACCTTCCATCACTCTCCAACGCAGGGCAAGGCCATGCTGCCCCCTGCTCAATCACCTGTTCACTTTCTTGCTCCGGCCAGTGATCGACGAACCGATTCGTGAGCAGCTGCGGCACGCTCTCCGTAAGTTTCATGACCTGAGCTGCCGCCGTCTTGACGATTCGTTCCCGGTGATTGTCGGGAAGCTCGTTCAACCCAAGCCGGATGATCTGCTCATCGAGAAGCGTGACGGGAAAGATCCCCACACAGCAATGGGAGCAGCCCAGGCGACATGGCAACTCGCCGAGGAGGGCCGCGTGTGCATGCTCAAACCATCGTGCCGTTTGTTCGAACAGCGGGAAGGATCGGCAGTTCTGCGCCTGCGCCACATCAACTCTCGGCTGGACTCGACAGGTCGACGATTAATTCTCCCTTCGGAGAAAAGAACCCCTGCCGATCGATCTGCACGATCCCATTGCACTGTTCTTGGTAGAACTCGAGAATCCAGCCATTGAAATCATAGCCTTCGTCCGTCACATCGTGCTCAACCATGCGCGTCGTCAAAATAAATCGACAGCGATTCACATACTCCAAAGCCAATTGCGCTTCGACATCAGCGTAGGCCGTGAGGACATCCAGGAATTGCTGTTTCTCCTGATCATAGACATCCCGATAACTTCCGCGATCGCGCACACAAAAGACCTGGATTGGTTTCCGATCCTTGTGATAGCCCAACGCCACTTGAACCCAGGCCCACTCCTGAAGCATTCCCTCCTCGAGCGTGCTCGGGAGAATCGGACTTTGCCCCCGAGACCTGAGAAACTCCAGTAACAGGCCGAGCGGAGGTGAGTTTTCCTTTTGACAAAAGACTCGGGAATAGAGAAAGTTCTCAGGCTGCTCCGAAGACGAGCCTTCTGTACCTACGGATATTATAGGAAGGTCTTTACCCATCTCACCCGATCCACGGTCAAGAGCCGTTTACGCTGACTCGAAAGTCCATCCAGCCCTACTGTACCCTTCCATTTGCAGGATCCGCAAGGGCCTCGTACGCATTTCTTCGCGCCAGACGCGCGTTTTTCTCGTTGACACTCTTTCGACTCTTGGCTACACTCTCGCGGACTTTCACAAGGCGAGCACGAGCGGACGTTCGGGCGCTCCTAATTCTCGGGCGGAATGTTTCAGTGCGAGTCGCGTCACACGAACCATATTTCATTCATTCCTTACCCTCAAGGAGGTTTACGAATGGCAAAATCAATGACGAAGTCCCAGATTGCTGATTACATCGCCGGGAAAGCTGGCATCACCAAGAAAGGGGCGGTCCAGATTCTTGATGATCTGGCGGCCTTGGCCTATCGTGAAGCCAAGAATGTCTTCACCGTGCCCGGAATCGGCAAACTCAAGCTGGCCAACCGCAAGGCGCGGATCGGACGTAACCCTCAAACCGGCGCGGAGATCAAGATCCCCGCAAAGCGCGTGGTGAAATTCCGGGTGGCGAAGGCAGCCAAGGACGCGATTCTCGGCAAGAAATAACACGAGCTCCTGTCCTGGCGTTACTGCAGTGCTTGATCAGCCACCGGGTTGACCCTCCGCTGCATAGAGCCTCCGTTTATGAGGGGATCGAAGCATTCTTAGTTTCGATCCCCTCATCATTTCCACTCCGCTCAGTCTACAAGTGCGTGGGGCCAAGCCCGCTCCCACCCATCCCATCATGGCCGATGAGGCGAATCGCATCCCCATCGTGAACAAGCGAATCTTCGCTCGCGATTCGCTTGTTTATGGTGACCAGCACTTTTTTCTCGCGTAACAGCTGCAGCAGATGGCGCAACTGAACACCCTGCCGCTGGATCAGTTGCCGGACGGAGAGCGACTGATCGATTTCGCAGGCCAGATCACACTCCCCATCCATGGTTTGGAGTTGTCCAGTCAGAGCTATCGTTACCATTTCCTCTTACTCCCTCCTACTCTGTGTCGACAAGGCAGGCTAAAGCGCCCAACAGTTGACTCGCTCGACATCCATACGGATAATGAGCGGATGCCGTCTCTTGATGTTCAGCATCCAAGCATGCCTGAGCTCCAGTTTGTCTTATTCGTGTCGGCACTTTGTACTGCAGATCTGACGACCATCAACGTATCCAAAGAGCTCCGCCAGACAATTTTTGATCGTTGCTGGAGACTCCTTCATACGGAGCCACCCCCAACCAACCCTCAAGAACGTGTTCTTGATCTCCGGGGCGGAACTGAACTCACACTTGAAGCCTGTGCCTCTACCATCCGATCTCTACTCCAAGATGCCAATATCTCCACCCTGGTCTGGGACCATCCCGTCAGCGCCCCTAGGATGAATAGCACACCTGAAGCATTACCGTTGATAGACCGCTTGGAGCGATTGTATCCCGATACGCCAGGAAGCGTCGATCCTTCCACAGGTCTCCGGCCTGGGGAAAAACCTGATCCGGAATAAGCGACACGATGCAGGTGACCCGTATCAACATTCCCGGTGTGCTCGTACTGGAACCCTCCCTCCTGGGAGATCATCGTGGTTCTTTTGCGGAAACCTATCACGAACAGCGATACCGTGAAGCGGGCATTACGGAACACTTTGTCCAGGATAACTACTCCCGTTCCATTCGAAATACGGTACGAGGCCTCCATTTCCAACACCCCAACGCCCAGGGAAAACTCGTGATGGCCCTGGAAGGGACGGTGTACGATGTTGTGCTCGATATCCGAAAAGGCTCGCCGACCTTCGGCAAGTGGTATGGAATAGTTTTGTCTGGGTCAACCGTTCAGCAACTCTACATTCCCCCTGGCTGCGCTCATGGCTTTTGTGTCACCAGCGACACCGCCTGTTTCCTCTACAAGTGTACAGCCTATTATTCCCCTACAAATGATCGAGGGGTCCTCTGGAATGATCCGACCCTAGGAATTCCCTGGCCGGTGACTCAACCGATTCTCTCACAAAAGGACCAAGCCCACCGTCCCCTTGCTGCCATCGAGGGAAACCTGCCGCTCTATGCTCCGTTGGCGTGAAGAAGCCACTAACACCCGCATACTCAACTACAAGCCACCAAGGGGAGAGATCAACTCTCGCAAGCAAGCCCGCCTCAACCTGTGGGCTACCTCCCCTAGTGACAGCACCGCTCTGAATATGGTATCCATTTCGTCCTGGCCTTTGCTGTCATGTCCCCATCGTCTAGCCTGGCCTAGGACATTGCCCTTTCAAGGCAGTAACACGGGTTCAAATCCCGTTGGGGACACCAATACCTTTCAATGCACCCTAAGCAATTGAGAGATTTACCCACAGCGGCTTCTCCTTGAACCAATAACGCTTCTCTACGTCTCACCTCATCATCACCGCAGCCGAAAAGCTTTCCTCTTCGGCGAGGTAGTGGTCACTCATCGCCTGGCTCCTTCGTGGTGTGCTGCCGCCTGCTGGCCCTCATCGTGGGCGCAAACCACGGGCGTCAGGTCTAGTGTGAGAAACACTCGGGGTGATCTGTATAGCCCCTGTCCCCCACAGATCCGCATGGAAAAAGGACAGCCCCGCGGTTGGGTCTCCACATTACAAGCAGTATGTGGGACCATCGTATGCTGGGGCTTGGGGGGATGTACACAGGTGACATTACAGGCCTTTGGAGCCACGCCCCATGAAGTATGCAATGACCATCCCTATGATAGCCAATCAGCGAGATTCTATGATCGTTTGCTAGACTGATATTTACCATAGTAGATCCCGTCGAAAAGCCTTCCAGCGACTGGGGCTGTGGACCAAGAGGGAGGCAAACCAGCCGAGAGGGTCGTATGACTATCCAGCTGGCATTTGCCATAGGACATTTCTGCCTTGCGCTCGCGCATCTCTTCGAGATCCTGAAACGGTAATTCATCCGAGGCTATGTGGACAGAATGATTCTTGTTCCGTCCACATCTGCTTTGGCCGCTGTTCTTTGTCAGGAAACGAGCACGCTGAAGTATTGGTATCAAGCTGGTGCTAAACCAGGATGAGGTACCTTCATGTCTCATCCTCGGTAGATGTTTGAAATTACTCGGCCTGGGTATCTTGGCAGTCCTGTGGTAGGTTTCGGTCGGGACTCTTAATCAGCGGGCCGTAGGTTCGCCCCCTACACCCCCTAGCTACAGAAACGGATGAAGATTAGGCCATTACGGTCTACTTAATACGGCATGAATGTCCTTGGTCCGAAGAGGACTGGACACATCTTCAACAAGCAGCTAAATTGAACTGTTAATAAGTAGATGTTCTTGCTCAACTATGGAGGTGTTAAAGATGATTTTTAGGCGTGTCACATCTTGGTCAATGGCTGTAATGATACTTTGTACGACTACTTTTGTCGGCTGTAATTCGATGGAAATGGCTGGCAAAAACTCCGTTGGCTCTAAAGCTGCACCCACAGGTTTTACATCGGGAATCGATGATCTCAAGTCTCTTACACCAATCGAAGTTACAGAAGTCGAACCAATTCAAAAGTCTCAAGCAGCAAAGGCTGACCCGTGGAAGCTTAACCTACTTAACATGACATCGGACTGCATTGTCCAAGCATCGATTAAACCTCAAAACGGCCAGTACGGGAAATGGTTTAGCATCCCTAAGACATGTAGAACATGTAACGAGAATTATGAGACATGCTTTAATGAAAAGAAGTGGCAAACTATCCTAGTAACTGAATGCACTGATACGCCCTTTGACATTCGCGTTGCAGTTGAGCCGAACCAGAACGGTCAGACAAGTGGTGCAGAATTTACTGATATCCGCCCAAACTGCAATTATGCGGGAGGAACAATCGGAGTTCATTGATACGCCCACATGGTCCTGACGCCTTTGCCATTCTCATTATTACCGTAGTGTAGTCGTCGGAGGCTTGTCCATCCCGCTGATTTTGGTGGCGCCCGTTGTTTGGCCCTTCATGTTAAAGCTTGTGGTGTGTATCGACTGGGCAGGAAAGACCGGGACATCGGGGCGCATGACACGTAGCCTCTGCAAAGATTATCTCCGACAAGTTCACGAGACAGTCACGTGGATTTAGTTTCGTGGAGATGTCCTCAGATGCTGAGGCGCAAGCCACCATCACGGCGCTTCATGGTTCGGACATGGATGGCCGCACGCTCTCGGACAATGAAGCCGAACCGATGGAGCATTCTGGCCGTAGCGGCGGTGGTGGAAAGCACGATCGCTGGTAACCTGCGACGATTCTCGGGCCGGAATTTCCCCCGAAAAAGCAATGACGGGATAGCCTCAACGTGACATTGAAAGGTGTATGTCCGGTTTGGGGACATCACACCTTTCAATGTACGCTAACCTATTGAAAAATCGATTCACTGCAGCTTCGCTTTCAAAGCGGTAGACCTTCTCTCCCGTTAGCTTGCTCCCCGGCGTAGCCTGGAAGGCTTGATTTTTGCCTAGAAAGTCGTCGCTCGTCTCCTGTGATAAGGCCTGACCGGAGGCCTTCTTGACTGCGGTTCACCTCCAAGGAGTCACTAAAATCCCGCGCCATAAGGAACGCTATCTATTGCCGTCGTATCTTGATACACTATGATCGTTTCATCGCGTCAGGCCTCGCATGAAACGAGCGTAAGACGGCCTATTATCGATGTTGTGCCTGCCGAGACTGTGATTGGACGTCGAGCCTGAGCCCCGTTACACCGGACCATCCTTGGGTCGCGCCTTCCTTTTACGATACCCTCTCGCGTCATGGACAATATCATCATCACAGGAGGAGCCCAAGATGGGTTCAAAGCTTTACGTCGGTGGGTTGCCGTATTCGGTGACCGAGCAGCAATTGTCTGACACATTCGGGGCCCATGGCACGGTAGCCTCGGCAAAGATCATCTCGGATAAGTTCACGGGACAGTCGCGTGGATTTGGCTTCGTGGAGATGTCTTCGGATGCTGAGGCAGCCGCGGCAATCACGGCACTCCATGGCTCAGAGATGGGTGGCCGCACGTTAACGGTGAATGAAGCGAAACCAATGGAGCGTTCTGGTGGCGGTGGTGGTGGTTTCGGTGGTGGCGGCGGCGGTGGCCGTGGTGGAAAGCGCGATCGCTGGTAAGTAGTTCACCCTGATCGCAACGCCAAAAGAATCTCCGGCCCAGACCGTTCCGATGCTGCGCTTTGGTGGCATTACGCGGCGCGGGCCGGAAGTTCTCTCGAAAATGGGACGATCAGATGAGCCTGCGACAACATTGACCCGCTCACATGCCGATTGGGCTCTGGGTAGTAGGCGGTCGTAAGCGGTTTACCACTCTCCAGCCTGCACGCTACCTCGACTTCGTCAGAGGATAACCAGATTGTGGTCTACGCTACCTCACGGCATTCGTCCACAGCCCATCGTTGGAAACTGGTCGGATGTGGTAGAGGCTCAAGATCCAGAGTATGAACAAACAAGTGCGCAGGGAGTACCTACCAGAAAACCAGCATGGCGCGAGCCACTCCAAGAAGACTAACCTTCAAACGAGTGGCTGCATTTGAGACACAGAAATTTTGCTGCCGTCGTCTCTTTCCATTCTTCCAGCTTCTTACCATAGTTCTTCGTCTTCAATCTTCCATAGCCGACCCAGACTCCAAGAAAAGCAAGTGATGAAGCAAGTTCCGCGACGGCCATCTGCGACTCTGATCCTTGAGGAGGCCCCATGCTGAGCATGACGGCGGCGTTTGCCGGGATCCCTAGCAGAAAACCTTGAAGATAGGCCCAGGGTGCTCTTGGCGGATGAAACGACTTTGGGAGATCACTGATGGCCTTTTCGGAAGCAGCATTCCTAAAGATATCACCCACCCGTTGAACCTTCTCGGCACTACAGCTCGGACAAATTTGTTCGGTAGACATCGCCCCTCTCCTCTCTCACCATATCGATTTGGCGCCCCACAACGACCCGTCTAATCTTCAACTACTGTTGCCACGATGATCTTTTTAACAGAGAGATATGATGTCATCCTCTAGATTCTTCGTGCCAACAAACGACACGGCCCGGCACCCCTGGGGGAGTGCCGGGCCGCTCGATCCGACTGAATCCTTCTCGCTTAGTACACGCTCTTGGCGCTGGCGCTCTGCACCTGGGCCGGGAACGGATCCAAAATGCTCTTCGGCGCGTTGTTCCAGATCACGTCCGCCAGATTCGACATCCGGCTCACGATCTGCGCCGCCACCCCGCCCGCTGCCCCGAACAACCCACACCAGCCCAACGTCACAAAGCCCCAGTGCAACGGTGCCGCAAACAGCTCATCCACAAACCAGAACGCATGGCCCCACTCGTTGAGCCCCACGTTCGGCAGAATGAACATCGGCCCCACCACCGCCGCCACCAACGGGAACGACGTCGCTTGGCTATACAGCGGCAACCGCGTCTG
>NIUT01000133.1:8222-22543 GCA_002254365.1 Nitrospira sp. UW-LDO-01
ACGCCGCACGTAATGTACAGCGGGAACGTCCCGTAGAACGCCACAATGTGGCTCGCCGTAAAGCTCGTGTCCCGGATGATCACTTGATGCCACGCCGCATCCTGCTCCAACGTGTAGCTCCCCGCGTAGTACACGCCCCAGATGTAGCACACCAACCAGCCCATCCAGTAAAAGTACCGCTTCAGCTCCAGCTTCGGGTCCAGGTTCGTCAGGTTCCGATCCCGCGTCACCCAGATCCACCCGATCGAGACGGCAAAGAAGATGGCGTTGGCCAGAATGTTAAACCGCCACAGCCCCATCCACACCGACTCAAACTCCGGGGTCATCGAATCCAGCCCATGCGAATACCCGAAGGTTCGCTGGTACAGCACCCAAAACACCCCGATCGCCAACATCGCAAACCAGCCGATCTTCACCGGCTTCGAATCGTACCACTGCGAGACGTCATACCCTCGCTCACTTGATGCTGCCATGATGTTACCTCCTTGTTAGACGCACTTCTCCGCAGATCAGTTTAGGCACGACTGGAAACCCACCAGCTTCTGACTCGCGTTGATTTTGAGACCTCATAGCCGATCACGATGAGCAGCAGAAGCACGGTCAAAGGTCCAATCGCCGTTTTCGCCACATTTGCATAATCAATCTGCTGGACTCGTAACAGATACGACGAGGGGCTGAACCCTTCTGGCGTGATGATTACCCGATAGAGCCCCTTGGCTAATTTGGCTTCTCCTCGTAGGACTCCGTCCGGATGGATCATGGGTGGCCAGTCGGCAATAGTCTCCTCCTCCGTGGCCTCACTCATTCCCTTGATCACCCGCACTCCTATTGGGAGATTTCGCAGGATCGGATCGACGAGATCCAGCACGAGAAAGGTGTCGCCTTCAGCCGGGATGTCGGTACAGTACTGAGCCTTTGCGGCATGTTGCGGCTGATAGGCGTTGAAATGGACGAGATTCCCCCCGACTCGTTGAACACACATATCTTCCTCTAGAGTCACATTGCCATGCGCACCAGCCAGACCGGGTAACATCAGTGGAAAAACCACGAGGACGCTACACAGTTTTCGGAATTGTGTTACTCGTTTGAGTTTGATGGGAACAAGAGTGACGGTCGGCCGATATATGATCGCGGTGATAATGCCCAGGATAGCAATTGCAATGAAGATCGTCATCATCAATTTTCACCTCCTTTCACCCCTACTTGCAAAGCTTACTCTTTACAAAATGAAGGCCTCCTCAGATTCACATGAAGAATTCTTCATAATTATGGGTTCTAGCTAAATCTATTTTACGGTGGCCGCCTGCCTCACCTATCGCTCTGGGTGTCTCATTAATCGGACGATCACGCTCTTGTAATAGCGGCGTCTGACCAGATCGAAATCTATTGCATAACTGCTTACACCAGAGCATTTGGTGCCCCCCTGTAATTCCTCAGTTAAGCCCAACAGTTCTCATAATGAGGAATGTCTGGATCTATTACTACCACGGTGTCTAGTGTTTGTCAACTTTATAATTGACAAACAATGGACATACAGGTTACTTTGGGAAGCATCCCAGTTGCTAACCATAGATATGGAGGCCTTCACCATGCCGATCTACTCAAAAGCTCTCTTTGCCCTCTCCGGCCTCGTCCTGCTCGGACTTGGATTCATCGCACTGTCGACCTCACAAACCTACGCACTGGAGAAACAACCCCTTGCGCCCTCACGCACCGGTGCCACGATGGCACCTCTATATGGATTTCGCCTCCCAGACATTGATGGCCAACCCGTCGATCTCAAGACATTCAAAGGTAAGGTGCTGCTCATCGTGAATACCGCGAGCATGTGCGGCAATACGCCGCAGTACGCCGGCCTTCAGGAAATGTATGAGCGATATCAGGAGCGAGGGTTCGAGGTCCTCGCATTTCCGGCGAATGATTTTGGGCAGCAGGAGCCAGGGACTAATCAAGAAATCAAAGGATTCTGCTACACGCGATACAGCGTCAGCTTTCCCCTGTTCTCGAAAATCAGCGTGGTTGGGAAAGACAAGCATCCACTCTACCGGTACTTGACCGAGCAGAGTGCGTTCCCTGGCCGTGTGACGTGGAACTTTCAGAAATACTTGGTCGATCGCTCAGGCAACGTCATCGGGAAATATGACCCAGGAATGAATCCCTTGTCGCCCACCATTCTGGCCGATCTCGAAAAAGCCTTGGCGACAAGCTAACGTTCCGCACCCATAAGGGACAGCGCATGCGGATGAATCAGCGACATCTCTTAATTGGTTGGAGCCTCGGCTTCTTTCTCTGTCAGACACCAGTCGCGAGCTTAGCTGCGGATGAGTGGGTGCGAGTGGGGGGAACCCATAAATACGATCGCTACGTGAATATGACCAGTATCGGGGTGTGGGGACCAACGGTCACCCTTTGGACACTTCGGGACTTTCGTGTGCAGCGGGCTATTCCGGGCGGTCCCTACCGGTCATTGAAGATCAAACGCCAATACCATTGCGACCAAAGAAAAAGCCGACCGCTCCATGTTCGGTACTACCCGCAAGCTTTGGCACAAGGCCCGGTCCTCTACGCGGCGCCGGCCACGCGTGAGTGGTCACGGGTGGTTCCCGGCAGCGACGATGCTACAGAAATGCAGGTTGCCTGTCGTACGGTTCCGTCGACGCTGCATTCAAATAACAGGGGGTAATATGCAACGACTATTGATGCTGATCGCACTGTCTTGTGGGATGATGACCGCTTGTACGGGAAGTGAGACCCCGTCCGCTTCCTCACCCAGTGCCGCAGCGGAATGGACGAAGATCGGAGAGACGGAAACCTACCTCTATTATGCGGATCACGGCAGTATTCGGAAGGCAGACGAGACCGTCATGATGTCGGATCTCTTCGACTATAAGACGACTCAGGCGGAAGCTGGCAACTCAGCACTCTCAAAAATCACACTGCGAGAATATGACTGTCAGAACCGCAAAAGCCAACCGGTAAAAACCACTTGGTATGCGGAGCATATGGGTTCAGGAGCTGCAGCGCGCACTACCGGAGCAACAGGCCAATTGACAACGTCGGCCACCGGCACGGCTACTGCCGCGCTCATGACAATCGCCTGCGGGCGTTGAAGAGTTACGCAAGACTTTGGATCAGAATCCACGGAGGCTCCGGCTGCTGATCAGATACACCAAGGAAACACCGACCGTTCAAGTCACGACAAGCCGAAATCAGCCAGTATGGCTTCCGCCGCTTTCCGTCCCGACAGCAGGGCGCCATCGAGTGTCCCACTTTCCCGGTAATCCCCACAAAGATACAGCCCTGCAGCCAGGCGCGGTGAGGTGGTACGGTTCCCGGTTGACAGTACGTCGAGTGGGGGCAGCGCACGTTGAATACGATCCGTTCGTAGATGACGCCACTCGTTCACTTGCGAGCCGAACCAGGATTGAAGATGTTGTCGTACCGCTTGTGAAATATCACCGTGCATACCAGTTTGTTCAGTCGCGGTCACTGAGATCAAGGCTCGCCCAATCGGCGCGTATGATGGCGCCGCCTCACTGAGGACACAGACAGTCCGGGCCACCCCATCGTTTTCCCCATTCACCATCAACCAAGGTCCGCGTTGCGGAGCAGCCGGCGCATCAAAATAGAGCGTCACCGAGCCGCGAGCTAGGGCGTTTGATCCATTCTCTCCACGCAATCGGGCGGCAGTCGCGTCATTAGTCGCCAATACCAACACATCGGTCCGGAGCGACTCCCCGGACTCCAATACCACGCTCGCAGCACGAATCTGTTGGACGGCGTGGTTCAGGCGAATCGTCCCAGGCGGCAACGTACCCGCGAGTTGTTGTGCGATCGCGCCCATACCGTCCCGAGGTAAGGCAGTGACTCCTCGGCAGAACGCCGCCCATACCAACTCGAAAATCCAGCAAGGCGTGCTCAATTCTGTCTCCAAGAACACGCCGCCGAGAAACGGTTGGAAGAAATGCCTCACCATCGCGTCCGAAAACTCATAGGCCTGCAGCACATCGCGAGTCGGCCTTGTGGGGTCTTTCATCACAGCACAGAGATGCTGCCGCAGGGTGTCCCGTCGCATACGCAGTATCCTGAACTTGTCGGCAAGCGTGCCGATGGGACTGAGCATCATCTGTGGAACGTCTTGCGGCCGGCGAAAGGGATCGCTCATCACATGAAAGCGTCCCGCGTGGCGAATGAGCGCTCCGGCATGAAACGGCATGAGCGCCAATGCAGGATAGTTCAGCGTTTCCCGCGCTTCCGGATATCCGGCAAGGAAGACCTGAAATCCGCGATCGAGTTGAAATCCTTCGACACGATCCGTGCGGACACGCCCCCCGACCCCATCGGACGCTTCAAGGACCGTGCACGCGAGGCCAGCGTTCGTCAGGCGACGCGCACAGGCCAATCCGGCAAGGCCGGCACCGACAATCAGCACATTGGGAGTTGCAGCCATGATGAGTTATTTCACCTTTTGAGCCGTTGCGGACATGAAGCCTCCCAGGCCGTCACCCTCGCCCTGCCTTACCATAGAAGGTCATATCATGACCATCTCCTTAGCTGCTCTGATAGGGTCTTTGCGATCAACTGCAAATCGAACGGCCACGCATAGCGCAGTTCAACAGCGGGATACAGCGGTCGCAAGTGGTCCAAGATCTCCGGTATCTCGACCTCCGAATGAGAGCCACCCGGCGTGAACATCGTCGTCAAGACGGTGATGGATGTCACACCTTGTTTCACCAAATCCTCCACGGCTTCTTCCAATGTCGGTGCGCAGAATTCATTGTAGGCCATGGCAAACAACATCCCGTTCAAATGTGGACGCAACATGGCCCCCACGGCCTCCAGGCCCGATTGGTAGGGATCGGTCTCTTTGGTTCGTGGCCAACGACGGATCTTCTGATCCAATTCAAGTTCTTCCTGGGACGGCTGCTGTTTGGCCGCACGCCGTTGGGCTTCCAATCGTTTCAATTTCGTTACCAGATCTTGCGGGCAGTCCTTTGGGATGCCACCATGACCTACGAGGACAACCCCCTTCATTGAATCATTCATGAGTTTCTTCTCCTATGGCTAGTACGCACGGCGTCTCGTGGCCGCGCAATTGTGGGAGGACTGACCGATTCTGTACCACACACGTCAACGCGTCTTTTGGAGAGGCACATCATCACAATAGGTTACGGCATCGAATTTCGTCCAGAGCCCGACACGCCCTTTGGCAAACGTGTGATCACAGAGTGTAAAGACGGCTTGCTCGTCAAACCATACACGAACATCGCACCCGCGCATCTGGACGCGGAGATGCGTACCACTGGCGGATGTCGATCACATGGTCAAAGTTTTGGATCATGTGCCTCACACCGTTGACCCCTCGATAAACACAGATATTCTGCTCTAATGGGTTGGCTCGTACGAGGTAGTAATTGCGATCGTCAGCCGCTCGCCAAATGAGCCCGCCTCCCATATCGGCCTTCCCAGCGATGGGCAAAAACGTGACGCTCAGATCGATATCTTCCGCCTCCGTACCTTGCACAAGAACCAGCTTGTACGCATGCTCAGCTCCCTTCCCGTGAAGTTGGGCCAACACATGCGGTGGGCTGGTGGCCTTGTCGCTTGAGATCACTTGCCAGTCGCCGGCTGGTCGTCCATCGAACAAAGTCCCGATGTGAAACCCGGCTGGGGCCTTGCCTGGACTGTCTTGTTCAAAATTCCAAACCTGAACTTCCGAGGCGGCGGATGACGCTGGAGCGAGTGGGAGAAGTAGCACACAGCCGTACCAGAACCACGCTGATGGGTTGAGAGAAAATGCCCCATGTTTGCGCACGCTTAACGCCATGTGACTTCTTCCCAACAGAGATGGATAAAGGTCTCATAGGGTGGAAAGTTCTTGGGGTTCTGCTCTTTGGATCGAACCCACAGATCGATTTCCATTCCAGCTGGATCGGTCTCACCCCCAGGCAGCATGCGTTTCACTGGATACTGGATCTGGTGGGTGTCAGGATCCCGTGAGCGTTCCATCACCATAAAATGGGCGTCATAGTCCTTGTAGAGCACCTCATCGTTCTTGAAAACCGTGGCGGTTCCCCAGCCTGCCAAGTACAACCACGTTTTGAGATAGAGCGGATCGCCGTTGTTCGAATCACCATGCTCATACACTCTCGTGGCAATTCCACCATCATGGAAAGGCTGTTTCGCGGCAAACCGGTCAAAGATGATCCGATAGTGATCTGTCCCTTCGACAAACTGCGACCTCACAAGACCACTGTTGGCAACTTCATTGACATCGATCTCAATAGTGCCTTGCACCGGAGTGAGACGCTTGCCAGCATAATCAAGATGATCCCAAGGAGATTGATCTTTCATGCTCCCGATCAAGAGTGAGGCACCACCTTTAAGCCTGAACTTGCCGCTGTAGAACGGGTGCTCGGTAGCTTTAAAAATCCTGGTGCCCTCGGTTCCTTTTGGCGTACCAAATACACCCTCTTCTGCGAAGGCGGTGGACAGAACTGACCCACTGAACGCGATGCTTATCGCCAATAGCCGCTGCGTGCTCAGTACTCTCATGGATGCTCCTTTGCTTCGCATATGTCCAAAGCTCACCGTGTGAGTCATGGTCTTTTTTATCGAGACCGCGCCTTCATGCTCACACAGAATCCGTCATCATTAAGTATTCCTGGATATTAGTCTTTCCATAGCGACTCTCCGGATAGACGGTTCGGATAAACCTGGCTACGAGGGCCATCACCTTCTTGACTCCAGGGGTTTTTTCAGGATCGGTCGCGGGCAGCAACCGAACGGTGATGGCCTTGTCGTGTAACTTGAGCTGGACAAAGAAATTGCTCGACGTGCCTTCCTCGATCGCCACACACTCGAGCAAGGCATCCTTCCCGTTTCTGGACATGTAAAATTCTTGAATTTTGAGTATCTCGGCTCCCGTCCGCTGAAGAGTCGGCGTGAAGTTCTGATATAACGCCTGAAGCTCTCCGGTTTCTTCGATGACAACGTGCGGCATGTGCGTCCCTTTCTACACGTGATTCCGTAACATCAGTTCCTTGGGATGTGGGTTGAGATACACCTGGTCGCGGATGTACCTCATGTCGAATACATGGACATAGTGTTTGATAAGCGTCAGCGGGACGATTAACGGAGTCAGCCCTTGATGATAGTCGTTGATCACACCCACCAGCTCGGCCTTCTCACATGGGTTCATTCGCTTTTTGAAGTGGCCCACGATATGTTGCAAGACATTCACGTGTTTAGAGACTGTCGCTCTCACGGCCAACGTCTTCATGAAGAGATCCGCATATTTCACCCTCAGGTCCTTGGGTCGATACCGTTCAGCCTGAGCGACAAGCTGTCCCAGCGTCTTGTAATGTTGTGGACTATGGGACAACAGCAAGTACTTATGGATGGTGTGAAAGCGAATGAGCTCCTGCCTGTTGAGCCCATTCTGTAGGAGGTCCTGCAGCCGACGATAACAAAACACTCGCTCGATAAAATTCTCTCGAAGTGACGGGTCACAGAGTCGGCCTTCTTCCTCAACAGGAATCAGCGTAAATTCCGCCATAAAGGCTTTTGCGAAAATTCCGACGCCGCTGTGACTCGGCATTCCTTGTGCCGTGTACACACGTACCCGTTCAACCCCGCAACTGGGAGAGCCTCGCTTGAAGACAAAGCCGGAGAGATCCAATTCGCCGAGCGACTTGAGACGCTCGTCAATCATGGCCTCCATGGCTGAGGTGTGATCGTCCTTGCTCGTAATGGTCATGAGTCGAGGGTGCCGCGGATTCCCGACTAGCCGCATGGCTTCCCGAGGGATACCCAATCCCGCCTCGACCTCAGGACAAACCGGCACCCATTCGACGTAGCGGCCCAACACATCGGTCAAGAATCGGTCCTGCTTATGTCCTCCGTCAAAGCGGACTTCATCACCAAGGAGGCACCGGCTGATACCGAGGCGAAGCAGGGAGGTTGTCATCTTGATTCCTCCTGCTGTCCGAGGTTGAGATATTCCTGACGCGCAAGTTGATGATCCACCACCGGTGACGGATACTCTATCCCGATCCTGCAATGTGCCTGCTCTTGCTCCTCAGGAGTCATGAGATGTGGCTCATGAATCCTTTTCGACGAAACAGAAGCAAGTTCAGGGACATATCGACGAATGTAGACCCCATCAGGATCAAACTTCCTACTCTGAAGCGCAGGATTAAAAATCCGATAGCCCGGCATACTGTCTGTGCCGGTTGAGGCACACCACTGCCAATTCCCGTTATTGGCCGCCACATCAGCATCGAGCAGGTGGCGCATGAAGTACTGCTCACCACTCCGCCAGTCGATCCGAAGATCCTTGATGAGAAAGGACGCCACGATCATGCGGACGCGATTGTGCATCCATCCTGTCTGATTGAGCTGCCGCATACCGGCGTCGACAATCGGATACCCCGTCCGTCCACTGCACCACGCTTGGAACAAGACATCACGCTCCGCGCTATGGTCTCGCGGCGGAGGCACGGCTGTCCGACGGAATGGTCCCTCAACGACATGCGGAAATGCCGCTAAGACTTGCTGAAAGAATTCACGCCAGATCAATTCATCGATCCAGGTCAACACGTCTGTTCGAGAGACCGGACCTCTCTGGGAGAGACTGTGTAGCGCTGTCTGTACAGTTTCCCTCGGTGAGATAGTTCCGAACCGCAAGTGAGGAGACAACTTTGCGCTCCCATCGATCGCAGGACGATTCCGACCATCGGCATACCGGTGAATGGGGCCTTCGATGAACCACTGCAATTGTTCGCGGGCATGACGCTCTCCCGGTGCAACCCACGGAACGAGACGCTCGTAGCCCAGCTCCTCGGCGGTTGGAAGGACCGATGGAGATAACCGGACGGATTTCCTTGTCGTTATTGAGGGATGTGGGATGGCACGGACTGTCGGTTTGACCGCATGCCACTTGGCCCACCAGCGAGCACGATACGCGCTATAGCGCTGCATCGGTTCTCCAGTGGCGCCCCGCACTTCCTCTGCCTCAAACACCACGTGGTCCTTGAAGCTCTTGGCAACGATACCTTCCCGAGCCAATCGCTCCTGCATCCCTTGATCTCGTATGAGCGCACGCGGCTCATAATCTCGGTTCCAATACACGGCATCAGCTTCCCATTCGAGCGCCGCTCGTAACACATCGTCGACTTGGACCCCACGCCGCCACTGCAACACCAGTCCGAGCTCCGCAAGCGAGGATTGAAGCTCCTCCAAACATCCCAGCATGAAGTTCACGCAGGCCGCCCCGAACTCATGCGATTGCAGTAACGGCTCATCGAACACGAACAGTGGAATGACCTCGTCACATTCTTCACAGGCCGCGATGAATGCCGATTGGTCGGCAAGGCGAAGATCTCTTCTGAACCAGACGATTCCACGCATGCGCTGTCCTACTTCCCTATGTGATTACCGTGCAGGGTTTCCGTGCGTTCCGGCTGGTCCTTTCGGTAGCTTGTCGCCGGCCACACGCGTGATCGACAGCTCACGAAGACCGTTTTCCCCCTTCACGCCGACTTTCACAGCGGTTCCTGGCTCTCCCCGAATCATGCCAACCACCTCTTCATACCGTCTCCCTTTCACCGATGCCCCATCAACACTCACCACCTCATCCCCATGTCCAAGCCCCGCCTGCTGAGCTGGTCCCTCAGGATGAACCATGCCGACATACAGGATGGCCGGATCGCCGATTCGCTCCGCCCCTACCTGGAGGGAAATGCCGATGACACCGTGAGGAAGTTTTACATCGTCTGTGTACCCATGATGAGCCTGGCTCGTGTGTTGGTCGGCCATGGCTATACCGGGTACGATAAGGCTCATCACCAATCCTAACGCGATAAGAATGCTTGGGATTCGCATACGCGTACCTCCTATTTATTATGCTGCCGATCTCATGAGCACATCCCGCAGTGCTTCTTCTAACGTTGGATATTTGAAACAATACCCTCCCGCCATGGCTTTCGCCGGAATGACTCGTTGTCCGGTTGTCATCAATGTGCCTAACTCACCAAGAAGTACATGTAACGCAAACATCGGAACAGGAAGCCAAGACGGTCGGTGAAGCACCTGTCCAAGAACTTCACAGAACGTCTTCATCATCACGGGCTCCGGAGCCACGGCATTGATCGGACCAGAAACCGTCGGTGTACTGAGCGCCCACTGGATCAGACCAACATGATCATAGCGGTGAATCCAGGAGACCCACTGATTCCCCGGCATGATGGGACCGCCGGCAAAGAATCGGAAGGGCAACAACATCTTGGGCAACGCCCCTCCGTCTTGCTCCAGCACCATTCCAGTGCGTAGCATGACGACCCGCGCCCCACACTCCGCAGCCCGCAACGCCTCCGACTCCCATGCAAGACAGAGATCGGCCAAGAAGCCTTCGCCCCGCGCCGCACCTTCATCCAGGCGGCGATCGTCGGTGGCGCCGTAATATCCGATGCCGGATGCGCTGATGAAGGTTGTGGGTTTCGACGACCAGCGTGACAGCGCCCGAACCAGTAAACGGGTGGTCAGGATTCGGCTATCGGTAATGAGTTGCTTGCGCACATCCGTCCAGCGCGTGTCGGCAATGGATGCACCGGCTAGGTTGATGACCGCATCGACTCCTTCAAGGACCTGCTCCCAGGGGCCTGAGTCCCGTGCGTTCCATTCGACAGCTTGCACCGGCAGCTCACGCCGAGAATGGACCCGGCTTGCTTGTCTAGTCAAAACCGTAACCCTATGGCCTCCCTGGTTAAGCGCGGCACACAGAGCTCGACCAATGAATCCTGTACCTCCAGCGATAACAATCTTCATGGGTTTATCCTTCAGTACTACTCTCCTTCAACATTGTCGATATTTCAGACATGTGCGCAACCGATCCGATCCGTAGCCCTCCTATCTCATTTGTGCGTAGCCGAATTATTGTGGCTCACCTGTCGTGCGAACTTCCTTTGTCTCGGGCCTTCGAGGGCCTGAGGCGCCGGCTTCAGTCGATTCGCCAGTACCATCTGATCGATGAATTCTCCACAATTGGTGCAGTGTAATCCCTTGAACATAACCTCGCCTGCTTGGCCCTGCAAATCCACATAGTGCGCGACGACCATCAGCCCTCCGCACCGCGCACATATATCGTGCCTCGTCGGATCAGGGAGAGCCGATGCCTTGTTTGGTTTCCCGATGATCTCCATGGAAACCCCCGATAGGGATAACATGACACTCGGGCACTTCTTACTTCCGCGTGGACCTTCTATCTTTCTCCCGCCGAATCACTGCCGCGCTCAGGGCCTGGAAGAGCCCGGCCACCAGTGCACAGGTCAAGAATCCCATTGCAATCAAAAAGACAATGCTCAGATCCATGATGCACCCCTTTCACCTGTCGATAACGGAAACTGCCCTTTACAGAGCTTCCAGCTCGCCAAGGAGACAGGCCCCTCGATCACGAGGGGACCTGCCTGCCTCAGCGGGTGACGCCGTGCGGAGTTCAGCGTCACCTCAGCAGAATATAGAACCGGCCTCTGACAGTCTGTCACCGTTAATCTAATCCCTCCTCCTCGCATCGCGGTCTCCTGACTATTCACGGGGTGTGGGCTCGAGACTACGGGCACAGCGGAATCCTGTGCCGTGAGTCTGCAATGCGAATCCACCACGCCCGCGTGCTGTTGCGGTGATATCGGAGGCCGGACTATGCCAGGATCCTCCGCGAATCGAGCGAACCACCCCTTTTTTGTCGGGACCTTGTGGATTCCGATCGGGCGCATGGCGATAGTACTCCGCGTCATACCAATCGGAGACCCACTCCCTGACATTTCCAGCCATATCCTTCACTCCGTACGGTGAATTTCCATCAGGCAGCGATCCTACTTTGTGTAACGTATGCTCGTCCTCCCACTCTCGATCAAAGTTCGCCCGCTTCGTATTCGGCGGGTCATTCCCCCAGGGGTAGAGTCGGCCGTCAGTCCCGCGCGCAGCCTTCTCCCATTCCGCCTCCGTCGGCAATCGTTTCTTCGCCCAAGCACAATAGGCTTTGGCGTCGTACCAGGTCATCTGAACCACCGGGAGTTGCTCAATCCCCTTCATGGATTGGATGGGTCCGGTGCCATAAGGATTCGGCGGTGTGCGATGGCCAGTGGCTTTCACAAAGGCCATATAGCGTTCATTCGTCACTTCGACTTGATCAATGGCAAACTCGTCCAGGTGGACAGATCGCTGGGGTCGCTCATCATCCCTCCCTTTTCCTTCCGGATTACCCATCAGAAATTCTCCGGCCGGAATCGTGACCATCGACACGGGATCGAGGTCTTTCGAGGCGGCGAGCGCGTCCAGAGAGAACGCTGGTGAGAGAGCCACAACGAGGACCACGGCCACACTCATATGTGATCGTTGAGCTCGACAGCACCACGACTCGGTCTTCATTGCTTTGACTCCTTGCTTCCCTCAATCGCGTGACTCGTATGGATGCGTACTTGCTTGATGAGCCGCTCTACCTGGCCGGCGTCGCCCTGGGCAGCCGCCTCGTGGGCCTGGGTGATGAGCGCCCGCGCTTGGTGCAAATGCTCTTCGATCTCGGCCTGCAGTTTGGGCGACGCCACCGTCCCTCCCAGGGCAGCCTGGTGATACATCTCCCACGCATGATCCACCTCATGTTCAGATTCGTGGACCGCTCTCACATGCTCCTGGTGTGGGTAATCAGTTGAATCTATAGGGCCGGCTAAAGAAGATGTGGATACCAGAAATATGATGGAGAGGGTCGCTGGAATGAAGAGTGTACAGTACTTCATGGTTGACTCTCCGTCCGGTCTCAATAATTGTTGAGCGCCACTAGAGCTTCCTTGAACCAAACAATGGCATGCCTATTTCTTCTTCATGCTCCTCTGTATGAGCTCCCGTGTCGCTTGATATTCCTGATTTCCGGGATCTGCGGTCAACGCTTTTTCAATGGCAGTCAGTGCCTCTCCATGCCTTTCAGCACCCATAGCCACGAGCGCCTGCATGAATGCCTCTCGGCCTTCTTGCATCGCCTCGTCAGATACTGCGTGTACAGACCTTGCGCAGCGAAATCCGAGACCGACTCCGTAGGAATTATTGTCCGGCTGATTCCAAAAGCGATGGCTCGTATGGAGCGAGGTTTCGGGGGCCAGCCACGACCCGCCACGCAGGACCTTCACGGGCCCTTGGTTGGCGAAGTTGTAACCTTTCTCAGCCCCGCGGGGATTGAGAGCCGGACTGTCCTTGTAGTAGGTCAGGTCATACCAATCCTCGACCCACTCGAAGACGTTGCCGGCCATGTTGTACACCCCAAACCCGCTCACCCCTTCCGGATACGAATCAACCGGCATCGTACGGCCCACATTCTGGCCATAGTTGGCTTTCTTCGGGTCCAGCTTGTGGCCCCAGGGATAGTGATTGTCCCCGTCGGGGCCTTTGGCCGCATGTTCCCACTCGGCCTCCGTGGGCAGGCGCTTGCCGTCCCACTTGCAGAAGGCATTGGCGTCGGTCCAGCTGACGCCGACGACCGGCTGGATAGGCTTACTGAGACGGGGATCGTCCCAATAGGCGGGGGCGGGATGACTGGTGGCCTTGATAAACTCTTTGTACCGGGCATTGGAGGCTTCATACTTGTCGATGAGATAGGCGTCGAGCACGACCTGATGCTTGGCTTCGTCCGCATGTTCGCTGCTCCCCATGGTGAACTCGCCCTTCGGGATGAGCACCATATCCTTGTTGTTGGTCGGCAGGTCGGCAGCTGTGGCCAAGGTGATCGTCCCAGCCGTAAGGACGACCCCAACGGCACATTGAATGAACGCTGGTCTCCGCATTTTTACCCTCCTTGGTTATCCCATTCCCCAGGTAATACGTTTCAGGCTGCGAGCCGAGGCTCCAGTTCAGAAACTGCTGTTGCCGTTGATGGAAGAGAGTTTGAAACGACCCCGATCCGTCGATTTCTCAATATGACCCCATCAATGACATCACCACACTGCACACAGCGTCTTGCACCTTCGTCGTGCTTACTGACGACGTTCCAGAGCTCAATAAACATTTCGCCCACCATGAGGCCGCCACATCTCGTGCAGGTGTGTTGCGGCGTGACTCGGGAACTCTGGAATTCGGCGGTGCGGCTATTTCTACGCGCGCTCGTGATGATCATGACGTCCTCCATGCTCCATATGTCTAATGTATGACTCATGTTATGTCTAATGTATAACCTAACATGTCCAATGTGTCAACTGTTAGCTGTTAAAATATTTGACAAACATTGGACAGTGATCTAGGCTATGATTCGATATGAATAAACATAGAATTCATAGAGT
>NIUT01000134.1:0-67272 GCA_002254365.1 Nitrospira sp. UW-LDO-01
GATCGTGGATGGCTTACGGTAGCGTTAACAGGCCCTAGGATGAATCGGTTGCCCAATTCGATAGCCGCCTTCACCTTTGGCATTGCATTGATCCAGCAATCGATAAAATCTGACCGGAGTTGATTCGGGCCAAACGCATCATCGATCCAGTACAGCCGATTCTTCTCGTGTGGATTCCATCGACTAGCCAGTTCGAGGGGACCGTCACACTTCAGGCACTGATGGTTATCGCCGTCGATCGCTGTAGTCGCCAGGATCGCAGCGAGCATGGACTTTCCGGCTGCTGGTGACCCCAGAAGCAGAACGATCTTATGCTCCGTCAGGATCCTGACAGCGGTGCGGTGGGCGGCGGTTGGTACGTAGACGCGCAGGCCTGGTTGCAGATGGCCCAGAAGGGCTTGTGTTTGATGCGCACACCTCTCATCAAGAATCGTCGACAGGTCCCCAAGACCATATACCCGAGGCACCAGGGCTCTTAATCGGGGGCTGCTGCGGATCTGCTGTGTCAACCACTCACGACCGAGGACGTGCGGCTCAGAAACGCCTGCTTCAGCAAGCTTGTTTCTGATTTTCGCCGCGACTGGGGCATCAACGCCCTGCCTTGTTATGAAGTAGTAGGTCTTGGCCCGTCCCGCGGCCACCAACTCGCGAACGGTAGCCAACTCCGCATCAGCATCAGTTGCGCGCAAACGCAAATTGGCCTTACTGCTGAACTTGCACTGAACGGTAGCCTCAAAGCTATTTTGGCTAGAGCCTGCCTTTCGTATTTGCAAGACGGCGTCTTGTCCCCCATCCTGAGCCTCACGGTAGATCGAGACGGTTGTTCCCCATACCTCCGCACACACCTGCGTGCACAGATCTTGAAAGGCCTTCCACCCAAGCGTATGTAAGTTTAGATCGACGTTAGCGCTTTGTATCTGCATTTCAGTGATCGAGAAGAAAAAGGGTGCCAGAAACCGTTTCACCTATCTGTTGGATCCTGGAATCTTGCCAGCAGCTGCAGGACCACTGATGCATCACCGCTGATTCTTTACTCAGGGAGCAATTGTTGGATTGGGCTTTTGGACTCCAATCCTGTGAATTCGAGCCCTTCTATTTCTTGAAGCGATTTTCCGGCAATCGCTTGTAAGTCGCCATACATGCCAACAGTTGATTGCATGACTCGCTCGATCTGTTCCTCTCGTTTTGCCCATTGCTTCGTGATGGCCTTCTTCTCTCTGTCCAGATCTTCCTGCATGGACGAGAAGGCTTCGACAATGGCTTCAACGCGATGACGGAAGCGAGGCCCAGTGAGGTACTGATAGACCATTTCGGTTTTGGTCTGTTGCCCATTAAGTGCCTGCCGAGCTGAGGCGACTTCGATTAGGGAATGGCGGAGCGCAACTGCCAGGGAGAACACGGATTTGGTGTTCGTGACCCAAATGCCATCGACCAGATCAAACGACTCGACGCCTTTGGGGAGAATCTGACTGACGATGATCGCAATTTCTGCTTTGGCCGTCCGTTGATCGTCGCGAAGTTTGGCTAGCCAGCCGTCGCTCCAATTCTTGGTCCGTTTGGACTCCCACAAGATGGTTCCACAAACTTGACCGAGAGGGCCCATCACTCGCTGCAAGGCATCGCCGCCGAATTCACCTTTCGGGACCGGTTCAATCGTGTCCCTCGGGAACTTGGTTCTGAGCACAGCTTCCAGCTCGAGTTCCTGGACTTCGCCCTGGAGTTGCTGCGAGCCCTGTTCGGCCCTGCGCTTGAGTTCTTCGATCTGGGCCTGCATGGAGGCGATGGTTTGCTCCTTCTCCAATACCTTGAGCTTGAGTCCTTCCTCGGCTTCTTTCTTGGCCTGTTCGCGGGTGACAGAGAGTCCATCCTGGACGCGCTTTTCAACCGTGAGCTCCAGCTCACGCCTGGCATCATCAAGCTCGCGCTTTTGTCGAATGAGATCGGCCTGTGCCTTCTGAGCCTCGGCGAGTTTCATATCGCGCTGTGTGAGGACTTCTTGAAGTTCGGCCAGTTCTCGTGCCTTTTGATCGATATCTGATTGCAGGGCCAGTTTCGCCTTCTTGGATTCCTCGCTGACAATCCTTGTACGCTCCAGCAGCAACTTTTCGGCTACTTGATCGTCAACCGCTTGCATGGCTTTTGAGACAGCTGCTTCTCGTTCACGCAAGGACTCTTCTTTCTTGGCTATGTCCGTGTCTTTCAGCGCCAGCCGCTTCTCGTAGTCACGACGAGTTGATTCGATCAAAGGAGCCGCCAGGGACTCTGTCAGCTTGATCTCGGTCTTGCAGTTCGGGCAGGTAATCGTTGGTTCTGTCATGAAGTCCTACTCCGGCTAGTAAATTCGATGGCCAATGTCCTATCCCTCTGGTGAGTAGAAAGCAAGACCTACAAAGAAGGAGGCTCAAGGGGAGGTCGCCACGATAAATTTTCACTTAGGCCAGTAAGGTGCGACGCTGCCGAGGGCGCTAACAATTCATCCCGTTCATTGGCCGAGGTCCGTTTTAGTGGTATCCGCTACTGGCAAATCCGGCATGTGCCCCAGATCTTCGGCTGTCCGAACCATCACGGGTTTGCTGGCTCTCGTCGTTACCGTTGGAGAAATTGGAGTCGGAAGGCTCAGCTGTACTGATCCCACGTGTCGCATTGCTTGATCGCCCAGAATACCGCTTCCTTCAGCCCCTTGAGCGTCACGTTATCGGGATCTCGGATGGCCTGGAGCTTTTTGTCCAGATCGTAGAGCGGTTGGATCGATCGCTTGTCCGGGATCTTGCCGAGTGCCCAGGCGACTTCCGTCAAGACGGCCCAGTCTGTCTTCGGATCTTGCAGTTTCGCTAGTAAGGGCAGGACGACCGATGCGTCACCATGGAGGCCGCCGAGCTGTCCCAAGGATTTTGCTGCTGCGGCCTGCACCTCCAGCTGAGGCGAGGTGTTCATCATCTCAACGAGCAGGGGGATGCCGTCTCTGCCGAGGTTGCCGATTGCTGCGAGAGCTTGTTTGGCCAGATCGCGGTCTTTGAGCGCTTCCTTCAACTTCGGCAGCGCGTCATCGGCCTGCATTTCGCCAAGCAGGGATATGATTTTTAGCTTCCTGGCTTGGCTGGTGTCCGGAGAATCAAGCAACGTGAGTAGTCGATCCGAGTGACCCCATTCCGCCGCCAGCAAGAGGGGAAACTCATACTTCTCCAAGGCTTCCTGTAGCTTCGTCATCGCGTAACGACCAGCATCCGGCTCCTGTGCTGCTTGGGCGGCAATCACGGCATCTTCAAATGCAGCGCGTACTTCTTTCTGCCACTTGATCTTCATTCCCCCGAGCAGGTAGGTCAGTTGACAGGCCGGTCCTTTCCAGAGCCGAGATGGGGCATCAGGCAGGTCTGCATCCCCACCCGTCACGGCCGTGCCTTCCCAGGTCTTGCGTTGTTCGCATTTCACGCGAACGACGACGTCATGAGCCTGCCCGACACTTCGAACGGCTGAGTAACCCACTTCAGTCAACCGTTGAACGACGGTGTCGACGAGGGGGGTGGAATCCGTTGTGCCCTTGTCAGTGAGAGTCAGAACGTCGACGAACACCGTCTGAACCTTCTCCAGTTGAGTCCGTTGTTCAGGTGTAAAGTACTCGCGGTAGGCCAATCCCGCAGGCTCAAGCAGACTCAGCACAACAGCGGATAGAAGTATGGGTACAACAATACGGAATGGATACTGCATCTCCTCACTCCACTTCCACCACATCAGTTAAGTGGTAAGAGGCGCTCACGGGTGCGATAGGAACTCGTTTCTCGGCTCAGTTTTAGTATACACCCGGTCGTTCATCCGACGGTGTCTGTCGATTCAAATTGTGGAGAAAGTGATATTGACAGCTCCTCATTCCCAATGCTACGTTCCCGAGCTCTGCTTCGTGACTTTCACGAAACTTTAAGGTCCGTCCAAATAATGTAGGTGAGTCGAGAACGGTGATTAAAACAACAGTTGCGCGACGTTACGCACAGGCACTCTTCGAACTTCTTGACCAATCCAGCATCGAAGTGACGCGAAATGCTCTCGATAGCCTGGGACAGGCTCTGAAGGAGTCTGACCAGCTTCGACATGTCGTGGCGTCACCGGCGTTTAGTGTTGAGGAAAAGATCTCGGTGCTGCAGGGGCTGGCTGAGCGATTGGGATGTGTACAGACTGGTCAGGCCTTCCTGGGGCAATTGGTGAAGAAGAGCCGAGTCGGCTTCTTGCCCGAGATTGCTGTGGCGTTTGGAAAACTGGTTGATCAGGCAAAGGGCACTCAGCCGGTGACGGTGTCGTCGGCGACGGCACTGCCCACTACGGAACAAGAGCGAATTAAAGCGCGGCTACGGGACACACTCAAACGCGAAGTGGATGTCACGTTTCAGACCGACGCGAGTCATCTTGCCGGGCTGCAGATCCGTATCGGCAGCACGGTGGTCGACAGCACTGTCCAGGGTCGCCTGCGCGACCTGCACGTGGTGTTGACACGAGAATAAAGGAGTCGTCATGCAGATCAGGGCCGAAGAAATCAGTGCGATCATCAAGGAAAAGATCAAGGGGTTCGACAAGCAGGTTGATGTCAAGGAAACGGGCTCAGTCATTCAGGTCGGCGACGGCATTGCCAAGGTCTATGGCTTAGATGGGGCCATGGCCGGAGAGATGTTGGAGTTCCCTGGCGGACTCTATGGCATCGCGCTGAACCTTGAAGAGGACAATGTCGGCGCCGTGTTGATGGGTGACGACGTCGGAATCAAGGAAGGCGATCCGGTCAAGCGGACCGGCCGCATCGCGGAAATTCCGGTCGGCGAAGCGCTCGTTGGTCGCGTCGTCAATGCCATCGGTCAGCCGATCGACGGTAAGGGACCAATCCAGTCCCCGCATCATTCCCGAATCGAAGTGGTGGCTCCTGGTGTGAATACCCGTCAATCCGTCCACGAACCGCTGCAGACCGGTATCAAGGCAATCGATGCCATGATTCCAATCGGTCGTGGTCAGCGCGAGCTGATCATCGGCGATCGCCAGACCGGCAAGACGGCTATTGCGGTGGATACGATCATTAATCAAAAGGGTCTGGGCGTCTTCTGTATTTACGTGGCCGTCGGTCAGAAGCGCTCGACGGTTGCCCGTGTGGTGAAGACACTCGAGGAAAACCATGCGATGGAGTACAGCATGGTCGTATCGGCAAGCGCCAGCGACCCGGCCCCCATGCAGTTTCTAGCACCTTTCGCCGGTGCGGCCATCGGAGAATATTTCCGCGATAACGGCAAGCATGCGTTGATCGTCTACGACGATTTATCGAAGCACGCCGTGGCCTATCGTCAGCTCTCGCTCTTGCTTCGTCGGCCACCGGGACGCGAAGCCTATCCGGGCGATGTGTTCTATCTGCACTCGCGCTTGCTGGAGCGGGCAGCCAAGCTCAGCGAAAAACTCGGAGGGGGAAGCCTCACAGCTCTGCCCATCATTGAAACGCAAGCGGGTGACGTGTCGGCCTATATTCCAACGAACGTCATCTCGATCACGGACGGGCAGATCTATCTCGGTAGCGATCTATTCTATTCGGGTATTCGTCCGGCTATTAACGTCGGATTGTCAGTCTCCCGCGTCGGTGGATCCGCTCAGATTAAGACGATGAAACAGGTGGCCGGTACGCTCCGGTTGGACCTCGCCCAGTATCGTGAAATGGCGGCCTTTGCCCAGTTCGGTAGCGAGCTCGACAAGGCAACCCAGCTCCAGTTGGCACGTGGCGTGCGCATGGTGGAGTTGCTCAAACAGGGACAGTATAAGCCGATGCCGGTAGCGGATCAGGTGCTCTCCATCTACGCGGGTACGCAGGGATTCCTCGATGACGTGGCGGTGGACAAGGTTCAGCAGTTTGAGGCGGACCTTCTGCACTATATTCAACAGAATCATCCGGATCTGAAGAAGGAAGTGACGACGATCGGCAAGATCGACGACAAGGTCGGTGGCCGGTTGAAAGAGATTATCTCGACCTTCAAGCAAAAGATGGGATACGGAGCAAAAGCCTAAGCACCGGATTGAGTTTTGAGCAGTCAGGCATGAGAGACGGGCGGCAGGGAGCCGGGTTGTCGTCTCAGCCCTCAGCACTCGGTCCACAGCCCTAAAGAATACGATGCCAAGTCTTCAATCACTACGCCGCAAGATTTCAGCCTTTAAGAATACGCAGAAAATTACCAAAGCCATGAAGATGGTGGCCGCGGCCAAGCTCAAGCGGTCCCAGGACCGCATCCTGGCCGCGCGCCCTTATGCGCATAAAATGCGCGGAGTGTTGAGTAACCTGAGCCAGCGCGTGAACCGCTCTTCTCATCCCCTTCTGCAGAAGCGTGAGGGGAAGAAGGTCGAAGTGCTCGTGGTGACGAGCGACCGAGGACTCTGTGGTGGCTTCAACGGCAATATCGCCCGCAAGAGTTCTGAATTCGTTCGGCAGTGTGAAGCCCGAGGGCTCCAAGTGAATCTGAGCATAATCGGTCGCAAGGGACGGGATTACTTTCGTCGCCGTGCGTGGCCGATTCGACAAGAATGGACCGGTGTCTTCGATAAGTTAAGCTTCGAGCATGCCATCGATATCGGTGGCGACCTCACGGATAATTTTGTCAAAGGCACATTCGACGAACTCTATGTCGTCTACAATGAATTCAAGTCGGCTATTCAGCAGCGGGTCATTGTCGAAAAGCTCTTCCCGATCGATGCTCAAGAGGAGTTTAGTGCAGCTTCCAGTGAAGGTCTCTTGAGTGGGAGTTATCTCTACGAACCGGAAGAGGCGGAGCTGTTGGCGGCCTTGATCCCGAAACATTTTCAGATCCAGGCCTATCGGATTTTGTTGGAGTCTGCTGCAGCCGAGCATGGGGCCCGCATGGCCGCGATGGACGGCGCCACGCGTAACGCCGGCCAGCTCATCAAGAAAGTGACGCTGTATTACAACAAGACCAGGCAGGCGGCGATTACGAAAGAGTTGATGGATATCGTCGGCGGTGCCGAAGCGTTGAAATAAGTAGGTTGTGCTGAGTGCCGAGTCATAACGGGTCGTCTGTTTTCAGCACTGGGCACTCAGAACTTAGCACTCGAGAAAAAGGGGTGAACTCGTGAGCACAGGAAAAGTGATTCAAGTCATCGGACCGGTTGTGGACGTGGAATTTCCTCCAGGTCAGCTGCCCAATATCTACAATGCCCTCAAAGTGACGCAGGAAGAGAACAAGGCTGCGGGTAAGCCTGCGGTCAAAATCACTCTTGAAGTTGCTTCGCATTTGGGTGAAAACCGAGTCCGCAGCATCGCGATGTCCACGACCGATGGTCTGACACGGGGAATGGACGTGGACGATACGGGAGCGGCGATCTCTGTGCCGGTTGGTCGTGAAACGCTCGGTCGCCTCATCAACGTGCTCGGCGAGCCGGTTGATGAACGGGGCCCGATCAAGGCGAAGAAGACCTATCCGATTCACCGCCCCGCTCCAAAACTGGAAGACCAAGAAACAAAAACAGAGGTGCTCGAGACAGGTATCAAGGTGGTAGACCTCCTTGAACCTTATAGCAAGGGCGGAAAGGTCGGTCTCTTCGGTGGTGCCGGCGTCGGTAAAACCGTCATCATCATGGAGCTGATCAATAACATCGCGTTACACCACGGTGGGTTTTCCGTGTTTGCCGGGGTGGGTGAGCGGACGCGTGAAGGGAACGACCTCTGGCACGAAATGCGGGAGTCGAAGGTCATTGACCCGGACGATTTCACCAAGTCAAAAGCCGCATTGGTCTATGGACAGATGAACGAACCCCCTGGAGCCCGCTTGCGCGTGGCCCTGACAGGGTTAGCCGTCGCTGAATATTTTCGTGACGAAGAGAATCAAGACGTGTTGCTGTTCGTGGACAATATCTTCCGGTTCACTCAGGCCGGTTCAGAAGTGTCCGCGTTGTTGGGACGTATGCCCTCTGCCGTCGGATATCAACCGAACCTTTCGACGGAAATGGGTGCCCTACAAGAACGAATCACGTCAACCAAACGGGGATCCATTACGTCCGTCCAGGCCATCTATGTGCCGGCCGACGACCTGACCGATCCAGCGCCAGCCACGGCGTTCGCCCACTTGGATGCCACGACGGTGTTGTCCAGATCGTTGGCGGAGTTGGGGATTTACCCGGCGGTCGATCCGTTGGATTCCACTTCACGTATTCTTGATCCTCAAATCATCGGGGAGGAACACTATAAAGTGGCGCGTGGAGTCCAGTCCGTCTTGCAGCGATATAAGGACCTTCAAGACATCATTGCGATCCTCGGGATGGACGAATTGTCGGAAGACGACAAAATGGCTGTGGCGCGCGCAAGAAAGATTCAACGCTTCCTGTCACAACCCTTCCACGTGGCCGAAGCGTTTACCGGCGCACCCGGTAAGTACGTGAAGCTCAAGGATACCGTTCGAAGCTTTAAGGAGATCCTTGAAGGCAAGTACGACCATCTGCCGGAGCAGGCGTTTTACATGGTCGGGCCCATCGAAGAAGCCATCGCAAAAGCGGAGAAGATGGGAGTCAAAGTGTAGATAGGCGGCTGAACCGAGCGCCCTCCGTGCTCGCGCAACGCGCGGTCTCGGAAGGCCCTCGTTGCATGCGCGCGGTTGAGGACACATCGGTTCCCGCCTTAGGGTGGGATGAAGGAAGAGCGAGATGCCAGGGAAGTTTTTATTAGAGGTTGTGACACCGGAAAAACTCCTCTTGAGTCAGCAGGTCGATGAAGTCATTGCACCTGGCTCAGAGGGTGAATTCGGGGTGTTGGTAGGGCATTGTCATTTTCTGTCGACCCTCCGGATCGGCGAACTCCGTTATCGGATCGATCAAGAGACCCATTCGATGGCGGTACTCTGGGGGTTTGCAGAGGTCACTCCGACTAAAGTCACGATCATGGCTGAGGTTGCTGAAAAAGCGGAAGATATCGATGTGGAGCGCGCAACCGCCAAGGTGGCTGAAGCTGAACGGCGACTTCAGGCCGGTGGCTTGCCGTCTGAAGTCAAAGAGGCCCAGGTGAGTCTGGAAAAAGCTCGCCTCCGTAAAAAAATTGCCGAGCGCGCTAAGAAACCAAGCCACGCCTAATCTCACGGTTTGTCCCCGCCCCTTCTTCTACACCCTTTTCCTGCAGTCGGACCATGGTTCAGTGCGACTTTTCGTCCTATCCCTGAACGCTGCTCCGGTCAATTGCCAGTCGCATTCGATGAGCTAGCAGGGGATATGATCACGGAATTTCTCATCACAGCCGGAGAGCAGCCTAAGCGGTTGGATATCTTTCTCGTCGGTCGAGAGCGAGATGCCTCCCGATCTTCGTTGCAGCGGTTGATTGAATTGGGCCGTATCCGAGTCAATGACCAGGTAGTGAAACCCAGCCACAAAATTAAACCAGGCGACCGGATCACGATGGATGTTCCGAAGCCGGAACCGCTCTCCATGAAAGGAGAAGCGATCCCGCTCGAGGTCTTGTTTGAGGATGATGCTCTGCTGGTCTTAGATAAGCCACCCGGTATCGTGGTCCATCCGGCGCCGGGTAATTGGAGCGGGACGCTGGTGAACGCACTGTTGCATCACTTCCAAACTTCCGGCGGGACTATTTCAACAATCGGTGGGAAGGAACGTCCTGGGCTGGTTCATCGTTTGGATAAGGAAACCTCCGGTGTCATGGTGATTACAAAGACCGATACCGCGCATCGGGCTCTTGCTGCCCAGTTCAAACTCCACACGATCACCAGAGTCTATGAAGCACTGGTCTGGGGAGTACCCAAAAAGGGAAGAGGGCTGATTGATCTCGCCATTGGGCGAGATAGTAAAGACCGAAAGAAGTTCTCCCCAAGAACGACGAGTCCCAAGGAGTCTGTGACCGAATATGTGGTGACCCGACGGTATGGTAAAGTAGCCGCACATGTCTTGCTCTATCCGCAAACCGGACGGACGCACCAGTTGCGGGTGCATCTCACTTCATTGGGCCATCCCATTCTGGGCGATCGCACCTATGGCGGCAACAAAGTGATGGCTCTTGGGGACATCGAGATCCCACGTGTGATGCTTCATGCTAGGACGTTAGGTTTTACGCATCCAACGTCAGCCGCGAGAGAGGAATTCATGAGGCCGTTCCCTGCGGATATGGAGCGCGTCATTCATGCACTCGAACACCTGAATGCCACGGGGGATCGGGTGCCCATTAGTACAACGACGATAGGAACAGCCGAGGAGGAGCGATGTTGACCGCGGAGGTGTTAGATGCGTTAGGCGGCCTCACGGCTCACGTCAAAAGTTATGCGGCGACCCTTCCCTCCATCGTACATTTGAAGGCAGTGCCTTCCGGGATGAAACCTTCTGTGGAGGCGATTGTCAGCTATGAGGCGATTGTCTCACGAACACAACGTCAAAGTGCCGGCACTCCATACAAAACGCTCAATGAATCATTGGTCTGCTCATTGGAAGCCTTCGAACAGGGGAATTTGATCGGGGCCGTCCAGGCACTCCTTACCGTAATCGACCAGCTGGAACGCATGCATCGAGATCAAGAGATTAAGGCCGGACGCATGGACGAGAAGCGACTCACGGAGTACCGCGTGGTCCTACGAAAAGTGCTTCCCGGGAACCAGCCGGAGCTGGCAGAGACAGGGCGAGGTTTGTAAGGGGCCGTGTTGAACAATATGCGCTGAGCCCATAGTTTGTCAGGGGAGGGGGGAGCGCACGCTTGTCATCCATGACTCAAAAATCAGGGGTGCGGTTAGTGCCCCATTTTTGGTCCTAAGGCATTGGATCCAGCCGTGACCAGCTTGAATCGCGCAAGGCTCCCACAGTGGGGGCACTTTGCACGAACTGTTTCGGCGTCGAGTATTTCATACTCATCCGCGCGTAGCCACATGAGTTGGAAGCATTTAGAACAGGTACGGACTTGCGTTGACATTGGTTTCCTCGTACACTTCAGATCTATCCGAGGGATACTGTAGTATAAGATGCCTTCAACCCTCAAGCCTGCTGTCAGCTATTCTCATCATGAACTTCCTGAAGCCTCGCAGCTCCTAGGACTCTTTCGGCAGGCTCCATGGGCGAAAGACCGCTCTCTGGATGATGCCAAAGAAATGCTCCAGCGTACAGATCTCACCATCTGTGCGTGGGAGGGCAAGCGGCTGATTGGATTTGGGCGCGTCCTCACTGATTTTATCTATCGTGCAACCATCTGGGACGTGATCGTCGATCGGGCCTATCAAGGGCAGGGTATTGGCACCGAGATCGTGAAGAGGATTCTCAACCACCCACAATTGCAACGGGTGGAGCTTTTTTGGCTCTGTACCAGGCGTCCTGGTTTTTATGAGCGGCTTGGCTTCAGTTCCAAGGAACAGACTGGGATGGTCTGGAATCGGAGCAAGAATAGCCGACTTGAGTAGGAAAAAGATGAGCATGCTATGCGCGAAGAGAGTGCCGTCCTGTCCGTCCTAGGTGAGGCTCAAAAGAATATCTTTCCACCAAATAAGAAACCGAACGAAGAGGCGTTCCAGTCGTTGTTCCGGCCACCGGTGCCGGTCGTATGCCCGTCGTTACGCTTATAGGCCAACTCCAGATTGAGGGCGAACCGTTCGTTGAGCTGATAATCAGTCCCCCATCCTAATCGCCAGGCGAAGGTATTACTCGGGCTGATCCGAATGGCGGTATCCTCACCAAAGCTGTTGACGTTCACACCAAAACTCATATTCACATAGGGGCTGAGTGGGCCTGATCTGCCTGGACGTATTTCAATCGTCGGTAGGACTGATACAGTATCCTGGTGTCCAAGGTCTACGTCTGGTTGTTCCACACTCACCCCATGGCGTTCCCACTCGAGCATCATCCCCACCAAGAACCACGTATTGAGGCTGTACATTGCTTGGAAATTTACCAGCGGACCAATCGAAGTAGACGTCCCTTCCGACAGCTGTTGGGTCAGTGGCGAAAATCCGGCTCGAAATCCAACTATCCACCTGCCAGGTTCAATCCCCCCGAACTCTTGTGCAGATGTGAGAGTTGAAAAAGGGAAGGCCGAGACAAGCACAACAAACAGCACTCCAGCCACGGATCCCTTGCACCGTTGTTGGCGCATTCCACACCTCCGTTCCCTTCTTAGGAGGAAAGCCGTTGAGCTATTACCCCAAGAAGCTTCTTCAGTATCGGCAATCTAACACTACCAACAAGACCACTACGCAATACCATAGGTGAGTGACTGTGTTCACCCATTGTTTATGGCATTGTGTCAAAGAGAAGAACAAGTTGGCTAATGAGTGTGAACAACACCAGTACGTTTCAGGCGTTTGGGAGAGAGCAGGACCGCAGTAAAAAACATCGCGGTCGCTAACAACACAATCGCCGGCCCAGAGGGGATGTCCCAGATGGCGGAAATCAAGACTCCACATACCGAGGTCGTAATTCCGATGAGTGCCGAATACAATGTCAAGGTTCTTAGGCTATGGGTGAGTTGATAGGCGGTCGAAGCCGGAATCAGAATCATAGCAAAAACGAGAATGGCCCCCACGGTCTTGAGTGAGACAACAACGGTGAGTGCAACGAGGGTCAGTAATAGAAAAAACATTTGTCGAGCCGGAACTCCGGATGCTTCAGCCATTTCTTGATCGAACGCGATGAAATAGAGTTCTTTGGCAAACAGGAGCAGCAGGCTCAACACCAGTACACTCAATGCCCCGATGATACGAAGCTCCTCAGGCGTAACCGAAAGCACGCTGCCGAAGAGATAGCCGTATACCTCGGCATTGTAGGTCTTCATCAGTCCAATAAAGAGGATGCCCAGTGCCATGGTGGTGGTATAGAGAATGCCGATCGAGACGTCCAGCTTCATCCTGCCGCGCTCTTCAACCCAGCCCGTAATCCAGACCGTAGCCAGGCCAAATAGAATAGCGAGCAACAAGGGCGGCCATCCCATCAAATAGCCGAGTGCGACACCTGCAAAGGCAGCGTGGGACGTTCCTGCACCAACGAAGGCGAGCCCCCGTAGGACAACAAACACGCCGATCACAGAGCAGAGCCCGCCTACCATCGCCGCGGCGAGGAGGGAGCGTTGCATGAAATCATAGGCGAGGAGATCAAGCATAATCCGTCATTGCCATTAGTGGTGATGATGGTAATCTTCGACGATCACGAGGTCCTTTTCAGTGATGACAAGCTCTTTTCCATACACCTGGTGTAGGATTTCCGGCTTGAGGACATCGGCTGGAGGACCGGCGGCGTAGAGCTTGGTCTTAAGAAGGACCAAGCGATCTACTCGAGAACGGATCATATTGATGTCGTGGGTAATCAACAGCACGGTCAGTTTGAGGTTGTCATGAAGGTGCTGGACGAGCTCAATGACGTTGTGTTGCATGGCGATATCCAGTCCGGTGGTGGGTTCATCAAGGATCAGGACTTTGGGCTGCTGTGCCAACGCTCTGGCGATAAAGACTCGTTGTTGTTGCCCGCCGGATAGATGTCCGAGCGCCGTATCTTTGTGCGACTCCATTCCAACCTGGGTGAGGGCCTCCATCGCGATCTGGCGGTCCTTCTTCCCTGGCCGCTTCAGTAGCCCGAGCGCGCCATAGCGCCCCATCATGACTGTCTCAAGGACCGTCACCGGAAAGTTGCGATCGACCACGCCTTTTTGCGGAAGGTACCCGATCCGGGCTCGATGGTGACAGCGGAGTTCACTGCAGGCACAATCAAAAATATGAAGGTGGCCTTCTACCGGAGGAAGCAATCCTAGGACGGCACGGCAGAGTGTCGTTTTACCTGATCCGTTTGGACCGATCACACCGACGAACTCCCCGTCATAGATCGGCAGGGTGATATCCTTGAGCGCAATAAGCCCGGGGAAACCAAAGGACGCATGATCAAAACAGATGATCGGACTGTGACCTGTGGAGACGGATTCCCTTGTTCCTTCCGGAGACATGAATGGATTTCCTGAGCGGCTGCTAGGTGGACTCCAATGCGCCAACCAATTGGAGCACATTGTAACGAAGCATGTCGAGGTAACTGTCAGTTCCCGGAATTCCACCCGGCATGGTGGTCAGCACAACGACACGTGCTTTCGTATCCCGTGCCAGTAGCTCCGGGAGGCGTTGGCTCAACTGGATTTCTGAGGCGATCACTCGAATGTGCTGGCTCTTGATCTTTGCGATCAAGTGCTGAAGGTGAAGGGCGGAGGCCTCTGTGCCTGACTGGGTATGGATTGTGTCGACGATCTCAAGGGCAAATCGCTTGGCCAAGTATGGCCAAGCCGGATGATGGGCGATGAAACGCCGATCCGAAAGGCGTTGAGTACGAGTCATCAGCTGTTGCTGTACTTGCTCGAGCTGTTGCAGATATGTCTCTTGCTTAGCCTGAAAGTCAGCCGTGTGGGCCGGATCGATCTCGCTGAGCGCACGGGTAATGTGGCCCAGCATGATGGCGACATTCACGGGGTCCAGCCAAATATGAGGGTTTCCGGGAGACTCGTCCGTATGTGCACCGTGATGCATGTCGTCATGGACATCCCCACTATCTTGGAGCAGCACTACGCCTTGGGAGGTTGTGACCACACGCAGCTTGGCACTCCCGGCGTTTTTCACCAACGATCCCACCCAGACTTCGAGTCCCAGGCCGACTTCGAACAACAGCTTAGCCTTCCGTACTGCAATCAGATCACTGGGCTTTGGGGAGTAGGTATGCTCGTTTTCGTAGCCGCTCAACAAAGACTTCACCTCTACCCATGGCCCACCAACCTGCTCGGTCAGGTCTTTTAACACGGGAATGGTGACGACAATAGGGATCGGTTCACGAGCTTCTGCGGCCGCCGTGAAGAAGAGAGACGATAGGGTAAGGGCCAGGAGTGGAAACCTCATATGCCGCATGCCTTTGGAGGTGAGAGGAAACATTGGCGGCGACCGTATCATCCATGTTTTCGCGCTGTCAACGCTATCCTGGGACTGTCGATCAAATAGGGAGTCGGCCACGTCGGTATGATGCAATGGCCTTGTTATGAAGGAACCAGCTGAGCGAGATGAGAACCAACCGTACAGACTTTTGCAATCTCTTGATCGGCCCTGTCCATTCGTCTCCTTGACCATGGGCGCCAGTTCGATTAGCGTAGCGGACATCCCCTCCATGAGACAAAATGTGGTGACGAAAGGATACCGCTGATGAAGGTCGTTGGGCTTATGTCGGGAACATCGGCTGATGGCGTCGATGCGGCACTGGTGTCCATTGTGCAGAAAGCCAGTCGCCTTGAAGTAGAGATGGTGGCGTTCTATTCGCTGCCCTATCCTCGCTCACTCCAACAGCGACTTCTCTCGGTCTCAGTATCGGGGACGGTCACAGATCTCTGTCATTTGAACGCGCTTCTGGGGGAATGGTTCGCCGATGCCGCGATGGGAGCGATTCGGGCGGCGCAGTTAACACCGGAAGAGGTTGATCTTATTGGATCACATGGTCAGACTGTCCAGCATCTGCCGAATGGGATTAAGGATACGCGGGTTGGCGCGATTCGGTCCACCCTCCAAATTGCCGAACCGGCGGTGATCGCTGAGAGGACCGGAATTACGACGGTGGCAAATTTTCGCCCCCGTGACATTGCCGCTGGAGGACAAGGCGCGCCGCTGACGCCGGGGATCCATGCGTTGCTTTTTCAGCATCACCGTCGAGGGCGACTCATTGTCAACCTTGGAGGGATCAGCAATGTCACCTACTTGCCGCGCGGAGCCGGAGGGAAAGGCGTGATCGCATTTGACACGGGTCCGGCCAATATGGTCCTCGATGGTCTGATGTTCCGGAGTACGAGTGGCCGTTTTACCATGGATCGCGATGGACGCCTCGCGGCAAAGGGGCGGGTCGATTCACGATTATTGGCCAAACTGTTGGCCCACCCCTTTCTCTCTCAGGCGCCACCCAAATCGACCGGCCGAGAAATGTTTGGCGAAGCCATGCAGAGGGATTTACTTAGCTGGCCACAGGCGCGCAAACTATCACTCGAGGATCTATTGGCCACCTGTACCAGATGGACGGCAGAGGCCGTTGGTACGGCACGGCGTTGGGTCAAGGGTGGAATCGACGAAGTGATCGTCGGTGGCGGGGGAGTAAAAAACCGGGCGATTATGGAACATCTGAAAAGCGTGTTTGCTCCAATTCCGGTTACCACCTTTGAAGCGCACGGCTGGGATAGTAAGGCGCTGGAGTCTGTGGCGTTCGCGATTCTGGCCTATCAAACTATGATGGAGCAGTGTGGGAACGTTCCAGCGGTGACAGGAGCAACAGCTCCCAGGCTGTTGGGATGCATTGTTCCAAGTGGGCCAGGCTGGTATGAGCGATTACATCCAAGGCGACGGAGAAAGTAAACAACAATGAAGCTTCTACTGCTTGTAACGATCGTCACTCTGATCATCTTCAGCATCTGGTGGTATCGACGGCGATCGCGCCGAAGCAAGAAACACGTATCGCGCAGTGTCATGCCTTCTGGCGTCACGCTCAGCCCCACACCGCTCTTGGCTGAAGACGAAGTGGCGCTCTATAACCTCCTGCGAATGGTGGTCCAAGAGCGCTATCTTGTCTTTGCGAAGGTACCGCTCGGCTCATTTCTCACGGTTGATGCGGGGGGGAAGGAACGGGTCCAAGTTCTCCGTCATCTTGCCCTTAAGCGGGTCGACTTTGCGTTGGTGCACCCAGGGTCACGCCAGGTTGAGCAGGTGGTGCAAATTGAGCCTCAATCTCCGGAACTCCATCAGGAGGAGTCACAACAAATCATCGAGTCCTTGCTTGATACGGCAGGGATCAAACTGAGAAAGCTTCAGGCCAAGAGGACGTACCCTCTCGCGCATCTTGCCACTCGACTAGAAATTACCGCAGACCAGTAACACCTGGATGAATCGAGTAAGGCAACTCGGTGGGCGCTACCGTGATGGTGGGGAGGTATCTTCACCGGTACGTATTGCCTTGATCGCTATGCGGGTCACTCCTATTTCCGAAGCACCAAAGTTTTGATCCATCAGATTGGAACTAAGGGGTCGAAGTGGAGGGCTCTTCGCTGGGGGACATCGCCTCGATCGCTTTGTGTGCAGCCTCTGCTTCGGGACTGTCTGGATATTGATCGATCACGCGATCAAACATCAGCCTGGCCTTATCCTGATCTTTCAGTTTGATGTAGGTCTGACCAAGTTTTAGGGTTGAGGCGGCCAACTTTGGGCTGAGCGGATAATTGGAGACGACGTCATAAAATGACTGTAAGGCGTCTTGATACCGTCGCGTACGAAACTGGCATTCTCCAATCCAGTATTGTGCGTTGGCGGCCAATGCCGATTGACCGTGAAGCTCAATGAAGAGGCGAAAGCCAGCCATCGCCGCTTCGTAGTCGCGGTGTTTAAACTCCTCCATGATACGGTCATAGAGATGACGGGTTGTATCCTGACGCTGCGCAGGGGCGGCAAATGGCTGACCCGCAGAGAGAAGAATAAAAAGCAGCAGAAGGATTCCAACACCCTGTCTTCCAACCATATCAGGCCTCCATCGGTTCGACCGAAGTCGAGTGGGTTGTAACGCAATCAGTGTGCCAAGTGCATGGAGAAGTGCGAGAGGAAAGCATTGGAATAACAGGGTCTTACGTGGGAGCCATACATGGGGGACCCCGGACCTTGCGGACAACGTGTTATGCAGGACACAGAATTGTACAAGAATGGTATGCATGCTCGAGTGACAACAATTCATTACGAGTGTAAGGGCTGGAGGGGATCATGCTCACTGCACGTGGCACCATGCTGAACGGTCTCCTGTCTCCTCCTAATTCCGAATGGGTTGACCTGTATGTGATCCAATCAACAAGCCTCTCTCTTAAGAACCCGATTGATCTCAACTCTTCTCTCGCTTCCCTTGGCGACTCATGTCGCACCGTTTGAGCCATAACGAGCTTGAATGACCGGGAGCCAGGAAAAGACGGCAACCCCTCAATTCTGACGGGCTGAGGATGGTGAATCATTTGGGATATGAAACTCGAACGAGTTACCGCCTTGCTGTTTGGCACGGTACATCGCGGCATCCGCATGTGTTAATAATTCATCGATATCATGGTCGTCGGTCGGATAGATGGTGATTCCGATACTGACACTGATCACGGCCTGGTGTTCTCCAAGTATGAACGGTTCCGAGAGAGAGTGTGTGATTCGTTGGGCTACCGATGAGATATCCTCCTCACACATCAACCCTTCGAGGATGATCGTAAACTCATCTCCTCCCATGCGTGCAACGGTGTCCACCTCTCGCACACATTCATAGAGTCGCTCGGCCACTACTTTCAACAGTTGATCACCGACGCGGTGGCCGAGTGTGTCGTTCACCGGCTTGAATCGATCGAGGTCAAGCAACATCAACCCAAGCGGCTGCTGGAGACGCTTGCTTCGTGCCATGGCTTGTACGAGCCGATCGCGGAACAGGCTGCGGTTTACGAGTCCGGTGAGCTGATCGTACTGGGCGAGGTAGGTGAGTCGTTCCTCCGCACGTTTCCGCTCAATCCCATAATGGATTGAACGGGCCAATAATTCCGACGGACCTTCTCCCTTCACGAGATAATCCTGAGCTCCATTTTGGACGGCTTGCAAAGCCAGCGCCTGATCACTGAGCCCGCTCAGTACAATGATCGCAATGGTCGGATTGGCTGCGTGAATCTGACGTACCGTTGAGAGCCCATACCCATCCGGGAGCGAAAGGTCCAAGAGTACCGCATCAAAACGAGCACGAGCGAGATAGCGGAAGGCCTCACTCAGGCGCGTCACATGAGTGATATCGAATTCTTCCAGCTGCCACTCTGCAAGGATATCCTGCGTCAGACGAGCATCGACAGCATTGTCTTCAACTAAGAGAATCTTGATCATATCCGGTCCGGTTAGCCCCGTCGCTCATCGAAGACACCCTCTTCTGTGGATATGTATCAAGTATAGCGTAAGGCTCTGATACAACAAGCAAATGGTTGAAGTGGTGACGGAGTACATCGTATTGCCTGCCTCAGACCGACAGGACTCTTCAAGTAGGAGATCCGCTTCGGGCGGGAGTCAGGAACGAGCGGGAGCTTCTAGGAATGAGCACTCGCCATGATGATCAGGAGGTCGGGCTGTCGCAATAGGAAGCTGGTCAATCAACAGCTGGTTAGAGTGTGGGAACTAACGGGCCACAGATGACCGTGGAAATGGAAGAGAGATTGAGGTTAGGAGGTGCTTAGAGGAGGCAGAGGTGTGAATTAACTTGGGTAGCGGTGCTAGCCCGCATTATTCATGACAGTTCGTAACGAAACCGACAAAACGCCAGGCGAGACGGGCACGCGGAGCCCTGAGAGGCCGAGGCATACTTGAAACAGTATGTCGAGGTCACGAAGGGCGAGCCTGCTCGCTTGGCCGCTGACAGACCGCGGCCGGGCTTGTCGCAGCGGCGTATTGGCGGGTGCAGTAGAAGTGTTCATGAATCATGCGGGCTAGGCACTGCGCATTGGAGAGAGATAGAGGCGCAGGGGGCAGTCGCGCGATTATGATCCCTGAGAACTGCTAGGCATTGTTGCGGGGTATGCTCCGATCGGGGGTTGTTCAGGACCTAATGCCGCTTCACAGGCATACCCTGGCTGAAACGGCCAGAGGAGTGAACGACCGACGACATTTCCTCGTATGTGAATATATCGCAACGTTGTACCCATGCGAGCCGCTTCGTCCTTCACCTTTTCAGTACATTCCTGCGCGGAGTAGCCGCGGCGGGAAATCAGCAATGGAGATCCAGAACCGCTGAGCACAGAATATTCATTGATGCATCCGCTCAGGCCAAGAAGGAGACAGAGAAGACCAGCGAAGCGAATGACCCCTGTTCCTGGGGCCATCGTGCGATGAGATCCGCTGTCCCGTCGTGTCCTACAAGAGGTCAAATCAACAGTCATATTTAACCATACCACGAAAACAGGGTCCCAAGCGACCAGATAGGCCTGTCAATCTTTGATGCAGTGGAATTGCCCTGCTTGTGAATTATGAAGCTGAGAGCAGGCGTGATTTGGGGCATGATCAGTTTCTTCCCGAAATGTTACGAATACGTTTATGGGCAGCGACTGCTTCTCATAACGCTGAAAAGGATAGAGAAACTCAATCTGCATGCTTGTGGCAGGATGGGAAAAACGGGAGCAGCGAAACAAAGGTGCAACGGGTTAGACCGGTTTCTCCGCGACGTACTCCATGTACTTCCAGAACAGCGTCGCTTCGTCTTCGTTCAGAACCACCGGAGTATTATTCGCAGTGCCAGTCATAAATACCTTGACGGAAACCGTATCGTGCCAGGCTTGAACTTCACAATGAGAAACCAGGTCCAGGTTGATGGCGCGATTTCCGATACGGACAAAATGCATAGCTGATCTCCACTCATCTCAGGCGATTGGCTAATCATACACGAAGGTCGCTCTGCCTGGAAGCAGAGGAATACTCTCCTTCCCGATGTTCAAGCAGATGCCTCATCATGGAAGAATGTGCCGATCCGTTCGGCAGGAAATGCCGACTGTTTTGTAAGGTTATGACGAGAATGCCTGATAAACGGTGGTTTCGCACTGGCATGAAAGTTGAGCTCAGTGGACGGGTTATATCCCTGTTCTGTGTCTGGATTGAGGTGCGGCGAGATGGATGCGACAAATGGGTGGAATGTGGCGAATGGCCTATGGGAATTCCTCACTCAGGATTTAGCAATCGTGGGCGGGTTGTCCAGTCCAATGCTGAGCTGGATCGGCATGGCGGGGATTCTTGCCATGTGCGTGTGGCATGGAGCCGTACTTCTTCATGGAGCCTTGCGGATTCGACAGGCGTTGTGTCGAGTTCAATCACAGGTGTCGAGCCTTCTCTTCACACGCCGACAATGGTCAACGGACTGGATTGTCACATCGACGTTGGGTAGAACGAGGCCGCGTCCAGATGAGTCGCAGGAGTCACGACGCGATCTCGATGATCTCCACGTGTTGGATCAAGCCATGCGCGTTGAACGAGCGTTTGCCGTAGATTGGCTGTCTTACCGAAAGACCTTCGCGATTGAACAGTCAGCCTGGTTTGCGGAGCCGACGGTATCTGCAAAGAAATCGGCTGCGGAATTCTTTTCGTTTGAAGCCTCCATGGCGGAATACCTCAACGTCGGGTTCTATCGGCAACTTCCGTCTTTTCTGACTGGTATGGGACTGATGTTCACGTTTCTGGCGATTCTGATCGGTCTGAGCAAGCTTCACGCAAACGGCTCGCAGGTTGAAGGAATCGCAGGTCTCATTAACGGGCTCTCCGGAAAGTTTGTCACATCCATTGCCGGTTTGGCCTGTTCGAATGCGTTTACCCTTCTGGAAAACTCTGTTTGGTATCGTCTGAGCAACCGACATCGGCGATGTCTCTCGTTGCTCGATGAAGTCTTTCCTCAAAGGATTGTCGATCAACATGCCCAGTCTTCAGCGGGGCAGACTAGGCCTGTGTCAACTATCGTCGGTCCCACTCGAAACGACGGTGACAAACAATTGGCTGAGGTCGTGCACCATCGACTCGGTACGGCAGTGGCTGCCTTAACAAAAGCGTCAGAGTCGCTCACAGCGATGAGTGCGACCCACCATGGTTCAACAGTGAACGATCTTCCAGGAGAGATTGGTCATGAGGTTCAAAAGGCATTGAAGCGGGTGGTTCAGCCGTTGGCGGATGCGATTCAGGACCTCCATCGAACCATGAAAGGACAGGCGCTTCCGGTCCAGCTCTCAAAATCAGAAATGGAAACCATATTTCAGGAGCTAAAGACCCATGGAGGGGCTATACAAACTACTCTTTCCGTCAAGACAGGGAGTCCTGGGAACAGCACGCCTCATCACGAGTAACGCGAGAGTGGTCAGATGAGACATCGCACATTGCCAATTGCACAGGACTCTTCCGTCTCATCTTCTGCTGTATCAAGTGGGGTGACCGATCTCATGACCTCGCTCGCCGTGATCTTCATCCTTCTGTTTGCCGCATATGTGAACCGGGTTCAGGAAAGCCCGGAAAGTCATGCGCAGGATCCTCCATCTCCAAGGGAAGAAGGACAACAACTCAATCGCCCGCTCCTCAAGCATGAAGACCGCAAGCCAGAGGTTTTGGCGGTCAGTATACCGGATGTTGCGCTCAACTTTGACTTTGGGGAGAGCACGTTGCTCCCGCCTGCGGAGGCTTTTTTGTCGGAGGCGATGCCACACTATGCAGCCATGGTGTGTGCACAAGGAGGCAAAGAGGTGGAAGCCTTTGTGATAGAGGGATACACCGATGATCTTGGAGACGACATTCGCAATTTGCGATTGAGCCAGGAGCGCTCGTTCGCCGTGTTGGCCAAGAGCGTGGAGGTGGTCCGTGAGAAGCTTCCTTGGGCCTATGAATGCTTTTTACAAAAGGCGACAGCGAATGGTCGTGGGAGACAGAATCTTCTACGGGACGCTGCAGGAGATGCGGATCGTGAGCGGAGCCGTCGGGTGATGTTTAAAATACATCTGCGCCCTCAGTAGCTGATGGGAGAGATCAGATGTGACTCTTTAGGATCGTTCCGATTAGGTTTCTTACCCCAAAAGAATGCTTCCTTCCTTGGTACGTCATCACCTCAATGAGCCATGACCCCTGGTTATGTCAGTTCTTGCATGAGGTGGTCCAATTCAAGAAACTGCTCAAGCGTCAGAGTTTCAGCACGAAGCGAGGGCGAGAGATGGAGTCTCGTCAAGGCAGTTTCAACAGGTCTCGAATCATAGCCTTCGTTCTTGAGCGAGTTAACGAGTGTCTTGCGTCGGTGAGCGAAGGCAGCTCGCACGAGCGCAGTGAACCGTTGTTCTTCTTCAAGCCGTCGTGCTCTCGGCTCGCAGGCCCGCAGCAGAACCACAGAAGAGTCCACCTCTGGTCGAGGACGGAAACATTGTGGTGAGACTTTGAAAGCTTTTGAAATATGCGCGGAGTATTGAGCCATGACAGATAGGACACCGTAATCGGACGTCCCAGGTTTTGCGATAAGACGGTCCGCGACTTCGTTTTGCAGCATCAAAACCATTCGGGCAAAACGTTTGCCCTGAGCAAGGAGTCGAAAGAGGAGCGGAGTAGAAATGTAATAGGGGAGATTGGCGACAACGATGGTTCCGATCGGTAAATATTCGATGGGACAAGTCAGGGCATCGCCCAGCACGAGAGTGACATTAGGAAGGCGTTCGGTTCGTTCGGAGAGGAATGTGTAAAGGCGAGGGTCAATTTCAACTGCCGTCACGTGACCGACAGCTCGGCACAGGGCCTCCGTCAGGATGCCTCGGCCTGGGCCGATCTCCAAAACAGTATCAGCGGGTGAGAGCTCCGCGAGTGCGACGATCTTACGAACGATGTTCGGATCGATCAGAAAATTTTGGCCCAGCCGTTTGATTGCCGCAGGGGGAGGTGATGAGTCCACCCTCAACTCCCGGGTGAAGAGGAACGAGAGAATGTGTCGGCGAGGCGGACCAGCGGTGTACGGTAACACTCCACGAGATCGGTAAATTCTTCGAGCAAATCGTTGGTGAAGGAGGGACCTGGCTGGGTCTGAGCGAACCTTTCCCCATCCTCACGGCTGACAGCGGTGGTAATGAGTGTGACGGTGCGTGATTTCCATTTGGCTATGCGCTCCGTTCCCGCAACAGTATTCAGGTCCTGACAGGTCTGTTGGGCAAGCGCATCCAGTTCCGCAATCTGTTGCCGAATGGCGGCCAGCTGCTTGGAGCTATCAAGCGGCATGGTTGGGACGTCCCTTCTTGATACCTCGCTGAGCGATCCGTGCGGCCAAGGTGACTGCTTCGATTAGACTTCCTGGGTCGGCAATCCCTTTACCCACAATGTCAAAGGCCGTTCCATGATCGACGGAGGTGCGAATGATGGGCAAGCCAACGGTCAGATTCACGCATGTGCCGAACGCCACCAGCTTCAGTGGAATCAAGCCTTGGTCATGGTACAAGGCAACAATTCCGTCATAGTGTCCCTTTGCCGCCTTCCCAAACAGTGTGTCGGCGGGCAATGGATCACTGGCAAGAATGCCCCGTGCCTGGGCGGCCCGAGCTGCCGGAAGAATGACGCGAGCTTCCTCATTTCCAAACAGGCCATGTTCGCCTGCGTGCGGATTGAGTGCGGCCACTCCGATCTTCGGTCGTTTGATTCCGAATAAAGTGGTAAGTGCCATGTGGGCCAACCGGATCGCTTTTCCAATCTTTGCTTGAGTGAGCAGCATTGGAAGGTCTTTGATGGCGACATGTGTCGTGACAAACATGATCCGTAATGGGCCGCCCACAATCATCATGCCGGATTCTTTCGCATGGGTCAGGTCAGCCAACAATTCTGTGTGTCCGGGGTATCGACAGCCGGCCATGTTGATGGCTTCTTTATTAATCGGAGCCGTCACGATCCCATCGAGACAACCCAATTGGGCGAGTTCAACGGCTTTCTCAATGAAGGTGACCGATGCCGCGCCTGTTTCTGCTGCTGCGAGGCCTGGTGCAAATCGGCCCAATGGGGTACTCAGCGGATCCAGTACGGCCACAGTTCCCGGGCGTGGTACTGCCGTGTCATGGCCATCAACGGGGAGTACAGTCAGCTTGAGTCGCAGAGCCTTGATGGTATGAGCCATGATGGGAAGCGCTCCAATCACCAGCGGTCGGCAAATCTTGTGCAGCCGTCCTCCGGACAGAGCTTTAGCGATCACTTCCGGGCCGATCCCCGCCGGGTCTCCCATCGTGATCCCGAGCAACGGAAGCAACGATGATGCGGAGGATTTTCGGGTTGGGCGGGTTTTAGCTGGCATAGAGGTACATGGTATAGCCGATATAGAAGAGCGCGCCAGCCGCCAGTAACCACGGTCGCCAGCGCCCTCCAATCAGGATCTGGAGGAGACAGAGTCCGACTGCCTGCACGGCCAAGACCATGGTCGTCAACGCGGAAGGCGCGATCACCCATTCAGTTCCGATCAACCCGAGTGAGACGGGGAGCGTGCCTTGAAACACCATGGCACCCGTCACATTGGCGACGGCGAGCCGGTCTTTCTTTCGATACAGCCACAAAAAGCTATTGGACATCTCCGGTAATTCGGTGGCCAGTGGCGCGATGAGAAGCGTCAAGATCAAAGGCGACATCGAGAACAATCCCGCCATCGATTCTGCCGCCAACACGAACAAATGAGCACCCATGATCAAGCCACCCAGCCCTAACAGGGCTTGAAATGCAATCATCGGATGCGAGGGCGTCGTCGCGGTTTTGTCGAAGATGAGGGGGTCCAGCTCACCGCCTTCGCCCTCTCCACCGGTCGGTGCAAACTTCAGTTTCATGTAGTAAATGTACAAGCAGATCAATCCACCGGCGGCAATCAGATGGATCAGTCTCGATCGTTCAAAGGCACACCCCAGTGCCACGAGGTAACCAATCATGAAAAACGTCAGGTCCGTGAGGACATCGCGGTAATTGAGATGAAATTGCGCGGTGCGTTTGCCCGCTCGTGCGTACAGCACCACCAACAGAGCCAAGAGCGGCAGCACGAGCGTGCTGAGCATAAACGGCGCACCGAGGATGGCGCCTAATCCGACATCGATCTCTTCGTCGCTTTCGCCGAAGAAAATGGCAATGATCGGAATCGAGGTTTCAGGGAGCGTTGTGCCGATGGCCGCGAAGATACTCCCGACCGCGCCTTCAGAGATCCCGAGCCGTTTGCCCAGCCATTCGATCGCATTAGTGAACAACGCACATCCACCCAGTGTGACGACAACAGAAACGAGGAACAGGAGAATATAGTACAGGGTGCTCATGCGCGGCCCCGCAGTTTCTTCTGGGTCGTTTGTCGATAGGCGTGCAAGGCTTCCTCCATGACGGTCTTCAGCGGACGACCGGATCGTTTGGCGATAGATTGACAGTCGATATATTCTGGTGCTGCCTTGTCCCAGCCCGCACCCAGATCAGCCACCTTCATGCGAACGATTCCTCCCTGTATTGAGACCGGGACGATACGGCGCGGAAGGATCTGGCGAGTGATTTCTTGCAGTCGCACGCCGAGCGTGGGCGTTTCCTGGAAGAGGATCTCAAGAACCGCGTTCGTCTGCTCCTTTGGAGTGAGACAGGTCAGCAACACACCTGGGCGACTTTTTTTCATGACAACAGGAACCAGGGCAACATCGAGGGCGCCGAGATCGAAGAGTCGATCCATGATGTGCTCATAGATTTGTGGATTGAGGTCGTCGAGATTCGTCTCAATTCGCATGATGCGTTCGGTGTGATAGGTCTCCGGTGTCGCGTCGTCCTGTAGAAAGACGCGCAGCACATTTGGCCAGTCTTCTGGATCGCGGTCTCCGGCTCCATAGCCGACCGTGAGACTACGCATGACCGGCAGGGGGCCGAACCCCGAGGCCAAGGTTCGCACGAGTGCCACGCCGGTCGGTGTGGCGAGTTCATGCCGTGGGCCCTCGGAATAGACGGGAATACCTTTGGCCAGTGCAGTCACAGCTGGTCCCGGCACAGGTAAACGACCATGGGACGATTGAATCGAACCAGCTCCCACATTGATCGGAGAGGAAGTCGCACGAGTCACATTCAGGAGATAGCAGCCCAGGATTCCTCCCACCACGTCGATGAATGAATCGACGACGCCTACTTCATGGAAGTGCACGTCTTTCGTCGGCACCTGATGGGCCAGTCCTTCCGCGTCGGCTAATAGGTCGAAGACTGACAGACTGCGTGCCTTGACCGGCTCTGGGAGCGTGCTGCGGACAATAACGCTTCGAATCCGGGAGAGCGTGAGAGGTCGTTGAAATCCCCGTTGGATCAGAACGTCCACTTTCACGGCATGGAGTGCGCCACGATGTACCGCTCGCTTGCGTAATGTGTAGCCGGATAGTTTCAGCCGCTTGAGGCCATTGACGAGGTCTGCCCATGGCAGGCCGGCACTGACCAATGCGCCCAAGACCATGTCCCCGCTCACGCCAGAAAAACAATCGAAATGCAGATGTCGGCCCACGGCTCTCCTTAGTCAGCAGTGAAAAAGACCGCACATCTTACCGAAGGTCTGGCCGAACGGCAATCATTGGTTCATTGTTGCTGCTTCGTTGACAGCCCCTGGAGGCTATGTTATCCCCCATAAAAGATGAGTTACTTGAAGTGACTGGGAGTCAGTGTGGCTACATCACTATATCTCTATGAAGGTAGGTGTTCTGTTGTTTATGAGATCACACCAACAACGATGTAAGAGACTGACGCTCGGGCTTCTCTGTCTATACGGTTGTTTGATTGGCTTTCCTCTGGCTGAGAGTTTCGCAAAGGAAAAGCCATCCCGTGTCCCAAGGCCTGAACCGGAGCTCAAGATCGTCGATCTTGATATCGCCCCGATGCCGTACACGCAAGGCAATGGACCGCTCAAGTTTTCAGTGACGGTTCAGCTTCCGAGAGAAGTGGATCCAACGAGGATTCTTGAAGTGACCTCTCTGATCAGTTCTCCGTCAAAGACCTCACTTCGGTTTCTCACGCATCGACAGCCTGTTCAGATCGAATCGACTCGGAATGGGGAACAGGAGCGTCGTAAGGTGGTAGTGGAACTCGTGTGGGACGGTCAGGATCACCGCAAGCAGATTGCGGGTGTTGGTACCTACTCCTACGAAGTTCGGACAAAGTTGCTGGCCAACGGAGAACGAGGACTACGCACCATGATGGTGGCCTGGCCGAAGCGAGGCACTCTGGAAGTGAAGTGACATCGTCAAAGCTGAAGTGGGGAAACGAGAGATCTTTTTCTGCCTTTACCTCTCACCTTTCACACCTAACATGTTGATCCGATGTGCGAGACAGGCGGCGCCGAAGCCGTTATCGATATTCATGACGCCCACACCGGCTGCACAGGAATTGAGCATCGTCAATAACGCCGCTACTCCTCCGAAACTGGCTCCATACCCTCGGCTCGTTGGGACCGCGATGACCGGACAGTGAACGAGTCCCCCTACGACGCTTGGCAAGACCCCATCCATTCCGGCCACCACGATAATAACCTGTGCATCAAACAAGCGATCTTTCTTCCCAAGTAGGCGATGGATCCCCGCGACTCCAACGTCGTACAGTCGCTCGACACGACTTCCCATCACTTCAGCCGTGATGCGAGCCTCTTCCGCTACCGGGACATCAGCTGTACCGGCAGTCACCACCAGAATCTGGCCTTGCGCCTTCTGCCGTGCCGGATGGATTGCGACCAGACGTGCGTCCGAATAGTACCGCGCTCGACGATCGAGTCGGCGTATTGCTCGGGCGACCGTTGGTTCCGCACGGGTGGCGAGGAATGGGCCCCCTTTTTTAATCAAGGCTCGAGCGATCGCCACAACCTGTTCCGTAGTTTTTCCCTCGCAGAGGACGACCTCGGGAAATCCTTGCCGCAGCGACCGATGGTGGTCGAGCGAGGCAAAACCGAGATCTTCATACGGGAGAGACCGCAGGCGCTGGAGTCCTTGTTCTACGGTCAGTTGTCCCATATGGATCTGTTGAAGTAATTGTTCAAGCCCTTCGGTAATCATATTCAACCCTTTTCCAGTTTGGCATCCCGCTCCATCAGATCACTGACCGCCTGGCGACAGGACTTGTTCTCATGGAGGACGGCGTTGATCTCCTGAATGATGGGCATCTCAACCTGGTGACGCAAGGCCAGTGTGAGCGCAGCGCGAGCTGTTCTGACACCCTCGGCGACGGCCTGCATTCCGGTTATGATTGTCTCGAGCCGCTCACCTTTACCGAGTCGTACACCCACAGAATGATTTCGGCTGAGCGTTCCGGTGCAGGTCAAGACCAAATCACCAACGCCGGAGAGTCCATAAAATGTGCGAGGATCCGCTCCCATCGCGACACCAAGCCGGATGATTTCTGCCAACCCACGGGTGATGAGGGCGGCGCGAGCATTCAGCCCGAGTTCCAGCCCATCGATGACGCCCGCAGCCAACGCCATTACATTCTTCAACGCCCCTCCCAGCTGGACGCCCAGTAGATCGCTGTCGGCATAGACGCGCAACACCGGCGTCATCAACGCGTTCTGAAAGCGCTGGACCAGCGGCGCGTTCCTGCCTGCGAGGCAAACGGCTGTGGGCTGACCCGCGCTAAGCTCAGCGGCGAAGCTGGGTCCGGAGAGCACCATCAGGGCGTCGTGCATGGAGGGGAGTAATTCATCCTCCATCACCTGGGTCATCAATTTGGCCGTCTCTTCTTCAATACCCTTGGTGGCGCAGATCAATGGGATGGGGTCGGATAAGAAGGGCCTCAGCTTCTGAAGCACTAGCCGCGTGGCATGGGAGGGCACGGCAAACACCAGCCCATCACACGAACTCGACGCCTCTTCCAAAGATGAAGTGGCAATCAATGCACGCGGGAGAGCAATGCCTTTGAGAAAAATCGGGTTTTCATGAGAGGTATTGATGGCGTGAACGACGTCCCGTTCATAGGCCCAGAGGCGTACCTCCAGCCCCTTCTCGGCCAGGTGTTTGGCCAGGGCTGTACCCCAAGCCCCAGCACCAATCACACCTATCTTGCTGATAGCACCAGGCATAAGCAATCAGTTTGATCTCCACATGATCACCGACATCACTTGTGGGAGCCGATTATAGGAACGCGCTGAAGAACCTGTCAACGAATGGGGTCGGGGCTCCTATTCTCAAGATCCGCTAGAGGGGCATTGAAATCAATCTCTTGTGACGTGGCATGGAATCTGCTGAGCTGCTCGGTGAGGACTTGAAGAGCCTGTTGGTCCGACCGAATCAGGTCATTGGATGGGGCATAGCAACGAACGCGTGATCAGGAGGAAGTAGTGATGAAACCAAGGGTTATGAAAGGAAATGGATCAGGAATCGGGATGCGAGCGGTGTGGCTTACGGCAATTCTGATGTCTCTGAACGTTTCCAGTGCCTATTCAGAAATGTACATCGGTGGACAAGTTGGAACGACATTCTTCGGCGACAACAACAAGCTCACACGGGTTGAGATTACCGATCTCAGTGCTCCCCCTGGATCTTTTCTCACTCCACGGGGTTCAATGTCAGGGCGCGATCTGGCCAGTTCTCCTGTGTGGGGTGGGAAGATAGGTTACTACTTTCCCAAGGTGAGCTGGTTTGGGGTAGAACTGGAAGCCTATTACAGCAACCCCCACATTGAGCAGGGGCCAACAAGAGTCAGTATTCTTCCGGGGACGGTTGTCGTTGGCGGTACTGTAACGAGTGGTGATGATGTAAGAATATTCCCGGGCGACAATTTTCGAGTGATCACCATTGCGCCATTCAATCTCATGTTTCGTTACAACAAGGCACGATTTCAGCCGTATATCGGCGTGGGGCCTGCGATACTCTTGTCTCGAATTGAGACGACGGAGGTCGGGTTTCAGGGGACACAGAGTTCAACGAAAGTTGGTCTCAACGTAAAACTGGGTGGCGAATACTTCTTTACTGAGCATATCTCAGGATATGGAGAGGTACGGTACAATTACACGCGATTCGACTTTGACGCAACTGAAGCCGGAGGCTTTGGCTTTACGGCAACCTATAATCCGATTATCTTTTCTTTTGGGGTGGGCTATCACTTCTAACTACTCAGCGGGCTAGCATCTCGGGGGCATTTCCCTGTATGTAGGTGGCATACCGGGAATGCCCAACGATGCAAGCCTGCCCTTTCTGTGACCGGTCACAACCAGAGATAAATCGGTTCTGTACTCAGTGCGGTCGGCGGCTTGATGGGACCGCAGAGTCTAGGTCCGGTGCTAGGCCTCGCGCAACTCCTCCCGATCAGCTCAACCTCTCCATCTTATACGGCATGGTCGTAGTTCTGATGCTGGCGCTGCTGTTCCCGCCGTGGGAAACGCCGCCAAGTCAGACTCCCGAATTTCTTGGTATGCATTTCATCCTCTCCCCTCCAGCCCCTGATGCCGTCATGAGTCGCATGCTCCTGACGATTGAACTGGTGACGATTGCGATTGCCGGGATGTACGGGGCGTTTCTGTTCCGGAAAAAGCCATGAAGTAGATGTGGCGAAGTCCATCAGTCGAAACGTCACGTCCTCAAGCCGAAAGTCTGTGAAGGGCATCGTAAAGACACTTGAAAGAAATGAAAACCTCCTAGGTTCGAGCTGAATCAATCCAAAGCCAACGTCAGGCATTTAGCTGACCCACCCGATTTCATGAACTCATCGAGCTGAACTGCATGGGTGTCGTATCCCCGTTCCTGCAGCAAGCTTTCTGTCCTGGGACATCCGGCGGGAAGAACCACATGCTTTCCTACACAGACGGCGTTGCAGGCGAACTTCAGGGCTTCGTGTTCAGGGACCACCAGACGCTGCTCGGTGGGGACTCGGGTAGCCAGTACCTCTCGACCATCCAGATCGAAGGCGGCGGGGAAATACAGCAGCTCGCCGCCGCTTAATGGGCAGAAACAGGTATCGAGATGGTAGAAGCGATTGTCGATGAGTTCGAGCGGAATGATTTCTCGATGGAAGTGCTCGCTGAGGATCGGGTACACACCGATATCCGATCGCTGTCGATACCCACCGAACCAGGTATCGGACAATCCCAGGAGATCGCCCGCGCCCTCAAAGTGAAGGCCGGTCTGCACCGTCATGACGTCATACCCCTGCCGGCGAAACCAACGCTCGACATGCGCCTCCTCTCGCTGGCGCTCAGGATGTCGGAAGTGACTCACGACGGCCGTGCGTCCGACAACCAGTCCGGCATTCGCCGTAAACACAAGATCCGGTAGTCCGGGAATGGGGGGCATTCGTTCGAGCATCACACCCAATTCCTGTTCAAGAATCTCCATCAAGGTATGCCACTGTGAGACGGCTCGCTCGTGGTCGACTCGGTTGCTGAGGCGCATCCAGGGATTGATCTCATACTCGATACCGAAAAAGTCCGGTGGGCAGACCAGGAGGCGACTCATGCTTGCCTTCCCAGAACCCGAGCCAGTTCTGTTAGAAACGATGCTGCGTCCATGACAAGACCGACGGCTTGAAAGCTGCCGCGATCGGCTAATTTGGTCGGGACTGAGGGATTCACGTCGACACAGACGGTCGGGATGGTCGCCGGGAGCAGATTGCCGGTGGCAATGGCATGCAGCGTGGACGCAACCAACAGCGCCAATCCCACACCGGGAATCATAGCTCGCATGGCGTTTTGCGCTTCGACAGAGTCTGTGATCACCCCAGGCAAGGGGCCATCGTCACGGATTGTCCCAGCGATGACGACCGATACCTCTTGTCGGACACAGGCTGCCATTATCCCTTGCGCGATCACGCCGGAAGTCACGGCTGCCTGAATACTGCCGATGGTACGAATGCGATTGATGGTCCGTAAATGGTGTTCGTGGCCGTGGGGAACTGCGCGCCCGACCCTGAGTCCGTATCCGAGCGAAGTGCCATACAGGTCGGCTTCCATGTCATGCGCAGCCAGCGCATTGCCGCAGAACAGCACCTGGATAAAGCCCTGTTCGATCAACCACGTGAGTGCCTCCCGACCACCGGCATGAATGATGGCCGGTCCGCCGGCAAGCAACACTTTGGAGTCAGGTTGCCCTTCCTGGTATTGAGCACGCAATCGTCTCATCCGAGCCGCGACATCAGCGATGACGTGCCCATGGGGGCGCTCCGCCGAGACATGCGACTCCATGAATCCAAACACATCCCGTTCTTGCGGACGCTGCAAGGGAATGACCCGCACACCAGCACGGCCGACGACGACTCGATCGCCACGGCGAACCTCGCCCATCGGAACCGCGCGCGCTGCCATGCCTTGTTCATCCACGAGGATCGCAAGGTCCATCTCGATGCGATCGACCTCCAGCCACCGGCCATTGAGCCGAATCTGAGTGGGTAAGTGGGTCGTGGCGTAGAAATCGTCGGGTAACAGGCCATCGGCTGGCGCTTGATCAGTCCGACAGTCAGCCTCACCTTCAACTAAGGCTCCATGCGGCTGAATCGCTTTCAGAATGTCATCCAGAAGACTACGCGAGGTCGCTCGGATCACGATGCGGGCAAGAGAGGGTTCTTCACGCGTCTTTCCGATGCAGACGTCTTCAAGGTCGAAAGTCCCACCCATCATCACGATGAGGTCCAGTACCTTCGCCAGCACGAGGGAGTCGATGATGTGTCCTTGCAGAACGACAGTCTCGTGATAAGTGCTCATAGCCTTGTGTGTTACAGCTGGCCGTATTGTATCACTCGGTGGAGGAGGCGAAAGAAAATGAGAATTGACCGCTATGGGGTGGACTGAGATGGTTTCATCAATTCTCGTAACACGCTTGTCGCATAAGCACCTGGAGGCAGGCTAAATGAGAGAGTGAGGATATTCTGGTTCAACGACCAGACTAGTTCGGTCAGCGGGACGCGAAGTGCACGACGTTCTCCTCGAAATCCGCAGGCCTTGGCGGCGGTAATGAGGACGTCTTTGGTGGCGCCTGCTTCGGTGATGACCGTCTCTTCGATCACACCGGGTTCACCCCCGGCCCAAGATACGCGTGACCCAAAGAGAATCCCGGTCGGGCTGATCTCAAAGCGATCGGCGCGTGGTTGCTCCTTCTCCGCATCGTCGACCTGGAAGCAGGCGCCGTTGTCCTGTTTCATTGCCCAGTCGCCGATGAACAGACGATCAATCTGATCGATCCGGCGGGCAAGGATCCGATTGAACAGAAAGGACTGATAGGTATTGAGATACCAGATACGCTGGTTACGATTCATCTTCTCGCGTCGACGGGCATCGTGGAGTAAGGCTGCGCCGGTTTGGTAGTTGGTCCCATCCTTTCCTTGCCGTTGAGGACCAAAGTAGTTCGGGACTCCGCGTCTGGTGAGCTGCTCAAGAATCACTGGAGCGGTGTCCTTTGCGTGGCCGGCAACTTCGCGGATGGTCAGATGGAAACGATTGCCCGCATGGTGACCGGTGCGAAGCCGATTGCGATGGCGTCCGAGGACGGTCACATTCAGGATGGTGTCATCGACGGAGAGGCTAGCGACCTGCTCAGGAGACACACCTTGCAAAGAGATCATTTGCGTCGTGACGGCTCGCGCGTCTTTCAGGCCTGCGACCCCGATGGCTTGCGCCTTGATCCCCAATGTCGAGGAGAGCCGTCGGACGAGATCGGGCGTGGAAAGACCACGCTTCGTGATCGTGATGTAGAGGTGTTCTCCTTCGCCGCAGGGCAGGTAGAGGGGCCGCTCTTCAACCTGAAAGTCCTCCGGCACAGAACGCATTCGTCCACCGATTCCGGGAAGATCACTCGTCAGAAAGGGTTCGTTCAGTGGTTCCATCGGTTCTCCGTACGGCATCGACTCAGTGACCGCATGCTATACTTTTTCTGATCCATGGAGGGAAAAGGATTGAGGGATAGGATGAGTATCGGACGTACGTCGTCATGGCCCGATCTTTTGCGAGCTTCCATCGGCCATGCCATGGGCCAGCCCCTCTATCAGCTGTTCAGCCTTGCTCCAGACTGGGAATTTGGTCTCTCCGACTATGAGGTGACACGACATACCCATATGCATGGGTTGCTTGCCGGGCATCGTGCCGTCCATCTCACCGACCTGCACATCGATCGATATTGTCTGCGTCATGATCGTATTGTCCAGAACACCGGCGATCTCAGACCGGACTGGATTGTCATCACCGGCGACCTGCTCAATGTACCAGAAGGGCTGCCGCACCTGTTCCGGTTTCTTGGCCGTCTTCGCGACATTGCGCCAGTGTATATGACTCTGGGCAATCACGATCATTACAGCGGTGTGTCGGTGACAGAGTATGCCGAATTGGCTGACCGGCACAAGATTACATTGTTGGTGAACCAGAGTGCGGTTGTCTCAGTAGCAGGAGGAGAGTTGGTGATTGTCGGTGTCGATGATCCTTCCCTCCACCGGGCAGATCTGCGATGTCTGCCAACTCGCGCGGACCATCGCTTTACGCTGCTGCTGGCCCATGCACCGAATATCCTCGATCAAGTTGAGCCGCACCATGCCATCGATTTGATCTTGTGCGGGCACAGTCACGGTGGGCAGTGGCGGGTACCGGGAGTTCCAATCTTCTGGCTCCCGCCGGGATGTGGCGGCCGGGTTGCAGGCTGGCATCGGTCTGGTGTCCACAGGCTGTACGTCAATCGAGGACTCGGGTGGTCCTTTCTTCCCTTTCGATGGAACTGCCGGCCAGAAATCGCCCTCATCGAGTGGGTGTAGGCATAGACAGATCTCCGAGCAACATTGCCGACCCAGTGTCGTGAATGTCTATTGGCGTGATGTTAGGACCGCATCTGTTCCAGCGCTTCCCTCGCCCGGCTTCTGACAGTTTGATCCCAATCGTGCTCCATCGCTGTTTTTAAACGCTCACGCGCTTCCGTTGCACGTAATCGCCCAAGCCCCAACGCAGCGCAGGCACGCACGTAGGCATGGTCGTCGTCCAAGGCCGTCATCAGGAGATGGATCACTGACCGATCTTGCAACGCACCAAGATGGCTGGCTGCCATGCCACGGATGCGATGCTGTTTGTCGCCCAATGCTCGTTCTAAGGTCGTGGCGAAGAGTTCCCTGAGCGCAGGAACCACCGAATCCAGTCCATCGATTTGATAGTCATTATTCTCCAGTAGGGCAAAGGCCAGATCCAGTCGCTTCTCCGGTGCCGTGGCTCGTTCAAACAGTCCCAACAGTCGACTTCGTTCTTTCGATCTGGCGCGTCGGCGATGAAACGACTTCATCGGAATGAACAATAGGAGGGCTATTACAAAGCCGATTGCCGCCATCGGCACGGCCTGATCAACCAGGTAGTCTTGTGTCTCGAGCGAAAGCCGTTTCCAGACCCAGACACCTGTGATGAGGCAGATGATGAGAATGACGAGGAGCGCGGGATTCACCTGCCCCTGCTCGCGAGGCTGCATGTTGATCATGGGGGAAAGATCATACGGGTGTACGGAAGGGGTCGTCAACGAAGCGGCGCTGAGCTGACGCCGCATGCCTTCGCGTCAGCTCAGGTTGGGTCCATCAGCGCTGTAATTGACAGACTGTTGCGGCAATAGCCATACTCGGGCCATTCATCGTCGGTGCGGTTTATCAGGATTATGGAAACTGTTTTTCAGAGCAGCTCCATCCGACGAGTCATGGTCGGGACCGACCGTTCCAAGACGGCGGATCAGGCCGTACGATGGGCCGCGCAATTCGCCGAGCGATACGGCGCCGAGCTGTTCGTTGTGCAGGTCATCCAGCCGCAGCATCCCGCCACAACAGAATTCGGCGCCGCCGAACTTACAAAGGTTGCCACAGCCCATGATGAGCTCACCCAGTTCGTACGTCAGATCGCCGGGGAGCGAGGGCATTCCTCTGCCGTCATGGATGGGAAGCCGGCATCGGCCATTCTACGGGCCGCCGAGCGGGAAGCCGTCGATATTTTGGTGGTCGGTAATTCGGGAATGGCCGGCCGAAAGCAATTTCTGCTCGGCAATGTACCCAACCAGATCAGTCACAATGCCCGATGCACCGTCGTGATCGTGAATACGCAATCGGTGGACGGCGAGTCTGGTGCCGAAGTCATGGGCGCTTCACAGTCTCAGGTCGAGTCTCACGATGCGGAGCCCCATCTGGGATCGCGTGCCGCGCACATTGCAACCGTGATGGCGAAGCATGGCCTGAAAGAACTATTAGGCCGGTCGGGTGAAACCGATGTGTCCGTTCGCCGACAGCAAGCCAAACGATTGCGATCGGCGATGGAGGAGCTGGGACCGACATTTTCAAAGCTTGGTCAAGTGTTGTCGACTCGCCCTGATCTTCTTCCCTCGGAATACATCGAAGAGCTCACCCTGTTGCAGAGTCATGTGCCTCCGATGCCTGAGTCCGAAGTCGTTCGGGTGGCTGAACAAGAATTGGGGGTGCCGTGGGAGGACGTGTTCGAGTCGATCGATCCGAAACCGCTTGCTGCCGGGACCATCGCGCAAGTCCACCGAGCGACCCTTGAAAACGGAGACCGTGTGGTTATGAAGGTCCAGCGTCCGACCGCGCGGGGCGACATTGAGCAGGATCTTGCCCTGCTGGAAATATTTGCGCAGAAGGTCGGGACGCGTCCCGCCCTCAATCAAGTGGTGAATATGGAGGCGGTGTTTAAGCATCTTTCCACCTCGCTTCACCGCGAACTGGACTTTCGGCAAGAAATCGAAAACATCGATCGGATGAGAACGGTCCTCGCCGACTACAGTCACCTGGCCGTCCCGTCGGTGCATCACACTCTGTCGACTGCGCGCTTCCTAGTGATGGAGGAAATCCAAGGGGGATCGATCGCGCGAGCCCCGGAGGGGCCTGCGCGTGTCGAAGCCGCCCGCCAGCTCTTGGAAAGCTATTACAAGCAGGTCATGGTCGACGGATTTTTTCATGCCGATCCCCACCCGGGCAATCTCATGTGGTGGAAGGATCGCATTTATATTCTTGATTTCGGGATGGTCGGGGCGCTCGATGCCGATGTGCGTGAGCATTTGCTGTTGTTGTTGATGGCTTTGTGGCGGGAAGATGTTGATTTTCTTAGCGATGTCACGCTGATGATGACGGGTTCTCTCGACCGCAGCGATCTGGACGTGCCTCGGTTCAAACGCGAGATCGGCGAAGTCATGGCAAAGTATCGCAAGGCGGCGCTGGCAGACATGCAGATCGGGCCGCTTCTTCAAGAAATGAGCGCGATCGGATTCCGGCATGGCGTTCCGCTGCCGGCGGCGCTGACGCTTGCGGCCAAGGCCCTAGCCCAGGTGCAACTGGCGACCGCAGATCTCGATCCAAAGGTTGATCCCTACGAAGTGGCAGGCAAGTTTTTGATGCGCGTGACGCTGAAGCGCATGGGAGCTTCTCTCGATCCTAAAACGCTCATGTATCAGTCGCAGAAGTTGAAAGTACGAGTTGAGCGTGTCATCGAAGCCATCGAGCATCTGATCGGTGCTCGCCCAGGTCAAAAGCTGGTCGTTAATTTTAAAGCCAATTCACTCGAAGACATGATTCGCCTTACGGGGCGGCGCCTTGCCTTAGGCCTGACCGCTGCGGCGAGCATCATCGCCAGCGGACTGACGGCGACCTCAGCAACAGCTTCGGATTGGGTCTCAGTCTCGTTCGGGATCGTGGCGGGTCTGCTGATTGTCGGATTAATTCTCGATCTGATGCGCGGGCGCTGAACTCGAGTCGTTCCTACGAACTATTTGTCAGGATCAAGGTTTTGCGCTGCCGTTCTTGAGCGAACGTAGGATTGCTTTCTCAAGCAAATAGGCGATCACCGACATTCCGACTGCAATAATCCGATGCTCAATGTGTCGCATAAGAGTGTGATAGCGAGACTTCGGCTGGTCGTTTCTCATATCCTTATTATCAATGAAGGTCACACCGGCTGCAATAGAGACATGGTCCATCTCACGGGCCTCATCGATTCAGACGTGGATACCCGTCTGAGACGGAGTTGATGGTGGATGATCGCGTCTCAGCCTGGCTCGACAGCCTTGGTCTCGATCGCTATCAGGATGCGTTCCAGCAGAATGCCATTACGTGGGATGTGTTGCCTGAGCTGACCGACGAGGACTTGACGTCCTTGGGTGTGCTCCTGGGCCATCGGAAAAAGCTCCTGCGTGCGATCGGAGAGTTGTCGCAACGCAGCGGGATTGAGCACGCGCAGTCTCCAGCCATTCCCGCGTCTACCGCACTCACGCCGTCGACTTCCGGTCGCGATCACGCAGAGCGACGACAGTTGACTGTCATGTTTTGTGATCTTGTCGGATCTACCGCACTGGCTCGCCGGTTAGACCCCGAAGACGTGCAAGAAATTATCCGACGGTTTTTGGATGCCTGTGGTCAAGCGGTTGGGCGGTTCAACGGGTATGTCGCAAAATATATGGGTGATGGACTGTTGGTGTACTTCGGATATCCGCATGCGCACGAGCATGACGCAGAACGAGCAATCCATGCCGGCCTGGCGATACTAGATTTGGTGAGGACCTTTCCCCGAGAGCATGCTTTGTCTCAGGAATCTGCAGTTGCCGTACGAGTCGGAATAGCAACGGGGAAAGTGATTGTTGGGGAACTTATCGGGCAAGAAGCGGCCAAGGAACGGTCGGTGTTTGGTGAAACGCCGAATCTGGCCTCCCGGCTTCAGAGTCTGGCCGCGCCCAACCAATTAGTCGTGGATTCGGTCACGAAGAGGCTTGTCGGCAATGAGTTCGAGTTCGTGGACAGTGGAAGCGTGCCTCTCAAGGGGTTCGACACGCCGATCCAAGTCTGGGGGGTTCTTGGTACGAAGGCATCGAGCAGTCGATTCGAGTCTTTCCGATCCGGGCGAGTGGCTGGTTTTATCGGGAGAGAACATGAATCTTCGCTTCTCTTAGGGCGCTGGCAAGAGGCCGTCAGTGGTGAGGGACAGGTGGTGCTCCTAGGCGGAGAGGCCGGCATCGGAAAGTCGTGCCTTGCCGTTCATCTGCGCGACCAACTGGGCAGGGAGGATAGTCAGACGGTTCAACTGCAGTGTTCGCCGTATCATACGAATACGGTGTTGCACCCCGTGATCCATTGTCTCCGACAGGCGATAGCGCTGGCGCGTGAGGACGATGCTGATACACAGCGGGAGAAACTCGACACCTTCGCCAGCAGCATCGGAATCGAGAGCCAGACCACGGTAGCGTTGCTGGCGGAACTCCTCTCTATTCCTGGAGATGCGCAGCATCCGCTCCTGACGATGTCATCGGACAAACGGAAAGACCTGACCCTTGAAGTGCTTGTGCAACAAATCCAAAGGCTGGCCGATCGTTGCCCGACACTCTTCATTGTGGAAGATGCCCATTGGCTCGATCCGACAACGAAGGATCTTCTGACGCGAGTCATCGACCGCATTCAGCGTATGCGCGTGCTATTGCTGATCACCTTTCGGCCCGACTTCAAGCCAGTGTGGGGTGAATATGGCCATGTCACGTTTCTGACGTTGAATCGACTTCCCCGCAGGCAAAGCGCCGAGCTGCTCTCATCGATGACCGGCGGAAGAGTGCTTCCGCCGGAAGTGCAGCAGGCCATCCTGGCGAAGGCCGATGGGGTACCGCTCTATATCGAAGCCTTGACGGAGAACTTGCTTGAAAGGGGATCGCTAGGTGAAGGGGCAGACTCCTTTGCGTTGAGGGCTCCATTAAAGGAACTGAACATTCCGGACAGCCTTCAAGCGTTGCTCATGGAGAGGATCGACCGATTGGGATCGGCCAAGGAGATCATCCAAATCGGATCTGCAATCGGGCGGGAGTTTAGCTACGAACTATTACAAGAGACCGTTGAGCTCACTGAGAGTGAATTAAAGAACGCGCTTCATCTGCTGATCGCATCAGGGCTCATTTTTCATGAGGGTGAAATCGCGAACGCCAAGTTCTTTTTTAAACATGCCCTCATTCAAGACGCGGCGTATAACACATTGTCAAAAAAATCTCGTCGCGTCCTCCATACTCGGATTGCAAAGACGCTGGAGAATAAGTTCGCAGATCGGGTCAAAACGGAACCTGAGTTACTGGCGCATCATTTTGAGCAGGCAGGATTGGTAGCGATAGCCGTTGTCTATTGGCGCCTTGCGGCACAACGAGATGTTGCCCGATCTGCCAATATCGAAGCACTCAGTCACTTCGATCGTGCCCTCTATGTGCTCAAGGATCTTCCCGGTGGACCTGAGCGGGACCACTTAGAATTGGATCTCCTGATTGCACGTGGAGTCCCATTGCAATCGCTAAAAGGGTATGCCTCCGACGACATTGAGCACAATTATTCACGAGCCAGAACGCTCTCACAAGAGAATCCGAGTTCCGAGCAATATTTCCTCTCGCTGTGGGGGGTATGGGTGTTTCATCTTGTGAGAGGACCTCTTGCCAAGGCCTGCGATCTGGCCGCAGGTCTTCTCTCATGGGCCACTCACCATGGGAACACCGATTTATTGATTCGAGCTCATGAAAGTGTGGGGTCGACGTATTTGTTCCTTGGTCGGTTTCAGGAGGCCAAGACGCATTTGCTTTCGGCCAAGTCTCTCTGCGATCCACAAAGGCATCACTCCCAGGCCTTGCCCTATACCCAAGACCCCGGTATCACCGCGCGGATCATGTTGGCACGAGTCTTCTGGCTGTTGGGCGAGCTTGATCAGGTTGAAGTGCTGGTAGCAGAGGCTATCGCAATGGCAAGAGAACTAGAGCATCCATTCACAATGGCCTTTACGTTAGCGACTGCTTCATGGATCTATTCAACTTTCCGCAACGTTCAACGAACACTCCTTCTTACCGAAGAAGCTGTTGAGTTATCGACGAAATATTCGTTTGAGGTGCCGTTGGCATGGGCGATGTCCTTTCAAGGCTGGGCTCTGGCCGAACAGGGAAGGGAAAATGGAATCGAACGCTTGGTGGAAGGACTCTCCGCAGCGCAGAGAGCCAAAGCGAGTCTCAACCATACGTATACCTTGGCACTACTTGCCGAGAACCATTTACGGAATCGGCAGCTTGCCGACGGTTTACTGGCCATCCAGCAGGCACAGGAACTTGCTGCTACCCAAGGAGAACTCTGTTGGCAAGCGGAACTGTTTCGGTTGAAAGGCGAATTGTTGTTGGCGCAATCCGACCAATCAATTGGTGCGGCGGAGCAGTGCTTTTCCGAAGCTCTGACGATTGCTCAAAACCAGCATGCAAAGATGTTGGAACTTCGAGCCGCCGTCAGTATGGCGAAGCTCTTGCGGAAGCAGGGCAAATCGGATACTGCTAGAGGTATCTTAGCATCCGTCCACTGCAAGATTAGTGGACAAGGATCCAACCCTGATTTGATTGAAGCACAACATGTCATTGAGCAGCTGAATGTGGACTCTTAACCGTATGGCTCACAGGTTAGACCGATGCGCTTGACGATTCTTGGTTCTGGAACCAACGTCCATCCTACGCGTGCCGCAGCCGGGTATCTGGTGCGCACGGATCAATCACTCATCCTAGATTTCGGCCCACGCACGTTGATGAATCTGATCAAATCCGGGGTGAACCGGCACAAGATCACCCACATCTTGTTCTCCCATTTTCACGCCGACCACTTCTCCGACTTCATCACTTTCTTTTTCGACGCGGTCATCTATGCCAAATATGGAGGCGGGCATCGGCCTGGGATGACCCTGATCGGTCCTAAGGGTACGATCCGACTCTTACGGACGATCATGCAGAGCTTTCCCAGCTTTTCATCGGCCCCCTTCACCGTCACCTTCAAGGAAGTCTCTGCGAAACCCTTCTCGATCGGGAGCACTCGCATCACTCCCAAACTCATGGACCATGTGCCGGATCTTACGGCGGTTGGGTATCGAATCGAATACCGTGGGAAATCAGTCGTCTATTCGGGAGATACGCAGTACTGCGATGCCGTGATCTCACTCTGTAAAGATGCCGATCTTGCCGTGCTCGATTGCTCGTTCCCAGCTAATCGCCCAGGGGCCGCTCATCTGCACGCTGGACAGTGCGGGCAGGTGGCGAAGGAGGCCGGAGTGGGGCAACTTGTCCTCTCGCATTTTTACCCGCTTGCGGACCGCTACGATGTCAAAGCTCAGGCTGGTGAGGAGTACCACGGCAAGATTTGGAAGGGAAAGGATCTCCTCACGATTAAGCTTTAGCAGGTTGGTGGAAAGCTTTGTGGGCGTGCTGGGATGGACTGATCAGCTTATCTGAATGTCAGACGAGTGTTTCCTACAGGCTGTTCAAAAAGGCTGTCCAGCAAGACAGCAGCGAGTGTAGTGGCGAGGCGTACGCTTCAGTGGGGAGAGTCGCTGAGCGATGCGAGAACGTAGCGGGCGAAATTTTTCAGCAGTCTGTTACAGGCCTTCTTCGCGGGGCGCGCCGCCAAGGATCTCAATGAACTTGGTCAAACGAGTGATCTTCACGGAGTCGTCGGCCTTGGCGTAAATGGCCAAGAGGTTTTTGAGCATGCGTGACAAAATCGCCCGAACCTGACTTTTTTCGAGATATTTCTCTTCAAACCCGTACCCAGCCTCAGTGAGGAACCGCGCGCAGTTTTTTTCCGTCAGCAGGGCTCCCCCGTTGAAGCAGTCGATGAAGATGTTGTACCGGTCGGACTCGTACTTCACCAAGAAATGTCCCGGCATACCGATGCCGAAGAGCGGAAAGGCAAGCCGTTTCCCGATGAGAAGGTAGACAACCGACAGACTGATTGGGATCCCGACTCGTCGGTCCATGACGCAGTTGAGATAGCTGTTTTCAACCTCGTAATAGTTCTTGGTGTTGCCTTTAAATCCTTGCTCTGTGAACAAATAACGGTTAAGGGCGTTGACGGCCTCTTCCCCGGAGGCCCGCTGGCCGATACGGGCTCGAACTTCAGCAGCCATGGTATCCAATTGGTCATGATAGCGGGCTACGTCCAGCGCCGGATAGGCGTAGCGTGCGATCAGAAACGCACCAGTTTCAAGACTCATGGCCTCATCCGGCAGGGCAGCCAGCTCCGTCAGTTCTTCCTCCAGCTTGCCTCCTCGAATTTCCTCGAGAACGGACGCAATGCGGTCGGCCATTTCAGGCTGTTCAATTTCCGCTTCTTGGAGAAGGGGGACGGCTGAAGGACCGATATCAATCAGTCTTCCGCTGATGGTACGGACGATGCGGTCGTCTTCATCAGAGAGAAGGCGAATCAAGGCACGTATCTGACTTTCCGGGATCATCATGTCACGCATAGAGTCGGTCACAGCCCTGCCGACTGACACCGATACCGTTATCATCCGACGGATTACGGCCTCAGTCAAGAGATCAGGGTATCATCGGTGGGATTATCCCATGGCTCGCCGGAACGCTTTGGCTCCGCCATAGAGACAGAGGGCATCGAATACGAGCATGACCAGAATCACCATACCGACGTGCGGCAAGGCTTCGGTCCAACCTGACAAGATCAACGGGCGTACGGCATCGATCGCCCAGGTCATCGGGTTGAATTGGGCAAGAAAGCTCATCCAGCCGGGCATGGCGTTGAGCGGCACCAGCGCAGAGCTGAGGAAAATCATGGGCAGCGACAGAAATCCTAGGACGGAAAAGAAATCCCCGTGACTCTTCACGGAGAAGGCCATCGCCATGGAAATGGCCGTCAAGCCGACGCCGAACATCATGCCAATCAACAGAATTGTCGCGACGCCAAGGATCCCGGTTGCCGGATGGACGCCGAAAAGGTACGACACACCGAGAATCACGAGGACCTGCATGGACGTAATCGCCATGACGAAGATGAACCGGCTGAGAATGACGGAGGTGCGATGGATGGGCGTGGACATCAACCGCTCAAGGAACCCGTTTTCCTTATCGAACAGCAGATCGACCCCACCGGCCAAGCCGTTGTTCAGGACGGTCATGATGACGACACCGGCAGCAAGGAAGCTGATGTAGTTGGGCGCCTGCATAACCTGGGTGTCCGCAGCCCGCTGAAAGAGATTGCCGAAGAAGATGAGCCAAAACAACATCGGCTGCACCAGCGTGAACAGCATGCTGAATTTTTCTCGGCTGAGCCGACGGACCCATCGCATGGTCAATGCGTTGATTTCTTGCCAATAGTGCTCCACGTGACTCCTTCTAGCAGGATGCTGAAAAAGGCCGCCAGCGACGTTCTCGCGTCGCTCAGCGGCTCACCGTACCGAAGCGTACGCTTCGACCCTTCGCTTGCTGCGGCCTTGCCGGACCGCCGTTTTGAGCATCCTGACGTTATGTAAGCATCCGTGCCGTACGGACCATTGTAGCCATCTTGTTGGCATCAACCAAGTTTCTCCTCAGCCTGCTATGACGCTGATTCGGCCTCAGGGATGGACTCGGTAATGGCTCGGCCCGTATGGGCGATGAACACATCGTCCAGGCGCGGTCGGTTGTATTGAATGAATTCAATGCTGCAGCCCAATCGATTGGCTGCTTCGAGAATGGCGGGCAGCGCCTTCTCGGGCGACTCCACCCTGATGTCCAGGCCTTTGGTGGTTGTGCGGACGGATGTGATCGCCGGACGGCCTTTCAAATCGGTCTCCAGTGATGGGATCCGATCCAGTTCCTTGAGGGTCAGGGATACGATGTCCCCTCCAAGCGCGATCTTGAGCTCGACCGGAGACCCGAGCGTTTTAATCTTGCCGCCGTCGATGATTGCAAGCCGATCACACAGTTGATCGGCCTCATCCAGATAGTTGGTCGTCATGACGACCGTCATGCCACGGGTCTTGAGCATCCGGACATATTCCCAAATGCGGAGTCGACTTTGGACGTCGAGTCCTAGGGTGGGTTCGTCGAGAAACAAAATCTTTGGGTTAGGCAATAGACCACAGGCGATGTCGAGTTTGCGCTTCATGCCGCCGGAATAGGTTTTGGCTGGTCTGTCGGCATGGTCTTCCAAGTCTACTAGTTTCAGTAGTTCGTTGATGCGCTTCGTGGATTCGTCTTTTGTCAAATGATAGAGCGCACCCAGGAGCTGCAGGTGTTCACGACCGGTCAGAAATCGATCGATCGCCCGTTCTTGGGGGACATACCCGATAAGAGTTCGGACCGTATCCGCTTCACGCACGGTGTCGTGCCCCATCACAGTGGCCGTCCCCGATGTGGGGTGCAGCAGCGTGATCAGCGTACGCAGGGTTGTGCTCTTGCCCGCGCCGTTCGGCCCCAGTAAGCCGAAAATTTCTCCGGCGTAGACCTGGAACGAGAGGTCATCGACAGCTTTATGGCTGTCATAGGTTTTACAGAGACGGTTGACATCGATCGCGATCATACGGTCCATTTAGTCCCAGCCTTTTATGCCATGATGCTCGTGCAGTATGAATTGAACGAGATTGTTCAATCGACGAGCGCGCCGGTGTAGCCCCTTGGCTTCCAGCAGAAATTGTTTTTCCAACGGAGTAGCGGCTAAATCGGATGTACGGAGATGGTTGACGTTGAGAGCCATCGTACGATCCATTTAGTCCCAACCCGTTAGGCCTTGATGCTCGTGTAGCATGAATTGAACGAGATCGTTCAATCGACGAGCGCGCTGGTGCAGCCCCTCGGCCTCCAGCAGAAATTGTTTTTCCAACGGTGTACAGTCCAAATAGGTTGATAGAGTGTTCACCAAGACTTCATCACTGACTTCTTCACGGAAGAATCCTTGCCACGCCGCACTGTCCTCTCGCTGTTGCAGGTATCGTCCGAGCACGTCAATCAACGCCTTCCGCACATTCGTGGTCAACCCTTCTTCGGTGCACATGGGCGTGACCCGAATCGTGGCTTCGCGATAGGGTTTATCGAAGTGCTCATTGGTGAGCTCGCACCGTTCCAGTCCTTGCAGCAAGATGTTGGAGCGACCATCCGGTAAGGGCTGTACGCTGACGATTCGTCCGACACAGAGCGCAGGAAAGATAGCCGGATTGCCATAATAGTCGGGCTCCCACCCTTCCTTCAGGAGCGCCATGGCGATACATTGGCCGCCCACCGTGACATCAGCCACCATCTGGCGATACCGAGATTCAAAAATGTGGAGTGGGAGATAGGTTTTCGGGAAAAAGACCACATTCGGTAACGGAAACACAGGAAGCCGATCGGGAATAGGAAACGGTTCAATGGTTTTGGACGAGCTTCGACCAGACGGCCCCCGCTCATGATCAGTTTGCATGGGCCACGATAGCTGACGCTTGTGAAAATTGTCAACGCTGGTGCTTGGCCGCTGATCTGGAATGAAATGCGAAACACCGCTCTCAGACTGCCGATTGGTTCATGGACTCGACGCGTGGTATAACCGGAGCGGATGGGGGCTCCCATCACGCGAAAGACTTGACCGTGGACTAGGAGGCGAGGCAAGTGTGACCAATTCTTGGCGGATCGGAATAGTTGGGGCCTGGCTGAGTGTCGCGGTCGCGCTGGTAGTTGGCGCAAGTGCCGCGCCTACCCCTTTCCAGCCGGCGACGGCCGGGTACCAGTACACCTTTCCAAGGGACCATGGCTCGCATCCGACCTATCGGACCGAATGGTGGTACTACACCGGCCACCTGCATGCTCAGGACGGACGGTCATTCGGCTTCGAATTGACGTTTTTCCGACGCGGTATTCCGCCTGAGGATGTAACCACGCTCCCCTCCAAATGGTCGGTGAAGGATCTATATCTGGCCCACTTTGCGATCACCGACATCAAGGGTAAGCGATTTCATTTCTCAGAGAAGCTCAGTCGTGAAGGCCTGGGGAAGGCGGGAGCTGACGAATCGAAGCTCAGAGTTTGGATTGACGATTGGCGAGCCGAGGCGGCGACGGATGTATCCGGCGTACATACGTTGATCGCGGGAGACGGTACGCACGACCTTTCTCTCACGTTGCGGCCGGCTAAGCCACTGGTCGCGCACGGTGCGGCTGGCATCAGCAAAAAGGGGAAAGAGGTAGGTCAGGCCTCTCACTACTATTCGTTCACGAGGCTCATCACGAACGGGAAGTTGACGATCGATGGAGAATCCTTCGATGTCACGGGTCTCAGTTGGATGGACCATGAGTTCGGGTCAGGGGACCTTGGGGCCAATCAAGTCGGCTGGGATTGGTTCAGCATTCAGTTAGAAGACAACACCGAGCTCATGCTCTATCGCATGCGGTTGAAAGATGGATCGTCCGATCTGGCATCAAGCGGCACGGTCGTCTTCTCTGACGGACGGAGTCGTCATATGGACGTGGCAGACTTTCAGATCGAATCGAGTGGCACCTGGACCAGCGCCGAGAGCAAAGCGACGTATCCGGCTAAATGGCAGTTGAAATTCCAATCTCTTGACGTCGTACTGGACGTCGTCCCGCTGCTTGCCGATCAGGAGTTGCGCACGTCGCGCAGCAGCCGAGTCTCCTATTGGGAAGGGGCGGTGGCAGTGACCGGGAGCAAGCAGGGCCGCCCGATTAAAGGACAAGGCTATGTTGAGTTAACCGGCTATGCCGAACGACTCAAGATGTAGGGTGCACGCGTAGTCCTCCATTCACTCCGCCAACATGTTTCCTTGCTGATTGGCTTCACCTGGGAGGAGAGATGAGGAGAGGATCGCAGGCAGTTAGGTGTCTGCTAATCAAAACGTGGCTGCCTGGGAATGAGCTTCCCAGGCAGCCATAGCGATCATCCGGGTTCTATCCCCATCACGCTTACAGCGGGTGGACCACACCGGCAAACTGTAGGAGATCTCGCATAAAGAACTTTCCTGAACCTGCCGATGAAGGCAGTGTAGGCGTCCACGAGCTATCCTGCTTCAGGTAGCTGGAGGGGTCCCCTTCCAGCAAGCCGATGAAGACTTCGGTAACGATGCGCGCCCCGACCGCGCCCAGCCGCTCGCCGTTTTGCGTTTTCTCCGCTTCGCGCAGCACATAAAACCACAGCGGCGTGCGTGTGTCGAGCCCATGCGGCGCCAGGTCGGTAAAGTCGCCGACCGGCAACACCGGCAGCTTCATGGCTTTGGCAACGGCCTGACCGGATGGCAGCTTGAACGTGAGGTGCCGCAGCAGATTGCGCTGTGCAAGCGATTGCGGCTCGCCCGCGGGGAATCCGATCAGATCCATCAGCACCGTGGAAAGTTTGGTATCGATTTTCTTGTTGGGACGCACGTTGCCGTCGCCGAAATCAAAGAACGTTTGCCAATCGATAAACCGGCGTGGTTTGCGCAGTCCACCGCGCATGTCGTCGGGATCTGGGTTGGCCGAATTCGCAGGGGTATCGACAAACAACCGCAGGAATACATCCTGGTTTGCGGCAGGGCCAAAGTTCATCCGATACGACGGACGTACTTGCGAGTGCCCGAACCGATAGGCTGCCACCGCAAACTCGACCGGGATAAACGGCTCGTTGCGCCATTTGTAGAATTTGCGGCCGTTGTTCAGCACGTTGTCCACGACGTTCTGGCCGCAGGTCTTGGGCAAAAATTCATGCACCAAGATCCACTGGTAATGCCAGCGCACCAACCGCTGCGCCTCTTGAAACACGGCATGTGGAGAGGTCAGCCCGGTCGTCGTGCGCACATGATCAACACACTTGTTGTGAAACATCAGGAACGCCATGTGCAATTGCGACAACACCAGATTTTCGTCGCTGCGCACGTCGCCGATGAGTGCCGTGCCCTGGCTGTTGCGCGGCAGGTCCATGCGCAGCACGCCGCCGCGTGATTGCGTATCGGACCCCGGAATCGTTTCGACCAGCAGTTTTGCCGGGTCGTTGGCATCGTAAAGATGCGCGTTATTCGCCGGCCCCTGGCCGTAGACGTTGTCAAGCGCCAGCGTGGGCGTACGAAAGTTCTGAATCGCTTCGGGATCGACCTGCTGTTCGAGGCTGGAGGTTGTATCGAGCGTGATGTCGTGATCGACGAACTGCCCGAGAAACGTCATGCCTGCGGTCATGGTCGGGTTGTTGGGATTGTTGACGTTCAATGCCGCTTCGGTGATCAGATCCTTGGCCGATGCAGCAGGATCGTCCTTCGCATCGATGATACCGCCTGGCTCGCCGATTTTCATCAGCGCGGCGCGGATGGTGGGTGTGTCCGCTGCGAACGCTGGCAGCGTGGGAAACATGCGACCGAAACGGCCCTGATCGAAATAGCGCGAATTCGGCGGATTTTCGCCGCGCAACATGGACCCGTGTCGACTCATCTTACTCATGCGTGGTGCTCCTTCTATAAGAATTGTGAATAACGATATGACCGCATCATCCGGGCTCTATTCTATTCGTGCTGTACCATCTACCGAGGAGGCATGGGGCCTATCTATGGCATTCACCGCAAGCGAGCCTGGTTGGAGTTATGGACAGAGGCTGTCATGTCTGGCAGCAGTTCTCGTGCTCGTACTATCCAATTTAGATCCGTTCGCTGTATCCTCCTTTCCATTAATGCTTCCCCACGCAGACCGATCACTCCCCAAATCCATGTGCCTTTGGCAGACTCCTCACCTGCGCGGAGGCAAGTTTAGTGCCGTCACGGCGGATCGCTACTCGATAGAGAGGTACTCCTATGTATACGTAGGCTCAACAGGGGCTTGAACCGGTGGTTTCATGACACGGATTCAGCGGATGTGTATCGAAAGTGATTCACACTGAATCTAAACCGATACAATCAGGGCGTCCGTATGGGGGTAGTAATTATGCAGCGAGGAGTTGACGAATTCTTTGTGGTACCGGTCTCGGTCAGGTCGGATGTTTAATAACTGTCAGTTCCTAAGCAGCAGGTGAAATCGTTAGCATCATCGCGCAATGAAAGCCTTGAGGTGTGCAACATAGGACAGGGCTAATCTCCTCATGCGGTAGTGCTCATTGGTCGTTTCGCCAGCTTTCGTATTCGTAGCGCCGCCTTTACGCCTTTCTTCGCTGGATGACGCACAGCATGGCGGAGCAGCCACTTTCGCTCCTTTGTCGCACCCTCTAGCCAACGCTCACAGAGTTCAAAGGCGAGACGGGGATGGTCCTTGGCAATGTCGCCGAGGTGATTGGCCACGCTTCGACGGACATAGAGATCGGCATCGTCCTTCAGTACTTCAAGAATGGGCAGCACCGGACGAGGGTCTTTGATAAAGGCCGGGATCCTGGTTGCCCAGGGGAGACGTGGGCGCGTGCCTTCCGAACAAAGTCGCCGTACATGAGGATCTGAGTCCTTGGTCCATTCCGTCAGTTTCGCCAGCGTGCGCTCCGGCCATCGAATGAGAAAGGAACGGATGGAGAATTCCGCGCTGAAGCGCTTCGTCAGTTCGTACTGCGCCAGCATCGAGATCTCGAACGGATCATGTCCCTCGTTGAGGGCTGGGTCCAGCCCGTAGGTGGCCACAAAGCTCACATGCGGCAGATAGAAAAACACGGCTGGTCCAAGGTCTTCCATAGCTGTTTGCGGTGGAGTCAATGATTGGATCAGGATATGAATGGCGTTTCCATAGCGTTTGGGTAGATGCTCGCGGAGTGCTCGCGCCAGGTGATGGCCACGCCGCAGAATACTGAGAGGCTTCAAACCATTCAGCGCCGTACGTTGGAATGCCTTTCCGTCAAAAGTCGGATAGACGAGACTGATATTGTGCGCCAGACAGTCGATGGCCTCCCGATCGAGCAAGTCGGCTAGGGACATGCCTTTCTGAATCGAATGTGGTGCGGAAGGGAGCCGTGGCGTACGGATCGTTGTGCGCTTCGTCAACATCCTGAGAGGTATGTCTGTTCGTTACAGAGAAGTCAACCAGCTTGGAGGGGGTGGAGCATGAGTGTTGTTGAGATAAGTGTCGATCAGCTGAAATATATCCGTCGATATTTGTGAGGGAGGGACTTGCGACGAATGGAATTCTGTGTGGATTTTTGCCACCAGTAGAATATCTTCGGGTCTTGCCCCAATTTTCCCCCGAACGCTCCTGCCATAAAATTTTGTCCAATCAGGCGGGCAATTTACTCGGCGGGTGAGCGCCGGCCTGGCTAGACGATCACCTGCGAGAGCTGGCTCCTCCCGCATCGAGAAGTCCGCACCAGTATCCTAAACCAACATAAGGGCCGATGCCCTGGACTTTCTTTCACCAAAGGAGGATGCCATGGATAAGGTTTGGTTGTATGTCGGTGGGATTATTCTCGGAACGGCGGTATTGATCTATGCCGTGCTCACCACGGTGAGTAGTACGACTCCTCCGGCTAGCGATCTGCGGGCGGCGTACGAAACGGCGAAATAGGGAGTCATCACTGGCCTTCCTGAGCGCCTGACGCCAGCGGGGTCCCCGGTTTCCTTCTAGCACGAAGCATGAACGGACCCGAAGGGGGGGGTGTGAGCCATTCCCACCAGCGAACCTGCCATGTGAGAGAAGACTTCTCCCAACGCATGGCAGGTTTCGTATGGGAGGTGAGATTGTGGTTGGTCAAGAGCTTTTCCTCTATCTGAGGTAGAACTAAGAGGGTCTGAAGCCCTTAAATATTCCTCATATGGTCACAGTACACCTGAGATTAGCCCACAGCCAACCACAATCAACAGGGCTGACACCATCAGTTGAATCGACCGAAACGTGACCTTCTTGAGCATCTTTCCACCAATGTAGGCCCCGGCAAAGGCAGACAAGCTCGCGCCCATGACCAACTGCCATGCGATGGCCTCCCCATGTGCTGAGATATCTGTGCCGTAGACGGTCATGCGGGACAGATCCACCATGACGGCGAGCACGATCCCGGTGGCGACGAACGCCTCTTTCTCAAGTCCGGCCTTAATCAGAAACATGCTCCGAAAGGCGCCTTGATGCCCCGACAAGCCGCCGAAGAACCCACTGATCAGGCCGCCGAGCGGCAGCCATCGGCGATCGAGCGCGATCTTGGAGAAGGTGGGAGAAAGCTCCAAGACCACGAAAGATATGATGAGGAATCCGATCACGAGCTTGAGAGCCGAGACCTGCCGAGCGCTACCAAGCGCATGATATTCGTAGATCGGTTTGACTTCCCCCAGGTATGTCAGCAATGCCGCTCCGACAAAGGCTGCTGCGATTGCTGGCAACCCGAACCGTAGCAGTACAGAGGAGTCGGCTTTTCGTCCGAGCAGTCCTATTTTAAAGAGGTTGTTCGCTAGATGGACTATGGCGGTCATCGCAATCGCCAGTTCCAGCGGGAAGAAGAGGACGACCACGGGCATCAGCAGCGTGCCAAGCCCGAACCCAGAAAATAGCGTGAAGGACGACGCCAGTAACGATGCGATGCAGACAATGAGGAACTCCACTATGATTCTCCGAAGTGGCGAGAGACCGTCCTGGAAGATAGCAGTTGTATCGGAAGGAGGCGAGGAATGAATGGTCGTATTCGAGAGAAATACTTTGCCCGCTCACGAATTGCGAGGCGTTCCATCTTCGAAATGGAGTGAATGCAGACCATCCGGGCTAAGTGTTTCAAGAATTAGCCGTGGGCGATTACCGCGTAATGTATCGCAAATGCGGTTGTGAAGTTCGTCGAAGGTCATGCTCGCGTACTGCTTTCCGTCAAGCGTCAGAAGTGGATTCGAATACTCTTGAGGATGTCGCACAGTTCCCTTCTCCGTCTCCGCGGTGATGATCACGACAGCTCGCATGAATTCGGCATCACCATCCTCATCTGTGGCGAGGGCGGGAGGGAGGAACTCGGCATAGGGATCTCCGTCCTCGTAACCGAGTCCAGGCGTCGAGGAGCCGATATGCGCCGTCACCTCAATCCATTCGCATCCGGCGTGGACGTCTCCATACCTCGGGAACTTCAGACGCCAGAGTGTTGCGTAGATGCTCATAGTGGTTTAGGAGTGTCTAAGCGGCCGCTCTAGCCGCAGTGGCTAGCAAGATCCTTGAATGTAATCCCGTCTTGAACCTTCCTCGATGATGCCACCAGCTCTAGCGGTTAGTTGGGCAGGTGTAGCCCCGCTACCTTTGGTGAAATCGTTTTCAGCTTGTCTCGGAGATCTTTGCATCGTTCAAGTAATTTGGTCTCGCTCATGCCAAGCCGGTGCTTGTCACGAAGCATTTCCAAAAGGTATTTGGCCGACTCATAGATTCCTAGGATGCTGTACTCATCTTGTTGAATAAAGGAAATGTCATCCCAATTATCAAGGGTGTCCATGGAAATTTCCTCAAGGGGGATAAATTGCATTCCGATCAGGAACGAATAGAAGGCCGTCGGGTTCTTGCCAAGTTCCATAATCAATTGACTGTTTGATACAACGTTGGGGGGATCATAACTGAGATCATCTGCCAAGAACTTTAAGAGCCATTCCCTTGCTTTTTCGTCTGTAAGATTTTTATTGATGAGATCGTGAAACGACCGCAGGTCGGCTCCAAAGGTCGTGATACTAAAATCAGCGAGCTCTTTAAGCCGACGGATTGTACTTGGGTACACCATTTTAGGTGCGACTTTTTCCATCACCGCATTAATCGCATTCTCGAATTGATCAAGCTCTCGTTCCAGTTCTCTACGCATTTCATCGAGAGAGTGCACCTGTGTGAGATCAGCTTGCTTCCACGCGCGAGGAAGCATTGCATGGCCATCAATTTCAAGGAGCTCTTTAAGGAGCTTCGCTGCCAGAGTGCCATATCCACGAACATGCTCCTCGGGAATTGTGATCCCATTGCCTTCGTGATAAAGACGATTTCTAACATTGTGATAGAAGCGGAGGTGATGCAATTCATTATCGGGAATTCTCCCAGGTGCAGCAGCTTCGATTCCTTTTGTCAGATCGTGAAACTTTCCATTGACATATTGCTTTAGATCCAAATATCCCTTCGCTGACCCGGAAATCTTAACCGGGAGCCCAAGAAACGTTCTAAGCGTGGTTTCCACGCAGACATCCATTAAAAGGAAGGAAATGCGACGACCTGCCTCATCGGGGCTAGCGTAGGCGGTTATTGCAAACTGGAGCAGTTCCCGTGGACCCCGTTGCCAGGGATGGATATCTATCATCTGATGCCTCTGCCTAAAGGCTGGAGCTAATAGCACGGCGCGTTACTTCAGCAGTACGAATAGGGGTCAGAGTACAATTGCAGGATGAATCAGGCAAGAACGACGTTCGATTTGCCTTCAACCTTTGTTCGTTTTCCTCCGCCGGCTTTGATCTACCGTACGTCATCCAGGACTTCTTGTCAGACATCGCGCTTTGCCTCGAAGTCGGCGAGCGCTTTACCGGTCAGTTTCGTACTCATTTCGAAATGTCTCCGACGGTTGGAGTGCTCATGGCGCAGGGGGCGGCACATCCTTACCGCACGAAGATCTATGCGGCATGGAGAAGGAACTCGACTTTCACTGAGTCGAATGGGAAAATCACTCGGCCATCCTTCCCACGATCGAGCACGCCTGCGTTCAACAGAGCTGTCACATCTGTGTGCACGGCCTTCACATCGCGACCCACACGGCGCGCCGCTTCGCGGATCGACAGAGGGCCGGCTCCACACATGGTCTTGAGTAATTGCCAGCGCTTCGCGGTCAACACTTTCCAGAGCAGTTCCGGTGTGGCAAAGGTGATGCGTGCGGACTTCTCTCCTTTCCCGGTTTTCCACACATGGGTAAAATCAGCCATTGCTTCCTTGGGGGAGCGAACATCAAGCACGACGGTCTTCATGGTTTCACCTCAGCACCATGTAACTCTGGCCAGCCACTTCACATAGACGCTTAACGCCGAATATCAGTGGCGTGTTGCTTCCGATGTGTTCGGCTGAAGCGTTTCATTTGGTGAGGCCTCAACTGGGACGAGTTCAGCAACGAATGTTTCCGGAGCAATGTCCTGTTCGTGAGGCCACGTTACAGTGCCCAGTACGATACCCACCTGTCTGAAATAGTCCTGGTTGCGCAATTCACGAAACACGCCGTGGTCGAGATATGGTTTGACATTGAAGATGCCCCGTCGACCATCGGCGATTTCCACGTAGAGACGGTAATCTGAAAGCGGTGTGACGGTTTTTACATCCCAGTACATGGCTACAACCTTACAGAGGGTCGATTTACTGAGGGAAGTTGGGGACTTAGCCGGCTGCTGGCAAATTTCAGACAAGCAGAAACATCTTCCGCTTCAAGGTCTGGCAATTCTACAAGAACTTGTTGCTGTGAGAGCCCTGCGGCTAATAAATCCAGGACATCCACGACCCGAATCCGCATCCCACGAATACAGGGCCGTCCTCCACATTGGCATGAGTTGACCGTAATTCGTTCAACGAGTTCAGCCATGATAAGACTCTCTGGATGGGCAACCCTTCTGAATCCTGTGTGCTTCACGACGGAGCCTACTGAAACGCCTCATTACTATCAAGCAATGCGCAATGTACGGTGGAATACACAGAGCCTTGGTGGAACGTAGGCCTTCCATCCCCTGCTTGACTCCCATCCGACCCCTATGATTAGGTCTGCCGCCACCATGATAGTTCTCACCCACTTTCGATTGTCCCTCATCGGTCTCCTCCTCATTGGGCTAAGTCTGCTCGGCTGCCAGAAGGAGAGCGAGTCCGTTGTCTCGATCGCCTTGCATCCCAAGAATGCCGACATCCTCTATGTCGCCACAAACGATGCGGTCTACAAATCGCGCGATGGGGGAGGGACCTGGGAACGTTTCCCAAGTTTCAGTGCGCGGCGGGTGACGACGCTCGCGATTGATCCGCTTCTGCCGGCGGCGATCTATGCCGGTACGATGGGGGATGCGGTCTACAAGAGTCCGGATGGGGGGCAACATTGGCTGCCGCACAATGTCGGACTGAAAGAGCACGTCTCATTTATCAATCAGTTCGTGTTTCACCCGGCGGCCAGCGAACAGGTTTATGCGGCAACCACAGTCGGCGCCTTTTATTCAAAAGACGCGGGTCGCGAGTGGGTCGAGCGGATGAACGGGATGAAGGAAGTCCACATTGTGACGTCGATCGCCATCAATCCCAAGGAGCCGGCGGTGTTGTATGGTGGGACAACCGGCGGGGTCTATCGGTCAGATGATGGGGCGGCGACCTGGAAAAAGGTCAACAATGGGCTGATCCCCGAGACGGAACTGATGGCGGCCATGGCCCTTGGGGTCAATGCCATTGAGATCGATCGGACGAATCCCGATATCGTCTATGCCGGCACGACGAAAGGATTGTTTCGCACGATGAACAAAGGCGAACAGTGGGAGCGGATTGGTCAATCCATCTCCGATCCCTTCATCAGCAGCTTGGTCCTTCATCCGAAGGAGTCGTCCCAGCTGTATATCGGTGGCCCAGCCGGGATTTGGAAAACGGTAGATGGAGGAAAGACTTGGCAGGTGACGAACCGAGGGCTTGCGACGTTGAACATTCGCGCCCTGGCTATGGATCCAAAAAACGCTCAAGTGCTCTACGCCGGCACAAACGGCAGTGGCCTCTACCGTTCTACCGATGCCGGCGCAACCTGGGTGCCGGTGCTGTTGAAGGCAGCACCGGCCCAGTCGTAATTCAAATCTTCCGCGTCGTTCGCCTCTCGACTCTGAGTTTCATATTTCGAGTGTAGAGAATTTGGACTCCCGAAACTTGAAACCAGGAACACGCCACTCCTAATCAACTTGATGCGACCCACAGTCGCTTAGTACCCGGTCTTGGATCCGGTGCTGCCGTGTGAGTAGCGGCCACTGTAGGAGATCATCTTGTCCGAAAGTGTCTTCCACTCATCGGCCGTCATGAGGTTCTTCATCTTGAACCGCAGGCTCAGGACGCTGGCCGAGTGCTGCATCCGTTGAATGTTCGCCTCGTTGAGAATTTTGGAAAACTCCTCCGGAGTCGCGTCATAGCTGGCGTTCAAGGTATAGAGTTGTCGGTGGTAGGCGCGCTCTTGCTCACGGCCTTCTTTGAGTTCGGTAATGATTTGGCCGACGTACGCATTGACTTGCTTCGCCTTGTCAGGATCCGTCACGGTCCGATTGACTAATCCCTCCATGTCTTGCTGGCCTTTTTGCCAATAGGCGTCGCTCTTGCCACCACTCATCATGCCGTGGTGATGGGATGAACATCCGACCAAAGCCACCATAACGAGTGCACCGAAAAGCCCAGATAGTATCCGATTCATACTGTCCTCCCTTGATAGTTGTTCCGTACCCTTGTCCTACCGTATCATCCCTGAAACGAGTATGGCAGAAGCGCGCCCCCTTATGTCAGATCCGACACAGGTGCTGAAGGAGGAATTCCGTCGGCATCTGGAGACGTTCTACGCCCGACTCAATCTGGCGTCCCCTTACGAGAGCGTGGAGAAGGCCGTTCGCACCTTGACGACCATCGTGCATGCGCTTCCCCCAGACGAACAAGTCAAAATTGTAGCCGATCCTGCGTTGCAATGGCAGCAGTTCCGTCACGCATTTGAAACGTCGGGGCTGGTAAAGAAACATCGCGGGATCATTACCGGTCTGGTTCGCCATCGTGCTGCCGTGAACCTGCCGGTTGAGTACGATCACTTCTTGAGCTTCTTCCGCGGATGAGTGGCACGCTCAGGAGGAACTGGGTGGTGTCAGGGCTGCACGCAGTTCATCGTACACCTGCATGAGGCGGCTGTCTTCCAAGCGATAGGACAAGGTGACCGTCACGATTCCAAACAGCGCGACCATGCCGGCCAGTCCGGTAATACCGATGCCCAAGAACGCTGCGCCGAGCGTCGTGAACCCGCCTTCCAGTACGTATTGCACCACAAAGGTGAGCGATCCCAGCAAGACAATGGCAAACCAGATCACGGTGATGAGGGCTGATGACCAGGGAATTCGCTTGACGCAGTGCGTTACCAGCGCCGTTTCGTGGGGAGACAAATGAATGAGGCCTTTGACCGGCCACGCTGTCCTGAATTTTCTGGAGAAGAGGCGGTATTGTGGGCGGATGGCAATCTGGGACAGGTCGGGGTACCACCACGCTACGCCATGCCCCAGCATCAAGATTCCGTCAGGACCGAAACGTTCGCGGACGGTATCCAGGGTTACGCCAGTCCACTGATCAGGGCAAGTGGCCACACGACAGCCATACCGCACGGCATCCGGAGTGAGGCGGATAAAATAGACCCAGTCCCCAACGAGCAGTCCGAGAAAAAGTGCACTGGCAAAGAAACCTGCGAGGAGCATGGATGTAGCTATCACATAGAGAAGCGCGACGAATCAAGGCTGGCAGGATGGGCATACACCGGTGGTGAACGCTCCGGTTCATGCCAGAACTTCTGCACCGGCACGCGAAAAGCTTGTTGACTCATACGGAGGAGTTTGGCTACAGTACGCCGGGCAATGTTTCCGGCGGGCTATGGGCTACCTGAGTTCCCCGCCTCAATATTGATTTTCCCCGCGTCACCATTGACGGTATCTTCCTCTGCAGGGTTGCAGTGCGCAGAGACCGGATCGTACGGATTGTGGAGGCAAACATGGATCCCGACAAGATTGAGCGTGTGTACACCTCCTATGCGGGGTTTTACGACCGAGTGTTTGGAAAAGTGTTCCATGAGGGTCGTGAATCGGCCATTCGAAATTTGAATGTGCAGCCGAATGAACAGATTCTTGAAGTCGGGGTTGGGACGGGATTAGCGCTTCCCATGTACCCTCGTCATTGTCGTATCGTTGGGATCGATGTCTCCGAAGGGATGCTGGCTAGGGCAAAAGAGAAGGCGGCGGCTCATCAGCTTGATCACGTCGAGCTGCATCGCATGGATGCCGGCGCGATGCAATTCAATGATGACAGCTTCGATACAGTCGTCGCGGCCTATGTTGTGACCGCGGTGCCGGACTATCGAAAGGTCGTCAACGAGATGATTCGGGTCTGCCGTCCTGGCGGACGGATTATCATGCTGAATCACTTCAGCAACGGCAACAAGGTGATTGCAGCCGTTGAAAAAGTGCTTTCCCCATTGACCAAACATTTAGGATGGCGTACGGATTTGTCCCTCACGACTGTGCTGGAAGGCACGTCGCTCCACATCGCCAGGAACCAACGGGTGAATCCCTTGCGACTCTGGGCCCTGGTGGAATGTATTAACGGCAAGGGGCAGCAGGTGAATGGGAATGGGACGGCACATGCCGCTTCGGGTTATGCGAGGGGTAACGGAACCGCTGCCTACTCCAACGGGAATGGGCACTATTCCCCCGAGCACGCGCACTAAACAGTAGTCGAAGTCCTTCTCACCGTTCAGGCCGTGATCGGTGTTCGCGAATCAACCAGCGCTCCCATTCTCGACCTGGGATGATCGTCGTGCCGACCAGGCAGTTGCCTGAGAAGCGTTGGGTGATCCGATCCGCGAGGACTTCTAGGATGCGACTCAGCCTTCTATCCTGCATGCCGAATACTCTCAGCAGTAGTCCAAAGCCCTGTCCCTCCGGTGGACTGTAGGCCATTGCATGGACTAGGTTACTCTCATCCACTGAGAAATCATCTGCCGGTCTCAGGTTCCCTTCCCACTGCACAGCTGGATGAATCGCATCAGACCGTTCCGTGTCATGCCAGGTGCAGGGTAGGCCGGCCTGATCCAATTCGCCCAATAACCACTGAATGGTGGGACCGTCGGTCTCGAGCCCTTGGAAGGTCCATCGGGCCAGTTCTGCAGCTTGTTGGGCAGTCACCATCGGCAAGGTGAGCTCTTCCAGATGAGCCTCGTCACAGACCACATACAGCTCGCCTTGCGGGTCAAACCAGAAGCGTAGTTTTCCCGCATTGAGTTCCGTCTGAATGACACTGAGCGAGGAGCAGTCTATTCCGTCCTGTTCAAAGACCGAAAAGTCCGTGACGCCGGTCATGGTCAATTTGGCAACTCGAGCAAGACCGCGAATCTCGTAGTGAATGGTCACGGCAATCGTGGTTCCGGCTGGGACATCACGCGTCGATCTTTCATCGAAGAGGCGACGCTTCAAGATCTGCACCTCCGTGACATAACCGGCGCGAAACCCGCCGGTATGGCCGATCAGCCATCGAAGGTCTTCTGTGTGTTTGATGGTGCGGTTCACGAGGCAATTGTAGCGTAGGCCAGGACGTAGAGCTAGACTGGCGCGCGCATCCAACAGGAGAGGACGGGAGGAGGGAGTCTCGGGCGCACATTCGACCTCAATTCGCAGGATCCGTAATGGGCCAAGCCGACCTTACGGCACCATGACGTGGCAATGCTTGCCTCGTCCCTTCCGTGGTTTATCATGAGGAACAACCCGTGTGGCTGGAGGTTGCGCATCACTTGCGAGAATAGGTCGTGCGGCGCCAGAAGAGAAAGTGGTAGTCGCCAGGCCAATACCGGAGCCGGTGTCACAAAGGGATACCAGGCGGTGATGATGCTGGCCGGGGAACTATACCGGCGATAGTCCTGGATATGGAACTCTGTGTTCGGAAGGTCTTGGATATAGCCTTTCGCATAATCGTGGCGACTATAGCCATTGATATACATCCGATGGCCTTCTACCTCGACGCCAATGAGCGCGGTTGGTCGAAAAAAAGTGTGTAAGACGGGAGCGTACCAAAAGTTACTCGACCCGATATCCTGTACGGTGCCACCAGCGAGACGGGGCAATCTGAGCGCCGACCACCCTTGGTCGAGCAGGTCGAGATAATCGTACTGTCGTAAGGCCGTCGACTGGCTTGCGCGTTGCTCAAACCGTACGCGAAATCGGCGTTGAAGTGATGTGATCCGCTCATACTGAACTCCGCTCAGATCCTCGAGTTCCTGTGCTGGCCGTTCCCGATAGATCCCACGTGACCAGGCTACTCGTTCTCCAAGGTGGTACCAGAAGGCGTGATAGCGGGAGCGGACTCTCTCCTGAAACGAACAGGGCGAAGGGGCTTCCGCTCTCTGATGGCTTGGAGGAGCGATGAGTGAAGCGTGGTCCATGTCAGTTGCGGGAATAGCCATGACATGTACTTGTCGGTCGATTGAGTGCCGGGCTAAAGGTGAAAACAGGGAATGTGGCAGGATCACTCGATAGGCCTGGCAAGATGCTGCTGGTACGGTCTGGGGCATCCGGAGAGATCTAAGAAATGACCAACTCGCAGCTGGTCGGTTACGTGACTGCCAAGGTAGGAACCGGGTCGATCCAAGCGGGGGAGATCAGCTGGGCCGTCTAATCCTTCTACACTGATGCTGTCGGAGACTGGCTGAATCCAATCGTCAACCCGTCCAGTTGATCGGGAGAGAAGATGACTCGCTTCTCTCCTGTTGTCGACAGTGAGCGCCTTTCTCGAAGCTGCTGAGCGATCGACGGCAGGTCGGCACAGGCGAACTCAATCCCGAGAAGTCGGTTCCCCGCGCCGGGATGAAATCGAAGTAGAGGCCCTGCGTCGAATGAATGGGTTGAGCTACTGGTCAAATCGGGCCGATCCAGTAAGCGTCTCCAGACGGGGAGATTAGTTGCCATCTCGATATCGATCCCGGCAACTCCGGTGATTCCATAAGGCCCATTCTGTCGAGTCTTCCGCCAGGCAGCTCTTAACGCGGCGATTCGTTCCTGATGAGGATGGCTCTGGTTGTCGCACATAAAAACCAGGGAACTACCCAACAACATTGAAAATGTTTTAGAGCCTACCTCGGTGCCGGCCATCCAGGTGCGGAGGTTCGACAGGGCTCGACCGACTCGAGTATTCCTTCCACCTGGTTGACTAAGCCACAGTGCGGCATTTGGCTGCCCATCCAAGAGGTTGCGTAAGAAGGTGAGAGTGGGCTGCATCACAAAAGGCGATTCGTAGGAGAGCGTCAGCGGCGACGCGTACAATACCTTTCGAGACGATAGCCCTTCAACCGTCTTCCAGATCGTATCCCATGGTGCGAAGCCGAGGCCGTAGAGCCAGGTTCCTGGGAGTTGAAGCCCTGTGAACCGACCGATTTCGATCGTCATGTTGCCAGCGTACAGTCCTCCTGAAACGAGCAGGCCGCAGTCGGCGAGCGGCCAGGCGACCGGCAAACCAAACTCATGACGAAATCGCGCAAATACCCGCTCCACATCTTGCGTGTGAATAAGAATGCGATCGATCCCACGAATCAGCGGGTCCATTATGGCCATATGGGCCGGCTACTCTACGGAAGAGGAAGCAAAAAGGGAAGTCATACGGAGGGGTAGAGGTGTTCCGACGAGCAGTGGATAGATACAGGCTCATGTCCTCTCCAGAAGGGCGGTCTTGAGAAGTTCGAGATCTTGACGTGAGTCAGGTGGCTATGCCAGTAAAGAACGTATGAGGGCGGTATGTCTGCAGCACGTTCCCTTTGAAGGTCCTGGTGCCTTTGCGAAGGCCCTGACCAAGCGAGGGGTCAGTCTCGAATCGCACCTTGTTCCAAAAGATGGACTCCCGAAAGATGCAGGTGATCTCCTGATCGTCATGGGAGGGCCGATGTCGGTCAACGATCCTGATCCATGGATTCCGGAAGAAACCATGTTCATTCGGTCTGTGCTTCTGGCCAATAAGCCGGTGATTGGCGTGTGCCTTGGGAGTCAATTCATGGCCAAGGCGCTTGGTGGCACAGTACGATCGGGTACGGCGCTCGAAATCGGCATGACATCGGTTCGCCTCACTGATGCGGGGAAAGCAGACCCTGTGTTTGGGGCTTGCCCGAATGCGTTCGACGTGTTCGAGTGGCACGGAGAGATCTTTGACTTGCCGAGCAATTGTGCGCCATTGGTCGGTTCCGACATTGCGCCGTTGCAGGCATTTCGGTATGGCGGCCTGGCCTATGGCCTTCTTTTCCATTTGGAAATGGAGGCGAATGGGATTGATTCTCTGTGCCGTGAATGTGCGCCAGATGTGACGAAAGCGGGCCTCATCGCGCAACAGGTGAAGGCAATGGCCTTGCCCCAGCTTCCGCAACTTCACTCCATGGCTGATCGGCTGATTGGCCACCTGCTGACTCGTACGCATTGATTGCGGCCGCTGCTCTGAAGTACTCTACACAACCTTGAAGGCGTCAGCCCTGAGAGCACTTCGGTGAGCCGATGGCTGAAGGCTGGGTGTTATTCATGAAAGGAGCTTGTTCGACCATGGGTGGTTTTCCGATCGAAGTCGCAACACGTATCAAGACATTGCCGCCCTATTTATTCGCGGCGATCGATAAGATGAAGCAAGAGGCGATTGCACGAGGGGTAGATATTATCAACCTCGGGATCGGCGATCCCGATTTGCCGACGCCGATGCCGATCATCGAAAGCCTCGCGAAGGCCGCTAAAGATCCCAAGCATCATCAATACCCTTCCTATGAAGGCATGCTATCGTTTCGAAAAGCCGTCGCAGGTTGGTACAAGCGCCGTTTCAACGTCACGTTGGATCCAGCCAACGAAGTGCTGACTCTGATCGGCTCGAAGGAAGGCATCGGCCACATTCATTTGGCCTTTGTCGATCCTGGAGATATTGTCTTGGTTCCAAGCCCCGGCTATCCGGTCTATCCGGTAGGGACGAGCTTCTGCGGGGGTCAGTCTCACATCATGCCGCTGACCAAGGCCAACGGTTTCCTCCCGGACCTCACGGCGATCCCAAAGGATGTGGCAAAGAAGGCCAAGCTGATGTGGCTCAACTCACCAAACAATCCGACATCCGTCATCATGACGAAGGACTATTTCAAGCGGGTCGTGGACTTTGCGCAGCAGCATCAAGTGATTGTGTGTCACGACGCGGCCTATTCCGAGATCTACTATGACGGGCAACGGCCTACGAGTTTTATGGAAGTCGATGGCGCCAAGGATGTTGGAGTCGAATTCCACTCACTCTCGAAGACCTATAATATGACGGGATGGCGCCTCGGCTTTGTCGTGGGCAACAAGGATGTCTTGGGTGGCCTTGGTAAGGTGAAGAGCAATCTGGACTCGGGTTGTTTTGAGGCGGTTCAAGAGGCGGGGATTACGGCGCTCGGTCTCGACGATGCTGTGACGGATGATCTGAGAAAGACGTATCAAGACCGGCGGGACACACTGGTCCCCGGTCTGAAGCAACTCGGCCTGGAAGTTGATCCTCCTCCCGCGGCATTCTATGTCTGGGTGACGGTCCCCAAGGGCTATACATCCGCGTCGTTTACCGCACACCTATTAGAAAAGGCCGGGATCGTGACGACGCCGGGCAACGGCTTCGGCGCACCGGGTGAAGGCTATGTCCGCATGACTGTCTGCACGACCAAAGAGCGGTTAGCTGAAGCAGTTGAGCGAATCAAGAAGGTAGGATTCTGAAACGGTGAACAGTCAGGGGTGAAAGGGAAATACCAAAAGCGGTCCCTTCACTCCTTACCCCTCACGCCTAACTGATTTATGGAGACGGTCTTCATCGGATTCGGATCGAATGTCGGAGATCGGGTGGACTATTGCGATCGAGCGGTGACGCTGCTCAGTCTTCTGCCTCATTCTCGATTGCGGGGCGTGTCCTTGCTCTATGAGACGGAACCGGTGCGTGACCGGACCGATCCAGGGCAGGGCTGGTTTTTAAATGGAGTGGTGCAGCTAGAAACGGATATTAAGCCACGTAGCCTTCTCACGACGCTGCAGGAGATCGAACGCGCGCTCGGGAGGGACGATGATGATCGATCGGGGCCTCGCACGATCGATCTTGACATCCTCTTTTACGGCGAGTGCGTCATCAAAGAACCAGGGTTGACTATTCCTCATCCTCGGCTCCATCAACGTCGATTTGTTCTCATGCCGATGAACGAGCTGGATCCGCAGTGGGTCCATCCTACGTTCAAGCGATCAGTGGCACACCTCTTGACGGAAGTCTCAGACGAGTCTCATGCCCAACTCTTGTTCCCTCAGCCTTCCACCAGATACGGGTCGCGCCCGACCTGTCACGTCCCTCCCGGTTCATGAAGATCATTCGCTCACCCGCAGCCATGACCGCCTGGAGTGAAGCGCTCAGGCGCGAAGGTGTCACGATCGGGTTTGTCCCGACGATGGGTGCGCTGCATGAGGGGCATCGAACATTGATTCGTGAGGCACGGCTACGATGCGACGCGCTCGTGGTGAGTATCTTCGTGAATCCGACACAGTTTGGTCCTCGAGAGGATCTGGCCAAGTATCCCCGCCCCATTTCGCACGACCGAGCGATCTGTCGACAGGAGGGCGTTGATGTCTGCTTCGAGCCAACCGTAGAGGCCATGTACCCAACTGGCTTTCAAACGACGGTGACGGTTCCGGCAATCGCCCGTCGATGGGAAGGTGAGGCCCGCCCGCATCATTTCGCCGGCGTTGCAACCGTCGTCACCAAACTGTTTGGAATCGTTCGACCACATCAGGCACTGTTTGGACAAAAGGACTTTCAGCAATCCGTACTGGTTCAGCGGCTGGTGAAGGATCTCAATCTCGGTGTTGATATTGCGGTCCGTCCGACCGTGCGGGAGCATGATGGGCTGGCCATGAGTTCCCGCAATGTCTACCTCTCACCGGATGAACGAAGTCGAGCTGTGACGCTGTACAAGAGTCTTCAAGCTGGTGCCGAAGTGATCAGAGCAGGGGGCAAGGACGCAAAGACCGTCGGGTTGGCAATGGCGCAGGTTATCAGCCAGGAATCAACCATCACGACCGACTATCTCACGGTGTGTGACCCTTGCACACTCGAGCCTGTATCTTCCGTGACCTCTCGAGTGGTACTGCTTGGTGCCGTACGTCTTGGCTCTGTCCGCTTGATCGATAACCTCCTGGTCAGTACTCCTCGCCGAGCTTCTTAGGCGATACCCTACGTAGCAATTCATCGATCTTCGTATGTGCTGGAAAGATCCGGGTGATGGGGGCTCCCGGGGTTCTCCCATTGGTCGATCGGAAAGTCCCAAACGGATCGCCTGAACCGTCTCTTCCTCTGGGAATCGTTGTTATGTGAAAAGGTTCTGATGAAGGCTCTGTCCCACGAGCAGGCTGAGGATCACTTGACTGAGGCGGTTCTTATCATCCGTCACCATCTCCATGAATCGAATGCCCATCGATTCTGGCCGGGATGAGCAGACCACGGCCGTCCCGATCTTAATCGGTTCCTCGTCGGAGGCCGGTTTGATCACAAGCTCGACGAACGTACCCTGCGGGAGGGTCCTTGTGGTTTCGAGGGTGCAGCCACCCATGGAGATATCCGTCACCCGATTATCGATCCGGACTGCGTTGTCCGCGAGTAGATTGGCACGAAGCGACACCGGAAGGCGTTCATATTGACGGCGATCGGTAGGGGAGGTCGCAGCCTGGTCCTGATTGCTGAAGGCGCGAAAGTGTGTCGTGCACAGCTGGCATCGGAATGGAAAGTATTTCAAGCGAGTGAGGAACCGCCCTATGGCACCTTCGTCGGGGATCACTCGAACGAAGGGTGTTCCGCAATTCGGACAGTGTAGATCTTTCATGAACTCCAAGGAGCACCGGCAGCAGCTTCATGATCACATGGCTGCTCCGCCGCCGCGTGCTCCTGCTGTGCCTCAAGAATTGACACGATATCAGCGGGTGAGTAGGTGGGGGGCTTCACCCATTTCCCATCCGCCCGCTTGTATCCACCGACTTTACTGAGATTCGACCGATGCACTTCCTGGAAGACCGGTTCCATATCAATTCCATATGACACAGCGGTGCCGTAGGTCACATAGAGCAGGTCCGCCATTTCTTTCGCCACGGCAGCCAGGTCTCCAGTCGCCATGGCCTCTTTCAATTCGTCGAATTCTTCCTGAATCAGTCGGACTCGAAGGCGCTTCGTGTCCTCATTCACATTCGTTGGGGCGGTCTGTATCAAAATCTCAAACTTGCTGTGAAATGCTTCCACCATGGCCTGTTCGCTGGTCATTGTGCTCCTTCATTCCATCTCTAGCGGTAACGTTTTCCGTGGCACCACTTCCGTCGGTTCAAGGACGGGGATCTCGCGATCGGAGGAGACACCCAATTCTTTAAATCTGCGTGCTGCCGGGAGAATGCGTGTTTCTAATGAACCAATGGCTCGATTGTAGGATGAGACGCTTTTCCCGAGTG
>NIUT01000134.1:67293-85472 GCA_002254365.1 Nitrospira sp. UW-LDO-01
ATCTCTAGCGGTAACGTTTTCCGTGGCACCACTTCCGTCGGTTCAAGGACGGGGATTTCCCGATCGGAGGAGACACCCAATTCTTTAAATCTGCGTGCTGCGGGGAGAATGCGTGTCTCTAATGAACCAATGGCTCGATTGTAGGATGAGACGCTTTTCCCGAGTGATTGGCCGACATCGTTCATATGCCCGGCTAACACCGCCATCCGTTCGTACAGCTCTTTCCCGAGGCGACCGGCTTCTTCAGCATGGGCGGTCATTCGTTCCTGGCGCCAGCCATAGGCCACCGCACGGAGCAACGCAATGAGGGTCGAGGGGGTGGCCAAGACAATCCCATTTGCGAACCCTTCTTCAATGAGTCTAGGGTTCTGATCCAACGCGGCGCCGAGAAATTGCTCGCCGGGCAGGAAGAGCACGACGAATTCAGGGGTGCGGTCAAACTGTGTCCAATAAGCCTTCAACGACAATTCATCCATACGGCTTTTGACCTGGGCGGCGTGGCGGCGCAAGGCGTCGGTTTGTTGCGCCTCATTCTGCGCTTCATGGGCGTCGAGATACGCAGAAAGAACTGTTTTGGCGTCGACGATGATTTGTCGCCCTCCGGGCAGCTGAACCACCATGTCCGGACGGAGTCGTCCCTCGTCGCCGGTGACGGAGAGTTGCTCCACAAAATCGCAGTGGTCCACCATGCCAGCGAGTTCGGCGACACGTTTCAACGTGAGCTCACCCCACTGGCCTCGTATCGCCGGAGCGCGCAAGGCCTTGACCAAGTTACCCGTCTCTTGTTGCAACCGGTGCTGGGAGTCGGCCAGTGATTTCAGATGCTGATCCAATCCACCGTAGGCCGACTGGCGAGACTGTTCGAGCAACCGCAACTCTTCATTGTAGCGGTGAAGAGAATCTTGAAGGGGGCGAACCAATCCATCAATGGCCTGTTGTCGTTGAGCGAGATCGCCATCTGCTTTGACATGCAGGCTTTCGAAGGACACGGCGGCGAGTTTCAAGAACGCTTCATTGTTTTGCTTCAACGCTTCGCCGGACAACGCTTGAAACGATCCGATGAGTTCGTGGCGGGTATGATCGATCGAGGCTCGCTGTTCCATCAGCTGTCGCGCGGCGTCTTCCATTCTGGTTTCAGCGGCGACCCGAGCCTGTTGAACCGCTGCCAACTCTTGACGGATCGAGAATGTCACAGTTCGTTCTTGGTCCACCTGTTTTCGTAGCTCGTCCGCAGTCGCTTCGGCTCGTTGCGCAAGAGGTCGTAGGCGGCTCGTGACCCACAGTCCTATCACCACACCGCCAAGGAACAGCCCAGTCACAAACCCTATCAGGTTACTCGGAGCCAGACCTGTTAAAAATTGATCCATATCTTACGCACTAATGCCTACATGATTGAGCCGCTACATATAGCGTGTTCAATAAGGAATCGTTGGAAGATTACGCAAGGTATTGGAAAAGGTCAAGAAGCAGACGGCCCGGGATCAATTAGCTCTACATAGACTTCATCGATGGAGATGGCCCTATACGAATGGTCCCGGATCCAGCATCGATGGTAACGGGAAGCCCATCAGAAAATCGTACCATGGCCGACTCCACATTTGCGATCGTCGGCAGTCCATATTCCCGAGCAATGATTGCTCCGTGAGAGAGGGTACCACCCATTTCGGCGATCAAACCTCCTGCGAGACCGAAGAGGGGGGCCAAGCCTGGGTCAATCACCGATACCACCAGAATCTCTCCTGGCCTCACCTTGCTCCAGTCTGCCGCTGATCGAATGAGGCGAGCCGGACCAGTGACGGTTCCAACACTGATTGGCATGCCAGATAAGACGCAATCCCCATCAGTGTGACCTTCTGTCGTGGTCTGTTGGCGTGCAGCTGTCCAGTCACGAATGGTGTCGGGTACCTTGGTGGTGAGGTGATGCTCTCGTTCGGTTCTCCGGGCGGCGATCACCGCCTTCCAGTCTCGGGTACTTCCGGCTACCAGGTCTATGCGATCGGCGATGGTTAAGAAAAAAATGTCCTCCACCCGCTGAAGTAACCCCTGTTCGATGAGGCGTTCTCCAAGTTGAAGCAGGAGGGTTCGGATGGCTGCTGAGTAATACATCAAGTGGTGTCGATTGGCTTCTCGTAGCGAAAAGAATCGGCACAATCGTCGATAACACCAGAGGAAGATGGCCCATCGGTCCAACCGCCAGCCCATGCGCTGCCGGATCTCAACGAGCGCGTTGGTTTGCCTGTCGTCTTGGCGCAACCGAACGGCGTCCTGAGAAAGCCTATTGGAGATCACTTGAGCGCGTAGAATCGAAAGAATGGCTGCGGGGTTGTCGGCGAGGCGCGGTGACATCACATCCGATTCGCCAACTCCACGATGACCATAATCCTCAAGGTATTTGTCGAAGGCGTACAGAAATTCTGTGCCGACCAGAGTCGTTCGGAATGTCGTTGGGTCCCACGATGCTGATGTGAGGACAGTATGGGTACGTGGGTCTCCTTTGGCGATGTCGGCGAGCTCAGCCAGCCGAAGAATCTGTTGGGCGCTAATGACAGTCCCTTGTCCTTGAAGCGCGGCGTTCAGCAGACCTCGCCAGTCAGGGCCCAGCCACCCAGGCAGCACCTTGCTGAAAACCTGAAGGCACTGTCCGACTCCTCCAGCAATGCCAAACGTGACTTCCCGGCTCTCAAGCCACGGACCAAGCTTGTCGAGCTCCGACATGAGCTCTTTGGGTGATAAGGTCAGTACAGAGTCGCGTTGATAGGTAACGGCTAACCCCTTCATCTCAACAAAGACCTGTGGCCCAACTCGTTCGACTCGGCGCATTTCCCTCAGCATCAACCATCCGGCACGAAGAGACGCCATTCCTCCGAGTGGTTGGACTTGTGGCGGAATGTGCAGCGGTTCACCACCCATCTGTTCAGAATTCAATGAAGGATCCCCGCCGAGCTGCGCAACCAACAGGTGAAAGAGGGTGACGTTCAGGTATGGGCGTCCACGAAAGATTCGGACCGACGTCAGTCCTTCAGGAATTCGGCACCCGAGCCGGCGGTAATGCTCGAGAATGTAGCGGTCCATAAACTGCTCAAGGAATGAAAGGCTCAACGGGCTGGGAAGTTCCGGGAGCGTCTCCTTAAAATTGGTTCGTGACCACTCGCAGTCGTCGTTCGTGAGGTCGGCAGTTGGTTGAACGGTGGTGATCGGGCGGGCCTGCAGGATCCACAGTTGGCTTGAGTCAAAGGCCCATTCGATATCGATCGGCTGTCCCAAGGCGCGTTCAATCTCCTTGGTAGTTTCGGCGAGAGGTAGGAGCTGCCTATTCGTGAGCGAGGATCGGCTCTGTGCGTCCTCTTTGAGCGAAGCTCGATGAAGGCCGGCGTTCGAGACGCGCAAGCACTCAGTCTTGGATGCTAAGAGACGGGTACGAATTTGGACAGGTTTTCCCTCAGCGGTTACTTCAACCACATACTGGTCTGGGACCACGGTGCCATCGACCAGCGGAGCAGCCAGACCAGGGACCGCATTAATCATGACCTCCGAGCGTCGTCCCGTCACAGGGTGAATGGAGTATGCCACGCCTGCCGCCTGCGCATCGATCATCGGTTGGATCACGACCGCCATCCTTGGCGGCATCATCCCCAGGCTTTGCCGAGTGAGGTAGCTGACAACTCGCATCTCCCACAGTGAGGCCCAAAGATCTTTGATGGCGCCCGCAACTTCTGGAAGTGTGAGGCCAAGGTGAGTGCGATAGAGACCGGCAGAACTCGCATCAAAGGCGTCCTCGGTAGTGGCCGAAGAGCGGACCGCCCAGAGTATGACCGGCGGATGCCCCAGAGCTTGCAATGCTGTCAGGCCGTCTGTGGTGAGCTGGGAAATCTCGATTTGGTTGATTCGTGGCCGACAAACAGCTAATGCCGAAATCCGGTCAGGCTCCGACAATCCGATGATCCGGCGCCACTCATCCTGGTCATGGAAACCGGAATTATGTAGGTGTTCAGTATAGGCCGCGGTTGTCACACAGAGCCCCGATGGGACTGGGAATCCAGCCTCAATTAGTCGACAGAGTCCGAAAGCCTTTCCACCCACGAGGCTCAGATCGTGACAGCTCGAGAGTGGGAGGATAAAGGAAGGCCTCATATGTCAGCATCGTAGCTAGAGCTGGAGGAAGAGGTAAAGGTCATTGACATTGGTGCCGGTTGGTCCGGTGTGAATATGGCGTCCGAGCTTCTGGAAGGCTGGGTAGGTATTGTGCCGGTTCAATGCAGCGGAGAGGTCAACCTTGAGTCGTTTTGCTCGTGAGACGGTTTCGCTACTGACGAGAGCTCCTGCTGCGTCGGTTGGCCCATCGGTGCCGTCACTTCCTAGCGCGATGACCCAAGCATTGGAGAGCTCAGAGATTTCGAATGCGGCTGCCGCTGCAAATTCCTGAGCACGTCCTCCTTTCCCATGACCTGTGACCGTCACCGTGGTTTCCCCTCCTGCCACCACACAGTAGGGATGCCGCACGCGGCCAGGTCCGGCCCTGACTGCTTTGCCCAGGTCGACCAACTGCTTGGCCGCAATGCGCACTTCTCCTGTGAGGGGGAAGGAGACTAGTTTGGTGAAGAGGCCTGCTTCCCGTGCGATACGTGCCACAGCTTCCAGCATGATGTGATTACTGCCGATAATGTGGTGGTAGACTGCCCGTCCTCGAGGGGAACCAGGCTTCAAGGTTTCGGGTACTGCTCCTTTTTGTCCCCTCTGTAAGTAGCGGCGGACCGTCGGTGGAACTGCAGACCAGATTCGGTAACGCTGCAATACCTCGATAGCCTCGGTAAATGTAGAAGGATCAACGGCTGTGGGCCCGGAGCCGATGGACCCAAGGTCATCGCCGATAACATCAGAAAGGACGAGGGTGATGATCCTTGCAGTCGTGGAGGCGGCAAGTCTGCCGCCCTTAATCAACGAGAGATGTTTTCGGACGACATTGACCTCATTGATTGTGGCGCCACAGCGAAGCAGGAGCTGTGTCGTACGTCGTTTATCGGCAAGGGTCACGGTTGAGACGGGAGCCGGTAACAGGCTGGATGCTCCTCCGGACAAAAGAACGATCAATAGATCTTTTGATGATAGACCCTGTGCCAAGTGCAATAGGTGTTGAGTCGCAACAACTCCTGCGCGATTAGGGATTGGATGGCTGGCCTCGAGAACGGTCGTTCGTCGTGTAGTGAACGAATGTCCCGTCTTCACGATTACAAGTCCATCCTCTAGTCGTTCCCCCAGCACTACCTCTAATGCTTGCGCCATTCTTGCGGATGCCTTACCGGCCCCGACTGCAACCACTCTCTTGGTGTGGGAAAGATCAAATGTTCGTTGTCCCACTCGCAGGGAAGCTCCGTTGAGAGACACAGTTTTGATCAGGGCCTGATAGGGATCCGCAGCCTCAAGGCCTGCATTAAGTAGCTTGCGGAGGAAAGGTCGTGCCGGAGACGAGGGGAGACGAAGCAACATAGAGACACATGCTAGGGGGTCGGGTCCTGCTTGAAGCATCGATTAGGACAGGTCTGGCGAGGAACTCGGATTTGATAGGAGCCTCGAGGGAGCATATCCTTCTTAAACTCCGGATTCAACATTTTGATCTCGAGGAGGTACGTGCCGAATTGCTCAGCAACGGATGCTAACGCGCGTTGAGATTCCTTTACGTTCACGGTGATGGTTTCCGTCTCCAACGGCATGTAGAGATCTTTCTTGGTCAGTCCAAGATATTTCTCGGGCTGGGAGTAGATTTCCTTCGCTGCGATGATGCGAGGGACGTATCGCATGGTCTCACGAGGTCCGTGCATCTTCCAATAGTCGGTAATTTTTTGTTCCTTGAGCAGCTTGCGTATGCGTTCTTCGCCGGCGTTGTAGGAAGCCATCGCCAGGAACCAATCGTTGTCCTGGAAGTCTTTGAGGTATTTGAGGTACTTCACCGCCGCTTCGGTCGACATTTCGAGATTGCGACGTTCATCTCGGACGGCGTCACTCTTGAGCCGGTAGCGTCGCCCCGTGGAAGGGATGAATTGCCAGGGGCCTGAAGCCTTTGCCTTCGAGTATGCGGCAGAAATGCATTTGCTCTCGACCAGCAACATATACTTGAGATCGTCCGGTAATCCCGTTTCTGCCAACTGCCTTTCGGCTGGAGGGAAACAACGCCCGGTCCGTTTGGCAAGGATGATGCTCTCACCTTGATCTTCTAAAAATTGATAGAACTCATACTCAATCCGTTCTCTTACTTGCCAGTTATCCAGAGGAACCTGAACTCCGGCAAAGGTAATCTTGTCCGGCAGCTTGAACGAGCTCAGAAAGAATCGTTCTCCCTCGCGCTTAATCTCCGGCAAGATCACCAGCCGATCCTCCGGCTCTGGTTGGCCATCCAGCACTTCGGGCAAGAGAAGCTCCTTCTCGTTTTCGGTCTTTTGATCGTTGTTGTCAGCTGGCGTCGTGGTAGCCGGCGCCGGAGCGCTCTGTAAGACGATCACGACACTGATGGCGAGCACAACACACAACGGTTGCATCGTACGGATGGTCATTCACAGACTCCTCTGTGGAGTTGAGACAGGGGGCATCACGAAGTGCGAAGTTATGCTAACAGCTCCCCCACGTACGGGCAAGCAGAATAGAGTTCTGGTTCATGGTACACTGCGCCTCCTATGCGGGCTCTGAGTGTTTTGAATAAAGCTATCACAGACTGTACAGTCTGTCCTCGGCTGGTCACCTATCGGCAAGCGATAGCACAGCAGAAGCGGAAGCAATTTCGGGATTGGGACTATTGGGGTCGGCCGGTACCTGGCTTTGGAGATCCCCGAGCCAGGCTCTATGTGCTTGGCCTTGCTCCAGCGGCACATGGAGGGAATCGGACTGGACGAGTATTTACCGGTGATCGAAGTGGAGATTGGCTTTATGAGGCACTCTATCGACATGGGTTTGCCAACCAACCCACATCGCACCATCGAGATGATGGCTTGTTATTGAAGGATTGTTATATCGGAGCGACAGTTCGTTGTGCGCCGCCAGGGAATAAACCCACGCCGGATGAGTTTGAGTGCTGTCGCCAGTACTTGCAGGCAGAAATTCGCTTGCTGAAGAATCATCATGTCGTGGTTGCCTTAGGGAAAATTGCTTTTGACCACTATCTCAAGACCTGTCGTTCTCAAGGCCGCATGATTCCAGTACCAGCTCCCAAGTTTGGACATGGCTCTGTCTACCAACTTCCCTGGGGAGTAACGCTGATAGGTTCCTATCACCCAAGCCAACAAAACACGTTTACAGGGAAATTGACCCGGCCGATGTTCCACGCAGTATTTCAGGGAGCGAGGAAAGAAATAGACGGACTCCGAAGTCGGCTTTAACCGTTCCGGCCTAGCCCAACGCACGTCACCAAGCTCATGTCTTATGCACTACCTGTGAGTCATCACAGGGCTACTGCTGCCCCTTTGCCTTCCAGTCGTCGAGGAACCTCTTGAGGCCAGAATCGGTGAGTGGGTGTTTAAAGAGTGCCTGGAATATGCTGTAAGGCATCGTGCAGATATGGCCACCGGCTAAGGCTGCTTCCACGACGTGCTGTGGATGACGAACGCTTGCCACCAATACCAGTGTCTTGTAATCATAGTTCTTATAGATCGTCAGGATCTGCCGGATAAGCTCCATACCATTTGAGCTAATATCATCGAGTCGTCCAATGAAAGGTGATACGCACCAAGCTCCGGCTTTCGCCGCTAACATGGCCTGAGTCGGGGAAAAGCAGAGGGTCACGTTCACTTTGATGCCCTCGGCGGCTAACCGCTTTGTGGCCTTCAACCCTTCCGGGATCAAGGGACATTTCACCACAATATTCTGATGAATTTTGGCCAGCTCTTTGCCTTCCTTGACCATGGCGTCTGCTTCTATACTTACAACCTCGGCGCTGATCGGCCCATCGACAATCTTGCACACCTCTTGCAGCATTTCTCGAAAACTGCGACCTTCCTTCACGACTAAGGAGGGATTTGTTGTAACGCCATCAAGCAGCCCGAAGCTGGCGGCTTCCTGGATTTCCTTCACGTTGGCGGTATCGAGATAAATCTTCATGATTGTCCCTTTCCTCACGAAGAAACAGTGGACGGATATCAATTCTACTTACCTATCGGCCATTTTATGAGGAACTCAGTCGCAGTGCAACTTAATCAGTTCAAAAGTTTGACAGAGGTTGCACGGGACGTTAGAATTTTTACGGTTTTTTCACTCCATCACGTACTGGAGAGAATGTGATACGACAACTGGCTTATCTGTTGTGTGTTTGTAGCTTGGTCACCGCCTGCGGAGGGAGGAATCCTTATCTGGAAGCGTCGCTGAAGCCGGCTGAGCTTCAAGGGAAGGATAAGGCCTGGTTTGAGAAAAATTGGGGGGCTCCCACTGGGAAAGCGTCCAGGTTTTTCGGGGGAGAGACTTGGACTTACTACAGTGTTGCTGGAGGGAAATCAGGCCCGCCGCTATTCAACTTTAAGCCCAATGAGTGTCAGATCACCCTCAAGTTTGATAAAGATGAAAAGCTCTCCGACTACAGTTATTCTTCAGGGTGTTAGCCGGAACTCTATTAGGATGCCTTCTCCGAAACTGTGTGGAGCTGGATTGTCCTAGGGCTAGTTTCGACGTTTAGACCGGGTGCTCATCTCTGAACTTTCCTGCGCATTCCTTACTGCAGAAACAATATTCCCGTCCTCCAATTTGTTCGATTAGGGCTATTCGCCTCGGGACGAATATCTGACAGATTGGGTCTTGGATCATCTGATCTTGTACGTCATCTTGACTCTGTGCGGATGAATTCCCCTGACCATTCTGAAGTGGAGTCTTGAAGCCACGAAACATGCGTCGTAGTAGGTAGTAAAGAATGGTGAGGAGCAAACTGACAAGAATGAGTCTATACATGGTGGTCTACTACTAGCTGACCCACAATCCTAAGAGGGTCGTCGTTACCTGTCAAGTTGATCATCACCAGCCTTCGATTGTATACCACTGTTCGTCTGCCAAGTTCATTTGGCCTAGTTAGAGTAGATCTTATTGGGGTTCGCCTCATGGTGTCATACAGTACTTCAGGAGGACTGGTTTTCCCTATCTCATGATGCTACAGTGCGCCCTATGAAGACCTGCGATAAATGCCATGGAGCGATGCTTCCAGAGCGAGCAGTGGATTTGGATGCTGGACTGGCGATCACGGTATTTGCGTGCTTAAACTGTGGTCGTCGGAAAGCAGCGGATCAGGAACCTCGGCCGATCACGGCGCGACACTAATTCTTCCTGTCTCCAAACTACTACCCCGTGCTGGGTTAGCATATCGGGAGGTAATGGGTCGGTCCACGTGCCTTGCCCGTTTACGCCTTATTGACTCCTCTCCTCTGAGATGAGCTCCCTCTCGTTTCATCTAACCAGTGGCAAGAAAACAGCCTCAAGACCAAGCAACAATAGGGAGCGGGTCACCTCTGAAGTGATCAGGGGAAAGATCCAGGCTGTGCGCGTTATTTTCGAGGAATTCTGCGCTCTTTAGTCTGATCTGGCTTGTCCAATATGGAAAGCGATAGACTATTGGACATCTGGAGAGAAATAATAGGCCCCCTCAGAATTCAGTCGGAAGCAATGCTTTCTGTAGTGGATCATTAACAAAGACTTAAGACATCCATCATATCGTACAGACCCGGTGGTTGACGAACAACCCATCGTGCAGCACGGAGAGCCCCACGGGCAAAGGTATCTCGGCTACTGGCTCGATGGGTCACCTCTATACGTTCGCCCATGCCACCAAACAGAACAGTGTGGTCTCCAACGATATCACCGGCGCGAATGGTTTGGATTCCAATTTCACCTTTGGTCCGTTCCCCGATCAATCCTTTACGAGCATAGACACCGACTTGATTTAGGTCACGGCTTACGGAACGTGCAAGGACTTCGGCAATCTTGATGGCTGTGCCGCTTGGAGCGTCTTTCTTCAACCTGTGGTGGGCCTCAATCACTTCGATATCGTAGTCGTCTCCAAGGGTCTTGGCCATCTCACTGATGACTTTGTAGAGGAGGTTGATACCGACGCTCATGTTTGGAGAAAACACACAGGGAATGTGTTGGGTGAGCGTTTTAAGTTCATCGAGCTGGCTGGTTGAGAATCCGGTTGTTCCAATGACCGCTGCGCGACGTGAACCAACGACTGTCTGCATGTGATCAAGGGTCGCCTCGGGAGAAGAAAAGTCAATTACGACCTCCCCTCGCTCCATTAAGATCGATAGATCATCCGTGATTGGGATGCCCGCGCGTCCTGACCCAGCGAATTCACCCGCATCCTCTCCTAATGCTGGGTGGCCTTTCCCCTCTAGTGCCCCTACCAGCATCAATGCGGTCGAATCTCTGACTAGTGATACCAACCTGCATCCCATTCGTCCGGCCGCTCCGGCTACAACGACTTTGATCATCTTTTCCCCACCATCAGCCATCGTTAACGTGCGATCAATGAGGCCTCCTTAAGGGCCTGAATCAGCTTCTCGCGTGTGTCTTGCGCCATTGGGCAGAGTGGCAGGCGCAGCTCTGGGTCGATTTTGCCCATCAAGCTCAATGCTTCCTTCACCGGAATCGGATTCGTTTCAAAGAACAGTGCGGCAAAGAGAGGAGAGAGTTTAAAATGAATACGTCGAGCGTCCTCGATTTTTCCTTCGGCAAAGGCCTTTACAAGTCCGGCCATTTCGGCGGGTACGATGTTTGCGGTCACAGTAATGACACCCTTCCCGCCGACCGCCATCATCGGGAGAGTAAGAGCATCATCACCGGCTAGCACAGTGAGGCGGTCGCCACACATCTGTACGATGTCCGAGGCTTGCTGGACGGATCCACTCCCTTCCTTGACACCAACAATGGTCGGAAGAGCGGTGAGCCGAGCAATCGTGGTCGGGAGCATGTTCACTCCGGTACGACCGGGAATGTTGTACAGGACCAAGGGAAGGTCGACAGCCTCGGCAACGGCCCGGTAATGGCGGTACAGGCCTTCTTGTGTGGGTTTATTGTAGTACGGAGTGATCAACAATGACCCATCGGCGCCGGCCTGCTTCGCATGTTTTGTTAGGGCAATAGCTTCGTCCGTACTATTTGAGCCGGTGCCGGCAACCACTGGGACACGACGTCGGGCAACCTCCACCGTTAGCTCAATCACTCGATTATGCTCATCATGAGAAAGAGTGGCGGACTCCCCGGTCGTTCCGCATGGGACAATACCGTTCGTCCCATTGGCAATCTGCCATTCAATTAGGTCAGCCAGGGCCCGTTCATCAACCTTGCCCTTTCGAAATGGTGTCACGATTGCGACAAGAGATCCTGTAAACATGCTCACTCCGTTTCGTTCAGGAACGAGGGGATCATTTCCCCTTTGACAAGGTCATCGTACGTTTCACGGTCACGAATGACATGGAATTCCCCACCCTTGACGAGTACTTCCGGGACCCTCGGTCGAGAGTTATAGTTTGAAGCCATCACAAAACCGTAGGCTCCGGCACTCATGACCGCCAACAAGTCATCGGGTTGTATGTTCGGCAACGAGCGATCTTTGGCCAGGAAATCTCCTGACTCGCACACGGGTCCAACAATATCCACCATCTGTTTAGGGCGATGAGCCGCTGCTTCGTTCACCGGTCGAATCTCGTGGTACGCACCATACAAACTGGGGCGAATAAGATCGTTCATGGCCGCGTCGACGATGACGAAGTGCTTTGTCTCACCAGCCTTCTCGTACAACGCCTTGGTCACCAGGATACCGGCGTTGCCGACGATGACACGGCCCGGTTCCATGACCAGTGTTAGCCCCAACCCTTTGACTAGGGGCGAAATCGCGTGAGCCAGATCTTGAGGCAACGGCGGCTTCTCATCGGAATAGGTGATGCCAAGTCCGCCGCCGATATTCAGATAACGAATGTTGATGTCATGGCTTTTTAGCGTGTCAATCAGAGCCACGACCTTCCTCAACGAGTCGACGAACGGCGTCACATCCGTCAACTGTGAGCCGATATGAGCATGAACTCCAACGACGTCAATGTGGCTCATTGAGGATGCTATTTTGTATTCTTCCAACGCACGATCGGCTGCGATCCCGAACTTACTTTTCTTCATCCCTGTCGAAATGTACGGATGAGTCTTAGGGTCCACATCGGGATTGATTCGCAATGCGATTCGAGCCTTCATGCCGACCGAAGCGGCCACGTCGTTGATCGCACGGATTTCAGCAGCAGACTCGACGTTGAACATGAGGATATTTGCCTTGAGCGCGTCACGAATTTCGTCCGGTGACTTGCCGACACCGGCAAAGACGATTTTGGATGCAGGTACGCCGGCCTTCATGGCCCTGAACAGTTCACCGCCGGATACAATATCCACTCCGCTCCCCTCTCGTGCCATCAGCCGTAGAATGGCGAGATTGGAGTTGGCCTTCATCGCAAAGGCGATGACATGCGGGATATCCTTGAACGCGCTGTCATAAGCATGAAAATGACGGATGAGAGTCTCGTGGCTGTAGATATAACAAGGAGTGCCCAGTTCTTTCGCGATCCGGCTGACGGGCACTCGCTCGCAGTATAGTTCGCCCTGTTGATACTCAAAGCTATTCATTGTCTCAATCCTTACTCAAAAGGAGGTTCGTCCGCTCAGCATCACCGAGTCCCCACTGGCTGCGAAGGTGGAAGGCCAATGTCGTGCGCGTCCATAGACAGGTCAGGAGCTCTTGTCTCTACCGCCTCGTGTTCTGCCTGGAGGCCATGTTGTTTCTTTTGCTTTTCAATGGTCGGGGCAACGCCCACATACTCAGGAGGAACAGGGGACCCCACGGCGCCACAGGCGCTCAACAGCCCTGTAGAGATCAGAACCACCAGTGCTCTCATGAGAGGTGTTTCTCCAGCTCTTTGATCCGCTGCAGCACTCGAACTCGAGCGGTACCGCCAACTTGCCCTTTGTGATCGATCGCAGCCACGGTAGTCAATCGGGTGAACACGTCCTGTGTGATTCGCCCGGAAAATCCTCGTAACTCTTCAAGCGAGAGATCGGTCACCTCACAGCTCCGATCGAGAGCAGCTCGAACGATCCGCCCCGTAATGCCGTGTGCCTCACGAAACGGAACGCCCTTCATGACCAAGTAGTCGGCCAGCTCGGTGGCCAGCAGTCCGCCCCCTTGCAATGCGCTTGCGAGCGTTTCTCGGTTGACTTGTACATGGCGCATCAATTCCGCCATCACCTCAAGCGAGGAATCCACCGTATCCAGCGCGTCAAAGAGGGCAGGCTTGTCTTCCTGCAAGTCCCGATTATAGGTAAGGGGCAGCGCTTTCAGTACGGTCAACAGGTTGAGCAAGTGCCCGTATACGCGACCTGTCTTCCCGCGAACCAGCTCAGGGATATCCGGGTTCTTTTTCTGCGGCATCATACTGCTTCCCGTGCAGAAGGCATCGGGCAAATCGACGAATTGGAACTCTTGCGAGGCCCACAGAATCAATTCTTCACTGAGTCGTGACAAATGCATCATCACGATGGAAAGGGCCGAGGCCACTTCAATCATGAAATCGCGATCAGACACTGCGTCCATACTGTTCGCGGTGACGGCAGGAAAATCCAATAACTCCGCCGTATACCGCCGATTGATCGGATAATTCGTGCCGGCGAGAGCCCCGGATCCCAGCGGCATGACATTGAGTCGGCTCCTCGCGTCATGCAATCGCCCCTTGTCCCGTTCGAGCATCTCGACATANAATAACTCCGCCGTATACCGCCGATTGATCGGATAATTCGTGCCGGCCAGGGCACCGGATCCCAGCGGCATAACATTGAGTCGGCTCCTCGCGTCATGCAATCGCCCCTTGTCCCGTTCGAGCATCTCGACATAGGCTAATAGGTGGTGAGCGAACAAGACCGGTTGAGCTCGTTGGAGATGGGTATAGCCAGGCATCACCACCGTACGGTTCTCCGCAGCCTTTTCAACCAACGCACGTTGCAGATCGAGCAGCCGTGAGTGGAGTGTGTCCAAATAGGTGCGTAAATACAGCCGAATGTCCAACGCAACCTGATCATTCCGGCTTCGACCGGTGTGCAATTTCCCTCCCAAGGGGCCGATGATCTCCGTTAATCGCCGCTCGATCGCCATGTGAATATCTTCGTCGTGCGCAGTAAAGGCAAACTGACCGCGATCCAGCTCCCCTTTCACAGCGTCCAACCCACGAATGATTTTTCGGGCTTCTGTATCTGTCAGGATCTTTGCTTTTGCAAGAGTTTTACAGTGTGCAATGCTTCCGGCAATATCCTCGGCATAGAGCCGACCGTCCACCAGCACCGAGCGTGTAAAGGTCTCCACCAAGCGATGAGTCTTCTCCCGAAACCGACCATCCCAGGCTTTCCCTGCCTGGTCAGCGGCCTTCGGACGCTGTTTGCGTTTGGCCATCAGGATGAGGCTTTCTTTCGTTGTGCGCGGATCTTGAGCCGCAATGCGTTCAATCGGATGAACCCTTCCGCATCCTTCTGGTTATAGACATCATCTTCCTCGAAGGTGGCGATGTCCAATCGGTACAGTGATCGCTTCGATTTGCGCCCCGCCAATGTACAACTCCCCTTATAGAGCTTGACCCGTGCAATACCGCTGACGTCTTTCTGGGCGTCATCGATCGCGGCTTGCAGCATCTCACGCTCCGGACTGAACCAATAGCCGTTATAGATCAAGCCGGCAAACCGAGGGATCAAACTATCGCGGAAATGCAGGACCTCACGGTCCATCGTCAAGGACTCGATTCCTCGATGGGCCACATGGAGAATCGTGCCTCCAGGTGTTTCGTACACTCCACGCGATTTCATCCCGACATAGCGGTTTTCTACCAGGTCAACCCGGCCAATTCCGTGTGCGCCACCCACCGTATTGAGATGGGCAAGTAAGGCCGCGGGGCGCATCTTCTTTCCATCGACGGCGACCGGATTGCCCGCTTGATACTCGATCTCGATTTCCTGGGGCTTATTCGGCGCCTTTTCCGGAGAGACGGTTAATTGGAAGATTTCGTCCGGTGGCGATTCCCAGGGGTCTTCGAGAATACCGCCCTCATAGCTGATATGGAACAGATTGGGGTCTGTGCTGTACGGTTTGGCCTTGGTCGCGGTCACAGGGATACCGTGCTGCTCGGCATACTCAATGAGTTCACGGCGCGACCGCATGGTCCATTCCCGCCAGGGAGCGATGATCTTGAGCTGTGGGGCGAGTGCCATGTAAGTGAGCTCAAAGCGCACCTGGTCGTTGCCTTTTCCCGTGGCTCCGTGCGATACGGCTTCGGCGCCTTCTTTTAACGCGATCTCGGCTTGTCGGCGGGCAATCAACGGGCGAGCGATCGATGTCCCGAGGAGATAACAGCCTTCATACAGGGTATTGCCGCGCAACATCGGGAAGACATACTCTTTGACGAAGGTCTCTCGCAGATCCTCCACATAGACTTTCTTGACGCCGAGCGCTTGGGCCTTGGCTTTCACAGCTTTCAGATCTTCTCCCTGCCCAAGATCGGCACAAAAGGCGATGATCTCGGCATGATAGGTTTCCTGAAGCCACTTGAGGATGACCGAGGTGTCGAGTCCTCCGGAGTAAGCCAAGACGATTTTCTTGAGTGATGTGGGTCTCATGGTGAAATCGCTATCGAGCGCCTTTCTTGCGGGTAAGAAGTTGAGTCAAAATCGCTTTTTGCATATGCAGCCGATTCTCTGCTTGATCGATTACAACAGACTGCGGGCCATCCAGCACATCGGCGCTAATCTCCTCTCCCCGATGGGCCGGCAAGCAGTGCATGACGATCGCGTCGGGCTTGGCCCGTTGCAGGAGTCGCTGATTGAGTTGGTAGGGGGCCAGGATGCGTAACCGTCTGGCTTGTTCCCGTTCGCGCCCCATACTGATCCATACATCGGTGTAGACGACATCCGCTTCCTTCACGGCCACAAGTGGATTCTCTACCACCTCAACGGCGGCTCCGGTAGCCTGTCCATCGATCCTGGCACGGTCGATGACACGCTGATCCGGCTGATAGCCTGAGGGACACCCAATGACCACGTGCATCCCTACCTTAGCACCCGCTTCGATGAGTGAGTTGGCGACGTTGTTGCCGTCTCCGATGTAGGCCAGACGGAGTCCCTTGAGCCGTCCCTTGAGTTCTTGAATTGTCATCAGATCGGACAGGGCCTGACAGGGGTGACTGTGGTCCGTAAGCCCATTGATGACCGGCATGGTGGCTTCCGTCGCCCATTCCTCGACGATCGCATGGTCATAGGTACGGATGACAATGCCGTCGAGATACCGGGATATGACGCGGGCCGTGTCTGCAACCGTCTCTCCGCGAGAGAGTTGAATGTCGCTCATCGGCAGTGCTAGGGCGTGGCCGCCGAGTTGGTTCATGCCTGCCTCAAAGGACACGCGAGTTCTCGTCGACGGTTTTTGAAAGAGAAGTCCCAGCGTCTTCCCGCGAAGCAACCGATGTGGGACACCCTGGTGCTGTTTCTTCTTGAGGGTGCTTGCCAGCCGTAAGAGCGCCAGGACTTGCATCCGTGGCATGGTGGCCACGTCAAGCAGATCTTTGGCGTATCCTTTGGTGCCGCGTGGATGTTGGGTTCGTCCGCTCATCAGTGATGAGAATCTTTTTCCGCAGTCTGGCGTTGGGTAAAGAGTGCTGCGAGGAGATCCAAGAGTCGGTCGATCTCCGGCTGTGTCATGATCAAGGGTGGGACCATACGCAGCACATGCTCATTCGCGGCATTCAATAGCACGCCACGCGCCAGCGCATCGGCCACCACCGTCCTGGCATCGATCGTCAATTCCATGCCCTGCAGCAGGCCAAGCCCTCGCACCTCTTGGACGAGTCGAAACCGGTTCTTACAGTCGGCTAACCCCTTGGCCAAATACTCTCCCATCCGCTTCGCATTCTCCAAGACAGGTCCTTCAAGCAGCACGTGGCAGACCGCGAGCGCGGCTGCACAAGCCAGTGGATTCCCGCCGAAGGTTGAAGCATGGGAGCCAGGGGTGAATGCCGCCGCCACCGCGTCTTTGGCGAGGCATGCGCCGATCGGGACTCCTCCAGCGAGACCCTTAGCCAAGGTCATGATGTCGGGGTGGACCCCAAGTTGCTCATAGGCGAAGAGGGTTCCGGTTCGTCCCATGCCGGTTTGAATCTCATCAAAAATCAGGAGGATGTCTTTTTGAGTACAAAGCTGCCTGAGGTTTCTTAAATACTCCCGATCGGCGACATGGACCCCGCCTTCCGCCTGGATCGGCTCCAGCATGATGGCCGCCGTTCTCTCAGTAACGAGAGACTCGATGGCCGTGAAGTCATTGAACGGAGCGTAGGCGAATCCGGGCATCAAAGGTTCAAAACCCTTTTGAACCTTTTCTTGACCGGTCGCTGTGACCATGGCGAGGGTTCGTCCGTGGAACGAATTCTTCATCGTGATAATTTCAAAACGAGCAGCGCCATAGCGCTCATGTCCGTAGCGGCGGGCCAACTTGATCGCGGCTTCGTTGGCTTCGGCGCCGCTGTTACAGAAGAATGCGCGGTCTGCGAATGAATGGTCGACCAGCAAGCGGGCCAACTTCACTTGAGGTTCGGTGTAATAAAGATTCGAGGTATGGATGAGCTGAGCGGCTTGGCGTTGGATCGCCTGGACAAGATCCGGATGCCCATATCCGAGAATATTCACCGCGATTCCAGCCACAAAATCCAGGTACTCGCGCCCCTCCAGATCATAGACTTTCGTACCTCGCCCCCTCACGATCGAGAGTGGTTGGCGGTTGTACGTCTGCATCAGATATTTGGCTGCGTCGTCCTTCAATTCTTCAGTCGGCATATGACGTATCCCCTTATAAAGAAAGGAAAGCTAGCACAGGGTCAGTAGGAAGAGCAATAAGTGAGGAGGGAAGTAGAAGGCCTCAAAAGAGCGGTAGGGTCGGTACTCAAGCTAGGAGCGCAACATCGCTTCAAATCATCCTCTCTTCCATTTCGGAGTGTGGTAAGCTGCCACGCCATGACGATGTGTGGGCAGTGTCAGCAGCAGAATCCCGATGATGCCAACTTCTGCCATCAGTGTGGCGCGAAGTTGATGGACGTGAAGTCCTTCTCCGACGAGACAACCGCTGGGAGTACCACGGCTCAACCGATTCAGGACGAAGA
>NIUT01000135.1 GCA_002254365.1 Nitrospira sp. UW-LDO-01
CCACGCACGATCTTCAAGGTCAGATTTGCTTGATGGCAATGCACCCCGATAAATAGACAGGTATCGATCCGGTTGTGCCAGATCGTCAAGTTCGGATGGTTCGGGTTGATCTCGACCTCCGGATTGATCTTTGGATACTTCGGGCGATAGTCCGGCATCGGGATCAACATCGGCTTCTGATTCGGCCCCACACTCTCTTTCAATACATTGAAGAGATGACGAATCGCCTTCGCCTTCTTCTCGGCCGTAGGCGTCCAGGCCCACAACACCAGCGGTCCTGGGAAGATCGTCGGAACCTTGGCACTCAGGAAGCGCCGTGCCGCCTCTTCCATTGCCTGCTCCTCAGGCACGATATATCCGTGCACGATCGCTTCCCCTGGATTGGGCAATCGCACACCCATGCTGGCCGCTGCGGGAGGAAGGAAGTGTTCGGGACCGGGTCGAACTTCGTAACGCATGAAGAACACCCTCACATTTCTAATTGCAAATCATTTGCATTAAAGTCGATGCATCATACACAGATAGAATCCTTGATGCAAGCCTGCCGGTCAGCTCCACGCATCGGCCTTCTTATGTGAAATACGCTGCAACGATTTCGAACGGCATCGGCATGCCTTCACCGATCGGCAGAGAAAAACTTGCGGCATGCCGATGCCCGCCGCCCCCATGGGCTTGCGCGATCCGCGACACATCAGCGCCACCAGCCCGAGAACGAAGGCTGACATACCGCCGCCCCTCACGCTCGTACCATACGAGACAAAAGGGATGGTCCAGAGCCAAGCGTTCGCCCAACTCGCTGCGGAGGATGGCGCTGTGAACAGCCGGGATCGTCTCGCCTTCGAAGCGAACCAGCACAGCAGTCCGCAGCAATTTACTGATCAGCTGCTCCTGGGCGCGGAGAATCGCCCGTCCTTCCGCCGCCAACTCATACCGCTTCAATCCGCTCCAGACATCAAAGTCGAACGGGTAGGATTCGATCGCCGCATTAATCTCTCGACTCTCCGGCAATTGCCAGCGATGCAGATCTTTATCCTGCACATACAGCAACAACCAGGGTGCCGCAGTGCGATGTGCCCATTCCCACGCGAGCACGGCGCCGGACTTATTCTGTTCATAGTGCGCGTAGGGCAGATCGCCGAGCGCCTGTTGAGCCGTGACATGGTGATCGAGAATCGCCAATGCCGACGTCGTATCAGCCAACTGTTCGATCGTCGGACGAGCGAAGCTGAAATCTACTATCACCAACCGTTTTCCAGCCAGACCATCGGGTGGAGGCTGACCATGCCTGGCCGTCACAAACCGGGCCGTCGGGCAACGGGTCCAGACTGCCCAGGCCGCGCCGAACCCATCGGGACAATCGGCGTGGTAGAGCACGACCTCCGGCTCAAAAAACGGCAATGGGTGCGCGTCCTTCATCACACCATCACTCCGGTGAGTCTGGCCCAGAGGCCAGCAGCCTAGCGGCATCCAGCGCGCCGTACGTCACAATCAGATCAGCGCCGGCGCGGTGCATGGAACCGAGAGATTCCAACAAGGCCTCTTCGTAGCTGAACAGACCGACTGCGGCGGCAGCCTTGAGCATGGCGTACTCCCCGCTCACGTGATAGACCACGACCGGAAGAGCAGAATGGCTCCGAACGAGAGACACGATGTCCAGATACGGCAAGCCGGGTTTTACCATCAACCAATCCGCACCCTCGTCTTCATCCAACCGAATTTCCTGCAACGCCTCTCGATGATTCGCAGGGTCCATCTGATAGGTCCGCTTGTCACCGACGCGTGGGGCGCTCTCCAGTGCTTCACGAAACGGCCCATAGAATGCCGAGGCATACTTCACGGCATAGCTGCAGATACCGACCTGTGGGTAGCCTGCCTCATCCAATGCCTGACGGATCACCCCGATCCGTCCATCCATCATGTCCGAGGGAGCCACCAGATCGGCTCCCGCTTGCGCTTGGACCACGGCCATCTCCGCCAATAACGGTAGGGTCTCATCATTGTCGATCCTTCCATCAATCACCACGCCGTCATGCCCATCCGATGAATAAGGATCGAGCGCCACATCGCTGAGGATCAGCAGGTCCGGGACAGCGGCTTTCATGGCGCGGATCGCCCTCGCCATCAACCCGTCCCGGTTGCGACTCTCTTGCCCTCGCGGGTCCTTGAGGTGATCCGGCACCACCGGAAACAACGCGATACCGGCGAGGCCGGCACAGGACGCTTCCGCGACCTGCTCGATCGCCCGGTCGATCGAGACCCGTGCGCAACCAGGCATGGAGGCGATCGGTGTGACCTGGTCGACCCCTTCCTGCACAAACAGAGGCCAGATCAGTTGCCGTGAAGCAAGCCGATCGGTCGATCGTCTCGTCCGGAGCGCTACTCGTGCACGATGGAGCGGAGGCGATTCGTGGAGCGACGTCGGAATCGGATGGAGGCTCACTCCCAAGACTCCTTCATGAGCTGGATCAGACAATCAATCGCACCGGTCGTGAGCGGGTGACCTTCCATCACGTTCAACCAGACTGTTTCCCACCGGATGACCGCCGGAGAAATCGTGAAACCCTTGCTTTCCACGGCAGCCCGCATCGCCGATGTCGGCCACTGACTAACTTGATTCCATAACACCCGCATGGCCGGATCGGCTCCGGTCGTCCTGAGAGTCGCGCACAATGCTGCCACCCCCTCCAACGCCCAAATATCCGGATAGGACGGGCGAACCGGCACAAACACCCGATCGGCACCCCGCAGAATGCTCGTCGTCATATCGGATAGGGTTGGTGGCCCATCGACGACCATCCACTCGAACATCGGCGAAAACCTGGCAACCTGGTCGTGCACGATCGGCTGAATTTGAGAGCGGGTCACGACACGGAACCGTTCTCCCCAGTGACTCGCCCATTCACTAGCTGTTCCTTGTACATCCGCATCTAACAACAGCACGCGAGCCCCCTGCTGCGCCAATGCCATCGCGGTCGCAATCGCCAGTGTCGTCTTTCCTGTGCCGCCCTTTTGATGGAGAAACGCAACCGTGCGCATGGGTATCGTTCACCCAGCACTCGGCCAGCGATGTCGCATCCGACCGGCGACAACTGTCATCATCACCCGACCACGTACAGGCCATCCGGCAAACGGCGTATTTCGTCCTTTCGAGTAGAACTGTTCGGGATCAACCACCCATTCACAGGTCCGATCCACCACGACGATGTCGGCCGACGCTCCGGATGCCAGCGTGCCGACGGGTAATCCCAACAACCCGGCCGGTTTGCTGGTCAAACATTGCACGGCACGCTCCAGAGACAAGAGGCCCTGCTCAACGAGCCGTAAAGTCAGCGCCAGCGCCGTCTCCAATCCCACGATGCCGAAGGGAGCCCGATCCATTCCCCATTGTTTTTCATACTCAGCATGCGGAGCATGATCGGTCGCAATCGCATCGATGGTCCCGTCTGCAAGCCCCTCCAGTAGTGCGTCTCGATCTCGCTCGCTCCGCAGAGGCGGATTCATCTTGGCATTGACGCCCTGCTCCCGAACCGCTTCGTCGGTCAGCGTGAAATGATGAGGACAAACCTCGGCCGTCACCGGCAATCCCTTGGCCTTGGCCTGACGCACCAGGTCTACTCCGACCGCCGTGCTGAGATGGGCGACATGGAGTCGCGCACCCGTCTCTTCGGCCAACTTGATGTCACGCGCGATCATTCGAAACTCCGAGCCTTTGGGAATGCCCCGTACCCCTAACACACGCGACACCGGCCCTTCGTTCATACAGCCACAACCGGACAGGATCAGATCCTCGCAATGATCGATCACGGGCAAATCGACATCCGATGCCTGCTTCATTGCCTGTCGCATGACCTCATCGTTCATTACCGGCCGTCCATCGTCAGACAGCGCGACACAGCCCGCCTCTTTCAAAACTCGAAAATCAGCCAACTCACCTCCGATCAATCCCTTGGTAATCGCGCCGATCGGATAGACCTTGGCACGATCGGCTTCTCCGGACTTCCGCTTGATCAACTGCGTGACTGTCGGTTCATCGTTTACCGGCTTTGTATTCGGCATGCAGCAGATCGAGGTGAAGCCTCCTGCTAGGGCTGCCGCCGTACCCGTGGCGATGGTTTCCTTGTACTCAAAGCCTGGCTCGCGCAGATGGACATGGAGATCGACGAGACCCGGCAACACCAGCAACCCCGTCACATCCAGGCGCTTGGCCGCCTGACGAGGAGACACGTCCGGTGAGACCACCGCATCGATTACTCCATTTTTAATCCAGACATCGGCTTCGCCATCCCACCGTCCGGGATCGAGCACCCAGCCTCCAGCGAGGACAAGGATGGAGGGCTCCTCCTCGGTATTGAGCCTATTGACCATCCACCACCATCAGGCCTAGACTTTCACAATGGAATCAGGACCGTCCCCTGTCGCGAAAGGAGTTCTCCGATGAGCGACCATCCCATTCATGAGCATCACGATCATCAGCACGGAGCGAACTGCGGGCATCCGGCCATCGCCCATGATGGCCACACCGACTATCTCCATGACGGACATCTTCATCATTCGCATGATGACCATGTCGATGAACATCGGCTCGGTATCACCATGCAGAACCCGGCTGGATGCACGCCGACCCATCGCTGTGAGGGGCATGAGACCGGACATCGCCATGGCACGAACTGCGGACATCAAGCCGTGCCGCACGGAGACCATATCGATTATCTGGTCGCCGGTCATTTGCACTTCGCCCATGGCGCGCATTGCGATGACCATGGGGGGGTACAGCTCGCGTAGAAACTACTCGTCGCTACCGGCGCGGGGCACCTGACTCAACGACGTCCCGCGCGTTCCACTCAGCCGTAGCAGAAACCCGTCCACCTCTGCCGGTCTCATCTGATCGTGCGGGATTTCGACTTCGAGAAAAATCCCGTCCCGCAACGCGAAGAGCCCATGCGCGATGCGGTGATGATCTTCCACGCCGACTCCGAATGCCGACACAAATGCCTCCCGACTCGCCGGATCCGCGCAACAGAGGGAGTACCCTGCTGCACGAACATTCGGATGAAAGCGGTCGACTTCCCGCCAATGGTCTTCGTGGTCCGCGGACACATGCACGACCGTCCATTCCACCAGCTCCTCACTGCCATGTTCCTCGAGCACCACGATCTGTGCCATACAGGCATGCTTCTGAATATTCGGCAACGTCGACACCAGGACCAGACCATGGCGAAGTTCATCGGCCCTGAGCGGTGTATCGGCCAACCGGGCGGCTGGAATGGTGAACTCAGCGGTCAGGCGCTCTCCGCGACAGGGGACGTGCCCCAGCAAGTAAATCTGATCACTGCCGAGCTGCGCGGTTCTCACCATGTCATCCTTGAGTCTCATTTCTCGCCTTGAACCGTTTCATCTTGCAGGCTGGTCAAAAAGGGCGTTCAGCAAGGCCGCAGGCAAGTCAAAGCCGGAGGCGTACCTTCAGAGGTACGTTAAGGATTTTGACGAGCCGAGAACGCAGCTGACGGCCTTTTTCAACAGCCTGACTAATGTGGCAGCATGGTCAACATGGCGATGGTCACCATTCCGGCGATCATCATGGCAAACTGCCAGACCCCCTTGGCCGCTCCCATTCGCCCATGCAACCCTGGAACGAGATCGGCCAACCCGATGTACAAGAACGAAGCCGCTGCTACGCTCAGGGCATAGGGAACGATCGCCTCCGCATAGCCGAGCCCGCCATAGGTGGCGACGACCCCGACCAGCGTCCCCATCCCCGAGAGTGTGTTCCAGAAAAAGGCTTTCCAACGAGAGAACCCGCTCGATAGGAGTATGGTGAAATCGCTCAATTCTTGTGGGACTTCGTGCCCCAACACCGCGAGCGTCGTGACAAGACCGAGTCCTGGCGACGCCACACAGGCAGCACCGATGGCGACTCCGTCGGCCATGTTGTGAACCGCGTCGCCGATCAAGATCAACATGCCGGTTTTTTTCTCCATGCCGTGCTCATGACCGTGCCCATGGGAGTGATGATGGTCTTCCGGCAGATCCCCGTGCGAATGTCTCCAGATCACCGTCCATTCCAGTACGAAAAACAGGACGAGCCCAGCCAGAATCGCGATCCCCACTTCGTAAATGGGAATATGTTCCAACGCTTCAGGAATCAGCCCGATGATGGCGGTGGCCAACATCGTCCCTGTGGCATAGCTCAGCAAATACGGCATCACCCGATGCCGCCATCCGTCCGGAATAAATAAGACCACGGCAGCAGGCAGCAGAGCCCCCAGGCTCCCAAGCAAGCCCATCAGAACGACGAATCCCCAGGACGACTCGGCAGGAAGCGTCATGATAGGCGTTTCTTTTCTCGATAATTGGCATATCGCTGTTCACAGGGGGCAACCGACGAGTCTCCCAGGAATCGTGACCACTCACTATGGGTGGAGACATCGACAGCTTCGGCTTGGGCTTCCCGCTGGAGCACGACCTGAATGTCAAGGAGCAAGTCTGACTCGTCGATATCAACTTCCGAGTCGGCCCGCAGTTGGGAGAACAACGCATGGTAGATGCGCTTGAGCTCATCGAGCGAACAATCGAGTGCAAAGCGGTTCTGCTGCTTCGTGATGCGTGATTCCAACGGAGACATGACGTTCCTCGATCTCTCTGTCCGTTTGTAAGGCGATACCAATCTATCAGGCTGACAGCAGACAAGCCTGGAGTGTTCGATGACAGCGCACGTGATTGTAATTTCGACCGATCAACACCAGGGCTGGATCCGGTTCCTGCCGAAACCGAACCACGCCGATCCACCGCGTGACCGGGGACGCATACTGAATCTCGTACAGCTCCTGGTCACCGGAAAAGCGGCAGACTCCTTTGACCCGATCAAGGCCGACCGGAAGGTGGTCGAACCACTCGGTAAATCGACCGCGATGCAGCGGGCCGGTCAGGGGAATCGTCGTCACCATCGGATGCGCACGAGTCGATCCAAACGCCACATTTCCGACTCGTCGTTTGGGTCGCCGTTCGTGCGGCTGGAGCAACGACTCGGGATCCACAGCTGCCTGCGACACTTGCCACAACCTGGCATGCCCCCTATCACGAATCAGTGCTGTTCGAAACCGTTCTTGCTCTGCAGTAGCGTAGAGATCTTGCTTGCTCACGATCACTTCATCCGCATACTGCGCCAACGTCGTATACCGAGAGCCGATGGGACGCCCGGCAGACGGAACGCTCGGTTCAATGACCGCGATCACTTTCTCAAGCCGTACCACATTGAGGCAAACGGGGTCGGTCACGGTCTCGATGACGTCTTCGATAGCAGCGATCCCCGAGCACTCCAGCACGACCACATCGACCCGCTGTTGCCCGACAAGCTCAGTCAGGCCCTCGCCGATCCCGTCACGGGCATCGCAGCAGACACAGCCCCCGGTGATGTTCCTAACGGCAGCAGCCGATGCGCTCGCATGGGCGCCATCCAGACTGACCGCGCCGGCTTCGTTCATCAGGACACCCACCCGCTTGCCGGCATCGCACCAGAACGCGAGCAACCGCATCAGCAACGTCGTCTTGCCGGCCCCCAGCGGACCTGCCAAAACATACAGAGGGGGCCGGGCCGCTTCAGTCATCGTCATGGGGCGGATGCTCCTGCTTGACCCGAGGCAGGAGTTCCGTCAGGTTGCACGGTTTATGGTTAATATCGAGCTGGGGGAGGATGATCTTCTCCACCCCCAGCCGACAAGCGCCTGTGCTGCCGGGAAGGAGAAACACGATCGTATCGCCACAGACACCGGCATCCGCTCTTGACTGGATTGTTGACGTACCGATCTCGCTGAAACTCAACCAGCGAAATAGTTCGCCGAATCCCGGAATGGGCTTGGTATAGAGAGACCGTACCGCATCCGGCGTGACGTCACGCTGGGTCACACCGGTTCCACCTGTCACGATGACGAACTCCACTTTCGGATCGGCAATCCAGCCGGCGATGATGCTCCGAATGGTTTCATAGTCGTCCTTACACAATTTGCGATCAGCTAACCGGTGGCCTGCCAAAAAGAGCCGCTCAACGATCAGGTCGCCGCTCGTATCGGTTTCGGCGGTACGCGTGTCGGACACCGTCAAGACAGCGATTGCCACAGCAACTCCTGCTTGAGCCGTTGCGATCATAGACAACCCTCTTCACGATCGGCCAGCGCATCGCGCACCACCATCACCAAATGCTCGGCCTCCGATACCTTTACCGCCCAGCGAAGGCCGGCAGATCCACCCACGGCTTCCTGAACGAGCGCGGCAATAGCTCGGCTCAGCGCCAGTGCTTCCGCTGCATGTTCCAGACGCTTCAATAGCGCGCCGTCAGCCTGAGCCAGGTCCCAGGCCTGGAAATAGAGTGCGAACAACGGCGCGATGGAGGCCGATTTTTCGGTTAAGTCTTCCTGGATCAGTCCTGCAGCCGGCTCCCCATCGGCATTCACCGGCCAAAGTGACTTCCCCCCCTGTGCACTCATGCCATAACCTCATGCTCCGATAGCTCAATCACCCGCGTTTTCACCAATCCCCGTTCGCCGAATGAGACGCGCCGACGCCAGGGAAGCCACAGGCCGTCGACGTCGGTATATTCATTGACGTAGCTTTCCATTCCGATCACGGCCTGCCCATCGAGCGAGAAATAGGTCATCACATAGTGGCTGGAGTATTGTTTCCCGTCCGGCGCGTGATCACAGCGCTCGATGGTATTGACTCGCCGTTCCGTCATCGGCGTGATCCGCCCGATCTGGGTGTATTGCCCATCCTTGATCCGGTACCAAGAATCGAGTCGCCCCCCGGTCAGCAGCACAAGGCGACCCCGTGGATGCGGCACAGCGGGGTCATCTTGGGGATCGAAAGACACCACATACTTGCCGTCGCCCTCCTCGAACGTGGAAAACGCCAGGTGCATCCCCTGGGTCCAGAGCCGTTCTCGCACCCACTCTTGAAGGGTCGCGTCGGCTCCATCCAGCGCAACCGTCGTGTCCTTCCTCGGCACCAGGCTGACCCGGCCTGTGTAGACACGCCCCTCATCGTTCAGCAAGAGTCTCGCTCGATAGCCCCCAAAGCCGGCCGGCCACCGATACATACGGCCATGGGCGTCTTGAACCAGACGGCGCGCTGCCGGATCATCTGCAGGCTTTGCCGCCTGGACTTCCATCGGTTTCAACGTCCCGCTTCCTTGCATCATGACGTTCTCCTTGTCGCACCACTCCATCGTGTCGTTTGACGTTTCCTCCGGCGGGCCGGCCTCACGAGACAGGTTTCCAACCCCTCGAGGAATCGCTGCCAGGGCACACGCCGTCCAATGACGACGAGTCTGGCTTGTGATTGCTTCGTCCCCGTGTAGGGTGTTAGTGCCAACGACCCCATGATCCATTGAAGTTCTTGATACCCGGTTCGCCCCTGCACTTTCACAAAGCCCTTCATGCGGATCACGGATCGTTCAAACCGCTTCAACCAGGCTTCGAGACGAACGGGATCAAAGGGTTTCAGAATCTTGAAACTCCCGCTCTGATACCCAGTCGCTGAATCCTTGACCGTTCCCTGTTCAATTGATGGTGTCTTCATTGTCGCCATTCCAGTGAACAGTCGGCCCACTTCAACATCGGCATGCACGGCCCGGACGATTGTGGCTGTGGGATTCACCACCTTGATACGCCGTTCCACGAGATCCGCCTGACGGCTATTGATTTGATCCAGCTTGTTCAACACGACCACATCAGCCTGCTTGAGGTGATTTTCCGCTGCAGGCCAATAGGTCCCGAGCTTCAAGAACCGAGGCCCATCGACCATGACGATTACCGAAGCCAAGGCCCCTCTGGTTCTTGCATTTGACTGGGTCAGTGCCTTCTCAACTCCCACAATAACTTGTCCGGTATCCGCTAACCCCGTCGTCTCAATAAAGAGCGGGGCCCCCTTCGTCTCCTTCACCAGATGTCCGACCTTTTCGCTGAACTCTCCTGACAGGTCGCAGCAGATACAGCCGCTGAGGAGTGCCTGGAGTTCGATGTCGTTCGAGCGAGGATGGTCGTGGAGCAAGGCCCCATCCACATCGACTTCCCCGAACTCATTCATGAGCACGGCCGGCTTCACGCCCCTGTCCAGTTCATGCGCCAGCGCCCTCTTGAGCAGAGTGGTTTTTCCGCTCCCTAGAAATCCAGCGATCACATGGATCGGTGTCATCTTGTTGCGGCGGCGGGCACGATCAGTGCTGGTCATGATGTGACTCCTCGTTGACGGCCATCTTCTCGATATCGGAGAGCCCGACCTCAGTAGCTGTCTTATGAATCTTGTACTGATGCGTATCGCCCGGTCCTTTGAGCACGGCAATCACAGTTTCAATCGGTGGACAGCCTGGTTCGCGACATTCCAATTCCGTGACCATGACCGTCGTCTCGTCGTTCAGGTGCAACACCGTTCTGATCCAGGCCTTAATACGATCGGCTTGATCCACTGGGATCGTCCGCTTGCCACCGAACAAGTTCATGCCCGATCCCCGATGCCGTGCACGGAAAAGAGTGATACCCCTCCGTCACTGGCGCCGGTCACCAACCAGGCATCGGTGGAACTCCAGGCCACGCAGGACAATCCACCCGTCTTGTTCACTTCCTGACTCAGCAGCGGTTTGGTCGTCTGCGGTTCCCAGAGGCAGAGCAAACCCTCTTCCCCCACCGTCGCCACAAGCGATCGGGTGGGATGGCAGGCAATCTCCTGAATCCATCCCAGATGTCCCTTGAAGAGCCGACCGCCGGTCCCTTCGAACTTCTTCATGTTCCATGAGACCAACGATGGACCGGAGGCAGTGAACAGATTGAGCCCGTTATGGTCGAATCGCACCGAGGTCACCTTTACGGGGTAGCCGGACATGTGCCAGTTCTGCTCACTGTCCGTGCGGAACAGATGGACTGATCCATCGAGGTTTCCCGAGGCCAGATATTCCCCGCTTGGACTCACGGCAATCGTCAACAGGGCCCCATCGTAGGGAAATGGGCGAACCGGCTGCTCCTGTCCAACCTTCCACAACCAGGCCCCACCATAGGCAGAGGCGACGATACCGCCTCCGCGCGGCATCCAGGTTAGGGCTGAAATCGTGGTCTTGTACGCCGGAACCTCTGCCGCGAGTTGAGGAGTCGACGCAGGATCGATATTCCAGACACGAAGCATTTTCCCTGCCGACGCGGCCAGCAACTGGCCGTCCGGTGACCACGCCAGATGCTCTACCCACGAACCTTGCCCTCCGACAGGAAGCGCTGCTCGTTCTTCCCCTGTATCCGTATTCCAGACTCGGACGACGCCATCTTGCCCCCCCGTCGCCAGATCCGACCGCGTTGGATGCCAGGCCAGCGTGAGGGCTGACTGCTGATGCCCCTTTAGGTTGCAGATAGGGTTGAGCGACGCCGTTTCCCAAACTGCCACCTGGCCCGACGCAGAGCACGCGGCAAATCTGGTTCCATCGGAGGCGAATGCCACGCGATGGACATAGTCACCAAGCATGGCTCGCCCGATCGGACTGAGCGTGACAACAACCTGGCGCTTCGCTAGACGAGGCATGATCGGAACCCCTTCGTCAGCGCATCCCGATCCAAATCTTTCCCGATGAACACCAGCTGGTTATTGCGGACTTCACCGGATTTCCAGGCACGATCAGCCTTCCCATCAAACAACATATGCACCCCTTGAAACACAAACCGATGGTCACGATCTTCGACATTCAGAATGCCCTTCATCCGATAGATCTTTGTCCCCATGGTGCTCAGCACTTCGCGGAACCAGTCGTTCACTTTCCCCTCATCGACCCGTCCATCTTCAACGAGGGCCACTGAAAACACGCTGGGATCATGCTGGTGCGCATCTTCGCCGAGGAAGTTGGGATCGATCTCCAACTTACGACTCAGATCGAACGCGCCGATATTCAACAATCGATTGATCTCGATTTGCGCATCCTTCGTCCGATGAATCTTCGCCATCACGTTGATTGCCCGCACTCGCGCTTCCAATTCGTTGACCTCTCCCGCCGGAACAAGGTCGATCTTGTTCAACAAGATGACGTCGGCAAAGGCGATCTGCTCCTTGGCCTCCGGACTCTTGTCGAGATGTTCCCAGATGTGCTTGGAATCGACCACGGTCACGATGCCGTCCAACAAGAGCCGGCGTTTCATCTCATCGTCGACGAAGAATGTCTGCGCAACCGGAGCAGGATCAGCCAATCCTGTCGTCTCGATCACCATGTAATCGAATCGATCTTTCCGCTTGAGCAGATTGCCGATGATCCTGATCAAATCGCCCCGCACGGTGCAGCAGATGCAACCGTTATTCATCTCAAAGATCTCTTCATCGGCTCCGATGACGAGCTGGTTATCGATCCCGACCTCACCGAATTCGTTGACGATGACCGCGACACGTTTGCCGTGCTCGGTCGTCAAGATTCGATTGAGCAGCGTCGTCTTTCCTGCCCCTAGGAAACCGGTGAGCACCGTCACCGGCACTGGAGCCAACAATTCAGCCGTAGTCGCCATACACACCTCCTCATGACACAGGTTGAGAAGTTTATCGGACACCTTCTGCAGGAGAAGATCGGATGCCGTGCTTCAAGGCAATGAAGAACGGCCAACCCCTTGAGCGCCGGATTCCGGCAAGCGGAATGCGACCACTACCCGATCTTCCCCGCACAAGGTGCAGAGAGACGCAATCAACAGAGGCGCTGATTCAGATTGAAGACGACAAAGCGGAGGAAGGAGGACCACGAACGGAATCGGACGAGCGAAACACAGACGTGAAAACGAGATGAGGTGGCAATGCTGTCGTGACGGAAACAGGAACGAAGACGGGCGGCGGAGTAACCGAATGCAATCCGGCACTGGCCGCATGGTCCAGCCAGGTGCAGACATCTTGATCCGAATGTTCGTGGGAACTACCAGCCGCGAAGGTGTGCTCCAGCAGTAACGGCTGAAGGGTCAGCACCAGCAACACATAGCCGACAACGAGAGCCCAACGGCTCACCGTCCTGAGGCAGGCCTTTATCGGCATTGTGGACACCATCCGAAAAACTCCAAGGCATGACCATCCACGGAGAATCGAGTCTGTTCTTCAATGAGCTTTGTCAACTTCTTCAACGGGCAGAGCATCAGATCCACAATCTTCCCACAGCTACGGCACTGAATATGGTGATGATGCGCCCGTCCATGCACCACTTCGTAGCGCATCTGTCCTTCCTGGAATCCGACGGCATTCACCAGACCGAGCTCTTGGAGCATCGCCAGGTTACGGTAGACCGTCACAAGATCGACATCCGTTTTGGCCTTGGCCAAACCCGCATGCACCTCAGCTACCGTAATGGGGAGAGCGTTCTGCTCAAGAACAGCCAGAATAGCCTTTCTGGCTTTCGTTAACTTCTTCCCGCCCGCCTTGAGACTTTTCGTATTCGCCGTTTCCACGTCGCCTCTCAGATGCAAGTAAGTTGCATTTATCAGTTTCCGCTGGGGGAAGTCAAGTGAATGTGCTACGAACACCTCTCTCCATCCAGAATGGAGAAGCAAAACGCTGATCCGTGATTATCCTCACTATGGTGAGCTCAGCTCTCTTTCGATATTCATTCCAGAGGCGTTTTTCAAGGTACTCGACCAAATCCATGTCCCAACAACAGCCGCTACGAGAATGATAATCACAGTCGCCGAACTGAGACATATGGGACGTTCATCTTGGAATCAAAAGGATCGTTTCGTTATGCAACACCCTACAGTCGGAATGACCCAGCATTGCACTTTGCTCAATTCAGTCCAATACGGTGGGACCTCCTCTAGCAGTCTGCTGAAAAACCCTCTGCTCATCCTTCGAGAGCCTCAGGATGAGCGAGAAGAGCATTGAAACTATGAGGGTTTCCCGTTCGTGCTGAGCTTGTCGAAGCACACATGTTGAGTTTTTCAGCAGACTGCTAGTGTACCGCTCCCGATTTCTTGGACACGGTTGTTGCTGTATTGGACCCGACCTCCAGGGCGCATTGGTTGGCAATCGACGCTCCTACGCCAAGTGTGGGCGTCGAGTCTTTGGCCTACCCAGTGATCCTCCCGATTGGCTGATTCCGTCGTGCCCTTATGCGGCGACCGACGTCGCCAGGAAGTCCTGACGTATAGCCTAACCACTTAAAATGATTCTATGTATGATCGGGTGAAGATTTCCTCGACAGAAGCCCCTGATTTTCTGCGGATGGATTTGGCTTGCGCCCATTTATGCTCGATCAGATTGATGTCTGGGCTATAGGGCGGCAGGTACTCAAGCGTATGCCCTGCGTGGACAGGAGCCTCTTGTGTGTGTCGTGGTCGCCGCGATCACACTATGGAATACGGTCTATCTGGAACGCGCCGTGACGCGGCTACATAAATCCCAGATCGCGGAGAAGTCCTTACTTCAGCACGTGTCACTCCTTGGCTAGGAGCATATTGGCCTCACCGGCGATTACCTCTGGCGCATGGACAAGCGAGTCTTAAAAGGGCACTTCCGCCCCCTTCGAACACCCAGTCCTCGGCACGCCGGTGCTTAGCATACGTAAATGTCCGTTTCTTGAGGTGTCCCCATGTCATCAAGCGAATCGGGACGGGAGGATCCATCTATTCTTCGAGCCAGAAAGGGGGAGGCGTCACCGAGTGTGCGGCAACCGAGGGAGTTGTATGTCCCTACACCAGTCAACGAGCCACTGATGGCTCGTTGACTGGTGAGTGAGGAGGGCGCCAGCCTCTCCTCACTCATGAATCATCGTTTATTACGCTTGGGCGCGTCGTCTTGCCAGCAGTAACCAGCCGCCACGTCTCCATAGCTAGAAGGGAACCTCGCCGAGGGAGATGCCGAGTGCCTTCCCAATTCCCTCACCATATGCCGGATCCACTTTCATGCAATTACCGATATGGCGCATCTGGATCTCGCGCGGGGCTCCACCGATCGAGCGCGCGGTGTTTTCGAACAGCATCTGCTGCTGTGTCGGCGTCATTAATCGGAACAAGGCCCCGGGCTGCGAGTAATAGTCCGTGTCCTCACGGTGGTTCCAATGGTCGGCTGCGCCTTCAAGTTTCAGCGACGGCTCGGCAAACTTCGGCTGCTCGTGCCACTCGCCGTCACTGTTCGGTTCATAGCCAAGCGTGCTACCGTGGTTGCCATCGACCCGCATGGAGCCGTCACGATGATAACTGTGCGCCGGACAGCGCGGGGCATTTACTGGAATCAAATGGTGATTGACACCCAGCCGGTAGCGTTGAGCATCGCCGTAGGCAAATAGTCTCCCTTGCAACATCTTGTCGGGCGAGAAGCCGATGCCCGGTACGATATTCGCCGGGTTGAATGCCGACTGCTCGACCTCGGCGAAAAAATTCTCGGGATTGCGATTCAGTTCCATCACGCCAACATCAATCAGCGGATAGTCCTTATGAGGCCACACCTTGGTCAGATCGAACGGGTTGTAAAGCACCCTGGCAGCATCGGCTTCCGGCATGATTTGAACTTTGAGCCTCCACTTTGGAAACTCGCCTTTTTCGATACTTTCAAATAGATCGCGCTGGTGGCTTTCGCGATCCTTTCCTATAATCGCCTCGGCCTCCGCATCGCTCAGGTTGCGAATACCCTGCTGTGACTTGAAGTGGAATTTGACCCAGTAACGTTCGTTCTTGGCATTGATAAGGCTGAAGGTGTGGCTGGCAAAGCCGTGCATGTGACGGTAGGTGGCGGGAATACCGCGATCGCTCATGACGATGGTGATCTGGTGAAGTGCCTCGGGTAGCGATGTCCAAAAATCCCAGTTATTCTTGGCGCTCCGCATGTTGGTGCGTGGATCGCGCTTGACGGCATGATTCAAGTCAGGGAATTTCAGCGGATCACGCAGGAAGAAGACCGGCGTGTTGTTGCCGACCATGTCCCAATTACCTTCCTCGGTGTAGAACTTGACGGCAAAGCCGCGGATGTCGCGCTCGGCGTCGGCGGCCCCCCGTTCACCGGCTACCGTGGTGAAGCGGGCAAACAGTTCGGTCTTCTTACCCACCTGGGAGAAGATCTTCGCCCGTGTATATTTCGTGACGTCATGTGTGACGGTGAATGTGCCGTAGGCACCGCTGCCCTTTGCGTGCATCCGGCGTTCTGGAATCACTTCGCGGTCGAAGTGTGCGAGTTTTTCAAGAAACCAGACATCTTGCAATAGCTGCGGGCCTCGTGGCCCGGCAGTCATCACATTCTGATTGCTGGCAACCGGGCAGCCAGCGTTGGTGGTCAGTTTCTTTTTGTCGCTCATGGTGGAGTCCTTTCTTGGCCAAATGAGAGCTATCGTTCGTGTGATAAAACGACCCTCCTCGTACGGGATCTCTTTGAGAGATTCCCCTGTATTATAGCTAGGGACCTTCTGCTGGATTACTGGAGTGACAGTCCTCCCTATTCTAACAGGCTACGTAACATCCAGGCCGTCTTCTCATGCACCCGCATGCGTTGAGTGAGCAGATCGATCGTGACTTGATCAGACGCCTTCTCAGCCGTCGCAAATACCTTACGTGCCGTTCGGACCAACACTTCCTGTCCTTCGACGAGCTGACGAATCATGTCTTCAGCGCGAGGAACACCCGCAGCTTCGGTAATCGAAGACAGCCTCGCAAAGTCAGCATAACTGCCCGGTGCCGGATATCCCAGTGCCCTAATGCGCTCGGCCACCACATCCACTGCGAGCGCCAGCTCATTGTATTGCTGTTCGAACATCAAATGAAGCGTTTGGAACATTGGTCCCGTGACATTCCAATGGAAGTTATGCGTTTTCAGGTACAGCGTATAGGTGTCAGCCAACACTCGTGACAACCCTTCTGCAATGGCCTGTCGTTCTGCAGGTTGGATCCCGAGATTCATTTCCGGGCCGTGATGAGGTCTGGATTTTGTTGAATTCATAGGTTTCCCTCCATTCATGTGGTTACCGACTTGATTGTGTTGGTCATTGAATAATCCCGTTTGCATGACCCGTGCTCCGAGCGCAACGGACAGGCAAACACAAAATCCCACTTATGGAGAATAGCCTACGCCATTGCAGCGCCAGCACAATTGTGTTCTTACTGACTCTCCTGCGCACAGTCACATCGGTCTCCGACGCGGTGATGGGAATACAACCTCGCACCTCGTTCAGGAGCACGAGCATGAAGAACCACTTGGAGCCATCCTTGCGACCGCTTGGTGCTGAGGAGGGGCAGATTCAGTCCCTCCTCAGCGCAACCCTCTCCCTTCACTCTCCCTGGGCAGCCATCGGCTGGCGAAACGAATAGGTCGAGCCGCCATGTCCGATCCGCTCAACGACCTCCACCCTCTTCCCTGCCACCCGATAATCACCTGCTTGGGCAGGCTTCGGCCCGCTGAAGGAATAGGTCGATCCTCCCGTTCCGATCCGCTCGATGACATCCACATCTCGTGGCTCTCCTCCCTTCATACGACACTCACTGGCCCCATCAGGCATGGGTTGGCCATAGGTCGATCCTCCATGCCCGATGCGCTCTTCGATGACACTCGCTCGGCTTGCATCCGACGCGAAGCTCTCAGACGCGATACCGGTTGCGGCCACCACCACCAATAACCCGATTGCCCTCATGTTCGTCACTTTCATGGTACCCTCCTTCTGGTTTGCCATTGGCCGCGGTCTCATTCCCGCGCGCTTAAGTGCAAGGTACCCGCCCCTTGATTATCAGTCCAATTGATAATATATTGCGCACAGATAAGTTGTACTTATGAGTGAGGACGGACGATGACCTTCACGGAGTTGCAGTATATCGTCGCCGTGGCGCAGGAACGTCATTTTGGCCGGGCCGCCGAACGTGTCTTCGTCACGCAACCAGCCTTGAGTCTGGCGATCAAGAAGCTGGAGGAAGAATTGGGCGCGATGATTTTCGAGCGGAGAACGAATCGGATCACGCTCACCCCCTTAGGGGAACAGATCGTACACCAGGCCCAACGTGTGCTGGAAGAAATCGATCACATCAAAATCCTTGCGGCCCAGGGCAAAGATCAATTGGCCGGCCTGCTCCGCTTCGGTGTCATCGCCACGGTTGGACCCTATATCCTGCCGGACCTGGTTCCGCTGTTAAACCAGCGCGCCCCGAAGATGCCTTTGGAGTTGGAAGAGAATTTGACGCTCAACCTAGCTGGCATGCTGAAAAATGGAAAATTGGACGTGATCATGATCGCCCTGCCGTTCGACGAACCAGGAATCATGACCCAAGCGCTTTACGACGAACCATTCAAAGTGCTGGTGCCAATCGGCCATCCTTGGCAGAAGAAGAAATTAATCGATGCGCAGCAGTTGGGATCGGAAAAGGTCCTCCTGCCGCATGCCGGCCACTGTTTTCGGCAGCAGGTCGTGGACGCTTGCCCCGAACTCAGCCGGTCGGACACCGAAGGTTGGCAAGGGAATTCTCTGGAAACCATCAGACAGATGGTCGCCTCAGGGCTGGGCATCACCGTGCTGCCTGCCAGTGCGCTGACCCCGAAATACGACAACAAGCGCCTGATCGCGATCAAGCTGGCGGACCCGGTGCCGGGCCGCCGGATCGGCCTGGCGTGGCGGCGTGGCTTCACACGGCCCCGCGTCATCGAGGCCATTCGCGACGCAGTCCACGTGCTCAACATACCCGGCTTGACAATGGTGACGGGCTGGACCACTGATGGCTCAGCGAGGTCCTGACCGCGGAGGGTGCGTGTCCCTCCTTTGTCCGGCATCGGGAATGTTCCACCAGCGAGGGCAAGAGTGCACAGGAAACTTTTTCTTGCTCACACTATCCCGCCTCTGCTCCCACCATGAGCCATACCAGGGCTGAGCCTAGACGTATGGAGTTAATAGCGACTGCGCTTCCAGCGGAGAGGCTGGTGCGTCAGACCGGTAGACCACTCACTTATCTGCTATTGCGAAGGATCGCACGTAACGCAGCACCTGCTAAGCCTCTTCTTCCGTCAGGATAAGGCGAATGAAAGGCGCCATCGCCTTGCCCTTGCTGCCGTTCTTCAAGATCCAGCATCAGTAGTGTCCCAACGTTTAATGCAATAGCAACTTGTGTCTCGCAAGTGACTGATTCCACTAAGGACGCATTTCAGAGCTTGATTGAAGTCGGTACCAGGTTGAGAAGGTATGAACAGCAGGCCAGTTAAGAGGGTTCAAGCCTTGCTGACACAAACGTTGGGACACTATTGATCCAGAATAACGCTCCATCGGTTCGCGCGGCTTGCCACTCCTTATCCGTGAAGTTTCGCGGCAAGGGACCTTTGAGTGGTCCAGGCTCAATATCACCGCCCCATCCCCTGCCGTCTTTTCCGTGGCAGGTCATGCAAAAGGCTTTCCCGTGAAAGAGCTGCTTGCCCTTTTCAATCGTTTCCTGCGTCGCCGGAAGCGGATTCGACCATGTCCGGACTAGCTCGATCTGGTCGATCGGCACTCGCGGTCTGAGGACGGCTTCATCGGCGCCGAAAACCGGAATGCCCGGCAGGCCAACGACCGCCGCGAACACCGTGAACTGGCCACGAATTGGTCCCGCCATGCCGACACCGTGGCAGCGGTCATCCCGGCTTCCCGCGAGACCAGATCCAGATCGTCGCCGCGTAACACGCGCAACACGATCTCCATCTTCCGCGAGGAAAACCGGCCTCGCTCTGTCTTGGATTTCGCCATACACACCTCCATGCAGTAAGAGGGCAGTATGCCCCAATGGTGTGTCCAAGGAAATCCTGAGGCGGAGGACGTTAGGCTATCGGAGCCCGGTCCAATATCGGGCGCAACAACTAACACAGGTGGCTTGATTTCAGGGGAGCACTACA
>NIUT01000136.1 GCA_002254365.1 Nitrospira sp. UW-LDO-01
GAGATCGTCAGCAACGCAATCGTCTGCATCGGACACTGTCCTCCTTAGTTCTGATCTACTTCGACACATTGTCCTCTGGAATCATACAGCAGGAAAGGAAATGCTTACTTATCGGAACGAACTACAGGGATAACTGGCGAGGCAGAGTTTGGCAAGCTGGCAAGAAACAAGGTTAGAGCGTGGATTCCGTCACACAACGGGGGGCTCGGAAGATTGTTTTGAGCGAGTAGGTCTATGAGAAGCTGGAGATCATGAGTTTTGCGCAGTGCGACGCGGTGCTTGGCCAACACTGCCTTGAGAGACTTCTCGACCGCTTGTTGAGCGTGGAATCCGACAACCTCGTCGTCGATTTCCGGATCGTCCGACAGCTTGCGGAAGGCTCTGATGTCACGGTCAGCCAGGGCGAGAAAACGGCGAGCAAGATCCTCAGGCCGCTTCATAGAGGACCTTGCCCTCTTTCAGAGCCCAATACATGGCCGTTCCAGGGAGATGCCCCCAGTCGGAGACTTCTCCTTCTGAAACGACCAGCACATCAACGGGCATCCCGATTGATCCAATCGCTTTTCGCAAACGAACCATTTCCGCACGTTTGGATCCAACTTCCTGTTCGATCACAAGCAAGTCTACATCGGATTCCGACGTGGCGGTCCCCTTCGCGAAGGAGCCAAAGAGAATAACCTTCTCCGGGCTGGCCGCAATCACTACGCGCCGCACCGCTGTATCAATCGCTTCTTGAGCAGTCATCGTGACTTGTTCTAGGCCCACTGTGGCTACAGATCACTTAAATATGGAGCGTCGCCGCCACCTGTTCGATGGTAGCACCCCTCATCGACAAAGTCATGCCGAGCACGACATGCTTCAGATCTCGTTGCCCGCCACCCTGATATCACATTCACACGACTATCTACTTCTCCACCAACAGGGACAGACACCGCTCGCCCCTTACAACCCCGCCTCTCTCAACACTTGCCCCGTGTACGACCGCTTCGACTTGGCGATTTCTTTCGGTGGGCCCTCGGCGACAATCTCGCCGCCGCGATCGCCGCCTTCCGGCCCGAGGTCGATGATCCAATCGGCGTTCTTGATCATGTCGAGATTGTGCTCGATCACGAGTACGGTGTTGCCAGCCTCGACCAATCGATCCAGCACATCGAGCAATCGTTGTACGTCGGCGAAATGGAGGCCTGTGGTCGGCTCATCGAGGATGTACATCGTCCGTCCAGTCGCGCGTTTCGAAAGTTCGCGTGAGAGCTTCACCCGCTGCGCCTCGCCGCCAGAGAGTGTCGTAGCCGATTGGCCAAGTTTCACATAATGCAACCCGACATCATGAAGGGTCTGCAGCTTCGTTTTAATCAAGGGGATGTGCTCGAAGAACTCCAACGCATCGTCTACCGTCATGTTCAACACATCGGCAATACTCTTGCCCTTGTGAAGAATCTCCATCGTCTCACGGTTGTATCGTTGCCCCTTACAGACCTCGCAAGTCACATACACGTCAGGCAGAAAATGCATTTCGATCTTGATCAGCCCGTCACCCTGGCAGGCTTCGCACCGCCCCCCTTTGACGTTGAAGCTGTAGCGCCCCGGCTTATAGCCGCGGACTCGGGACTCGGGCAAATTGGAATAGAGATCACGGATATAGCCAAAGAGTCCGGTATACGTTGCGGGATTGGAACGCGGAGTCCGGCCGATCGGCGATTGATCGATATCAATCACTTTGTCAAGCCCATCGACCCCTTTGAGCTCTTTGCACCCATCGATCTTCGGCTTCTTGTGGTAGAGCAGTTGCGAAAGCGAATGGAACAGCACCTCCAGCACCAGCGTGCTCTTTCCTGATCCTGAGACTCCTGTCACACAGGTGAAGAGCCCCATGGGAATCCGTGCGGTCACATTCTTCAAATTGTGCTTCTGTGCCCCAACCACCGAGAGCGTTCCACGGGGCTTCCGCTGCCGCTGCGGTACGGACACCGTCTGCGTCCCTCGCAGGTATTGACCGGTCAGCGACCTGGGATCGCCCATGATCTGTTGCGGTGTTCCCTGTGCAATGACGTACCCACCCTGCGAGCCGGCACCAGGCCCCATATCCAGCACATAGTCGGCAGCCATCATCGTTTCGGTGTCATGCTCAACAACCACGACGGTATTGCCGAGGTCGCGTAACCGCAACAAGGTTTGTAGCAAGCGCCGATTGTCCCGCTGGTGCAAACCGATCGATGGTTCATCGAGGATGTACAACACGCCAACCAGACCGGACCCGATCTGCGTCGCCAACCGGATACGCTGCCCCTCGCCGCCGGAGAGGGTCGCCGCCGCTCGATCGAGCGTCAAGTAATCCAAGCCCACGTTGACCAAAAATCCGAGACGCTCCCGAATCTCTTTTAGAATCCGATGTGCGATGACCAACTCACGATCGGTGAACTTGAGCGACAGAAAGAAGTCAGCCGCCGTACGAACGGATAGCTTGGTCACCTCGGCGATTGATTTCTTGGCGAGCTTGATGGACAAGCTTTCCGGTCTCAATCTCGCACCGTGGCAGGTTTCGCACGGCTCAAGCAGCGTGAAGTCCTCTTCTTCCTCACCGCCCGGCGTCACGGCATAGCCGATTCCGTCGCAAGCCGGACAGGCTCCATGCGGACTATTGAAGGAAAAAACGCGTGGCGTGACCTCCGGGTAACTCACACCGCACTTGATGCAGGCAAGCCGGTCGCTGTAGAGCCTTGTATGACCATCCTCCGTCAACACACCGACTAGCCCATTAGTCAGTTTCACCGACGTTTCGACAGAGTCCGCCAAGCGGCGCATCAATGCATCGCCCGTTTTCATCACCAACCGATCAACGATAATTTCAATCGTGTGTTTCTTCTGCTTATCGAGCGAGATATCCTCACCGAGGTCTACAATCTTCCCATCGATCCTGGCGCGCACATACCCGGCCTTGCGCATCTCCAGCAATTCTTTCCGATACTCACCCTTCCGCCCTCGGACGATCGGCGCCAGGATCTGGAATTTCATCCCTTCCGGCTGCGCGGCAATGGCATCGACCATTTGCTGGACAGTTTGCGCCGTGATTTCCTCACCACATTGAAAGCAGTAGGGCCGCCCCACACGGGCGAAGAGGAGACGGAGATAGTCATAGATCTCTGTAACCGTACCGACGGTGGAACGGGGGTTATGGCTGGTGCTTTTCTGCTCAATGGAAATCGCGGGAGACAGCCCTTCGATCGAATCGACGTCCGGCTTCCCCATCTGCTCGAGGAACTGCCGCGCATAGGCGGAAAGCGATTCAACATATCGCCGCTGCCCTTCGGCATAGATCGTGTCGAAAGCGAGCGACGACTTACCGGATCCACTCAAGCCGGTGATGACCACCAGCTTGTCCCGTGGAATCTCGACGTCGATGTTCTTGAGATTATGTTCCCGCGCACCTTTGATAATGATGGAATTGCCCATAGAAGTTCTCCGCGGCGTTCCTGCTCAACACTCAGCACTGAGTTCTCAACACTCATTAATTGGCGCGGAATTATAGCACGCAGCAAAACTGGACCGCGGGTTTAGGGGCGCTTGCGGGATCTACGGCGGGTTCCGTCGAGGGCTTCGCCCCAGCGGATCAGAAAAGCCGTGACGAACTCATGCTCTTCTGCCGGCGGCACAGCCAAACGGGCCAGTGCTAACGCGACTGCGAGCGCAATGTGGTATCCCTCCGAACGAGAAGCCAGGGCACGACGATAAGCGGGATGCACGTCGTTGATGACGACAGTGGACTCGACGAGACGGCCGAGGTCCGGATCTCCTTCATGCGACTCGAACCGAATCGTGAGCCCGTAACGGCCCGGTCGAGACCGTGCTTTGGGACCAGGCACGACCGCGACGCCAAGCGATGACTCCGACTCACGTTGCGCTTCGCCTTGCATGCCCTGGCCGGATGGCTGGATTGTGCTCGGTTCCTGAGGCGTTGTCGGAGCGATGCCGGTTTCTTCAAGACCCTCTGCACCGCCCATAATTGACGCAGCGAGCAACCCCTGCCCGCTGTCCGCCACCTCCGATCGCCCGATCGGCAACCGCTTCTGGCCGCCTGCCCGCTGCTCAACCAAAGACGCCAGCAGGGGAAACTCGTCGGCCAGGTCCACCAAAACCGTTTCCAAATCACGCTCCATCGGCCGCATGGTTCGTCGTCCGGCTTTGTCCTCCGATTCTCGGGCATCTCCCCACCGGGACAACTGTTGCGAGACCGCCTCTTGAATAGCCTTGCGATACCCTAGGTACAACGCACCCCTGGTGCCGACGCGAACAAAATCTCCTTTGTTCAGCGTCAGCGCCGCAGCCAGCGCGGGAGCTTCGATCATCCCGACAATTCTATCGTGTGCGGCCGGCGTAATCCCCAACCAGTCCCATCCATGCTTGATGACTTTGCCGAACGTGCTGATCGCCAGACCTCGTTGATCTTCGGAAAGCGGCGACTCGCTTCGAACCAGATAGCCGATGGCTACCGGTTTTCGTTTTCGCGCAAGACAGACCGCAAGCTTCGAGACTTCTGAGCCACGAGCCGACTGACGCTCCAGAGCACGCTCATTGACATCGAACTCGAAGCCTTTGGGGTAATAGGCTGCAAGTACCTCGTCGAACTCAGGCTGGAGCAACGGTTGATACTGTCTACGCAACGCTCCCTCGATATATCCCTCGTCCAGAAGGGGTGAGAGCGCATTCTGCAGCTTCAGTTGCACCGCCGTGCCGTGATCCGGCACCAAGCCAAGGGGAGGAATCCATTTCCACGGCGCCTTGTGCCGCCCAGCAAGGTGCCAGCGGCTTGCCACATGTTCCTTACCACGCCTCGTTTCCGTGACGACATCTTCACAGATGAGCAGGCCGAGTTTGATTCCAACCCCGGCGAAACCGATGCCATGTCCTCGCGTCTTCGTGCTGGAAGCCAGATCGTGATACCGCACGAGGTCCCGCCGCCTCATACCCGACCCGTTATCTACGATGGTCAGCGTCAATCCCACGGGATCTGCCAGAAGTCTGAGACGGGTCGCACCAGAATCCAGTGCGTTGGCCACCACTTCAGTCAAAATCGTTTCTTCGAGCGCACCAGGATAAGCGTCCCGCAGGTCTTCAAGTAAATGTTGCAGATCAACGCGCGTTTCGCCCATAGCGTCCCCAGCCGACAGCGGATAGCGACCGTCCTTTCAAGCCGGTAATCACCACCAGCTTGTCGCGTGGGATCTCCACATCGATATTCTTGAGATTGTGCTCCCGCGCACCCTTGATGACGATAGAGTTGCCCATACGGGGCCGGATTATAGCATCTCTGTTTTGTTCGATGACACTTCGCCTGACCCGGCTGGCACGCCCCCTTCAGTTTTGTGGATTTTCACCGATACATGAAGGCCGGTCCGATCTCCCCCACGCACCAGTACCCTCTGGACACCATGCTTGACGCGTTAGGTCTCTTCAAACGGAATATCAATCAGCTGTTTGGAATCTCTGTCGATATCATGAATACCGGGCGCTCGCTCCAGTTGCTGTCGTCATCCATGCAGATTCTTGCCATTAATGGCGTCGCCCAAGCCGCGAAGGTCGGAGGCGGCAAAGGCCGCCCCATCTTGGCGCTCGTTGAGATCCTCAATCAAACACCTCGGGAGATTAAACCTGAGGTGGAAGCCATCGAACAGGTCTGCGCTGAACTGGCTCGACTCACCGCCCACAGCTCGAATATCGTATGGCGATACTACCAACTGATCGCCGGTGTGCTGGCGGCGATGCCCCAGGGCGGCCAGTCGTCTTGTCTTGCGGACAGGCACCAGTCTTCTCATCTGCGCTTCACAACCCTAGAAGATATCACTCTGTTGATGTCGGACCCATCGTTCCAGTTGGGTGAGCCGCTGGAACGGGACAACCGAAGTTCCATCGCGGCGATCTGTCAGGCCAACCTGACTGAACTGCATGCACGATTGAGCGAAGCCTTGCGCTGTCTCAACGACACAGGCCGTGCATTGCACGGCCTGAAGATGATCGGTCTCACCGCCCGCTATATGGCCTTTTGCATTGCTTCCGAAGCCGCGGCGCTGGATGAGGGCGGCATGAATTTCAAGACGCTTGCGACAGAGATCGGTCATGTGGTCGACGAACTGGACGCCAGAACGCATGCCATGAAGAGCTCCATCGACGATGGTCAGAGCTTGGTGGAGTTGCTGCTGAAAGGGAATAGTGATGCAAAGCAAAACACTCTTCAATGAAAACGGGCACCAATGGATCGTGATTGGTCGCGACCCTCACAAAGACGCTCACGTCATCGACACGAACGAGTACGTGATCATCAGTCGCGGCCAAGCCATGTTACTGGACCCAGGAGGCATTCAAATATTCCCCCAAGTCCTCGCGGAGCTGGCCAAATATGTGCGTGTTCAGGATATCCGCGTCATCTTTGCCAGCCATCAAGACCCCGATATTTCGTCGTCGCTTGCAATGTGGCTTGACCTCAACCCGGACATCAAGACCTATTGTTCGTGGCTGTGGACCGGATTCATCAGTCATTTCAGCACGGGTACTGCCATTGAACTCAACGCGATTCCCGACGAGGGTATGCGTATCAAGGTCGGTGATCTCGGCGTAGAAGTCGAAGCCGTCCCCGCCCATTACTGCCATTCCTCAGGCAACTTTTCGCTCTACGACCCTCTCGCCGGCATCTTGTTTTCCGGCGACATCGGTTCCGCCTTGGTCCCCAGTCATGAAGCCGGCTTGATCGTGACGGACTTCGATCAGCACATCCAATACATGAAAGGATTCCATCTCAGGTGGATGCCTTCGACCACGGCCTTACGGAGCTGGACCCAACGGATTCGTGCCCTCAAGCCCAGGATGATCTGCCCACAACACGGATCCGTCTTTCAGGGCGATATGGTCACCAAATTGCTCGACTGGCTTGACAGTCTTGAAGTAGGACAGTGGAAAGGCTCGACTCCGCCGCGCGATACTGCAAAGGCCGCTTAAGACCTGCTCCGGTTGCACAGTCGGATGACGATTTCGATCATCCCTACGGCCATCTCACCTTGACAAAGCTTAAAACCGGGTGCTACCACCGTCACATGGTGGGAGCCGAGCCTCGTTCTATGACTCAGGAACCGCAAACTCCGGCAAAGGTGGTGTCAACCTGGTCTGGCCAGGCCCGAGAGGACGCCGTCCAGAGGATGTTCACGTCCATTGCCGGAGCCTATGACCTGAACAACACGCTCTTGAGCTTCGGCCTCCATTACTATTGGAAGAAGATTACCGCCTCCTTCATTACTCCGGTTGGCCGAGGAACTGCCCTTGATGTCGGATCAGGCACAGCCGACCTTGCACTGTTGATCGAGTCTCGCATGGGACCGAAGGGCCGTGTGATCGCCTCAGACCTGAACCATGCCATGCTCGCTGAAGGCCTCAAGAAGATCAGCGACAAAGGCCTCGGCGAAAAAATCACCTGCTTGCAGGCCAGCGCGGAACATCTCGGATTCGGTGACAACACCTTCGATGCGGTGACCACCGGGTTCTGCATGCGAAACGTCGGAGATCTGCCGCAAGCCGTACGGGAAATTCGTCGGGTAATGAAGCCCGGTGGCCGTTTCGTGTGCCTGGAGTTTTCCCGCCCGATCTTCGGCTGGTTGCGAACCCTCTACGATTGGTATTCATTCAAATTATTGCCCTTCATCGGCACGATAGTCGCCCGCGACCGTACCGGCGTCTACGAATATCTTCCCGCCTCGATCCGGACGTTTCCCGATCAAGAACGGCTGTGCCAGATCCTACGCGACGCCGGGTTTCGTCAGGTCTCGTATAAGAATCTCAGTGGCGGCATCGTCGCCATCCACATCGCCACAAAGTAGTCTGACGCTGTGAACTCCATTCTCTATATTTTTCTTCCCTGCAAAAAGGTCTATCCGATCGGCATCACCTACTTGGCGGACTTCATCCATCGGCGGAAGCCGGATGTTCGTCAGCGCATCCTCGACCTCTCGTTGTTTCCGGTCAGTCAACGTAGCCAGGCCATCCGCGATGCTGCCACGGAGTTCAAACCGGATTTGGTCTGCTTTTCATGGCGGGATATCCAAATTTTCTCGCCGCATGAAGGCGATTCATCGCTGGAACATGCGTTCAACTTCTATTTCGCCAGCAACCCGATCAAACGCGTCGCCGCGTCGTTCGCCGGCATCAAGCAGCTGTACCGATACTACAGCCATATCTATACGATCCTGTCCTATCCGGCCCTGATTCGAAAAGAATTCCCAAGAGCTCAGATCATGATCGGAGGTGGGGCGTTCACCGCGTTTGCCGATCAGCTCATCGAAAAGCTTCCGGAAGGCACGATCGGAATCCTGGGTGAAGGGGAAGATGCGATCCTCAAGCTCCTTGAAGGTCGTTCGATCGATGACGAGCGCTACATCGTCAAAGAAGGGGGCCGAATTCGAAAAGGATCCCATGGTTCGCCTCCGCTGCTCGATGCACCGGCTGTCGACCTTCCCTTTTTGACCTCTATCTTCCCGCAGTGGCAGGAGTACAGGGGAGAATCGATCGGGGTGCAGTCGAAGCGAGGCTGCCCCTATGATTGTGCCTTCTGTCTCTATCCCTACATTGAGGGCAAGCGCGTGCGGTACAGGCCAGCGGACATGGTCGTGAAAGACATCTCCCAGCATTATCACCAGTGGGGAGCCCGTCGCTTTTGGTTCACCGACGCTCAATTCATTACGGGCAAGGAAGCCTATCCACAATGTACGGAGATCATGGAACGTATCATCAGTGAGAAGCTGGAAATCGAGTGGTCCGGTTACATCCGCACTTCATTGATCACGCCTGACTTCGCCAAGCTGATGGTGCGCTCTGGAGTCGGCGACCTGGAAGTCGCCATCACCTCCGGCTCGCAGGAGGTCCTGAACAATCTCCACATGGGGTTCAAGCTGGAGCGGCTCTATGATGGGTGTCGCTACCTGGCGGAAGCGGGCTTCAAGGGTAAGGTGATCCTCAACTATTCATTGAATAGCCCCAAGGAGACGGAGGAAACCCTACTCCAAAGTGTCGAGTCTTACAAAGTGGTGGCCTCAATCCTTGGCGAGGAGCGGGTCTTCCCCTTGATGTTTTTCTTGGGCATCCAACCCAATACCGATCTTGAACAACGGTTGTTGGAAGAGGGGTATCTGTCAGCAGGCTACAACCCCTTGATGCTGACCCCGACCAGCATCCGAAAGCTCCTCTATAACCCAGCACCATTGAATTCATTTATCGCCAAGGCATGCCTTCGTGCCTGGGAACGAAAGCAGGGAAGCCGTGATCCACGCAAATGGACAGGTTCTTTGTCGCAGACAACCGACCAGTCACATGCGTATGCCGATAAGAGCTTGAGTAACGGGATTGAAGGCAACTCTGGACGAGATGCCCTCCTCTCCCTCGAAGAGATCCTTCGCTCCCGCCGACCGACTTCACCGCCTTCCCAGGCCACTGAGCCAAGAGCAAGTTCGGTCGGTTAATTCCGTCATTGGGTATGAGTCCGTGTCACGTGACAAGCTGGCGGCCTCGCGGCTGCTAATCACTGATGAGCATTGACTATTAACCGTTCCGCGTATTGCAATCCAGTTTAAGCCGATGCTATCATTCCGCCTCTCTAGAGGCTGGGGGGAACGCTTCAACCATCTTGTTTTTCAGACCATTACGGCCCTGAACCTCTGTACAACCTGCGCCTTAAGGAGGCGCCTCCATGTATAAGACGATCTATATTCCGGTCGATAATTCCGACCATTCCAATACAGCGGTGGATGTTGGGGTCCACCTGGCGAAAACGTTTGGGTCCAAGATTGTGGGAAGCCATGTTTATGCGGCCAAGATGCATGACAAACGCTTCAAGCAGATGGAAGCTGGTCTCCCCGAGGAATACCACGACGAGAAGGAACTCGATCGCCAACGCCAGATCCACGATTCTCTGATTACACGTGGGCTGCAAATCATTACCGATTCCTACCTCGACTACGTTGATAAGAAGTGTAACGAAGCAAACCTGCCCATCGAACGGCGCTCGTTGGAAGGGCGTAACTGGAAGGTCTTGTCCGAAGATATTAATACCAACGCCTACGATCTCGTCATCATGGGTGCGCTGGGAGTAGGGGCTGTGAAAGACAGCGTGATCGGCAGCAACACCGAGCGAGTCATCCGCCGTGTTCGGAACTCCGACATGCTGATCATTAAGAACATCCAGCCTATGACCAGCGGCAAGATCGTCGTCGCCGTGGACGGCAGCCCTTATTCGTTCGGTGGTTTAATGACGGGTCTGCAGCTCGGCAAAGCATTGAACATGCCGGTTGAAGCGATTTCCGCCTTTGATCCCTACTTCCACTATGCCGCGTTCCACAGCATCTCAGGGGTCTTGAACGAGGAGGCAGGCAAGGTCTTCCGCTTCAAGGAGCAGGAAAAGCTCCACGAGGAGATCATCGACAGTGGTTTGGCTAAGATTTATCAATCACACTTGGACATCTCCCGCGAGATCGCTCAAGCCGAACAAACTGATGTAAAAACGACGCTACTCGACGGCAAAGCTTTTGAAAAGATTATTCAGTACGTCCGCAAGGATGTCCCCGCTCTTCTGATCGTGGGCCGTATCGGCGTGCACAGCGATGAGGATATGGATGTGGGCAGCAACACGGAGAATCTGCTCCGAAGCGCACCCTGTAACATTCTTGTCTCCAACCGAAAATATGTACCGCCCATCGATACGCAAGCCGAGTACACGATCGCCTGGACCGAAGAAGCGTTGCGGCGGATGGAAAAGATTCCTGTGTTTGCTCGTGGCGTAGCAAAAACAGCCATTCATCGGTATGCCATTGAAAAGGGCCACACGATTATCAGCAACACGGTGGTCGATGCTGCAGTGGGACACATTCTTCCAAAAGGCGCCATGGACGCAATGCGGGCACTTGGCGGAAGCTTGGATGCCGCAGGGATTGACCGCGATCAGATGAAGGCCGACCAGGCAGTGACTCAAGATCTCATGGGTCCGACCTTAAGTGGAATCATGACTCAGATCGTGGAAGAGAAGCCAAAGGAAATCAGCGCATCGACGCAGGCCTACCTTGACCGTATGGCACAGACCTATTTCGTATGTGACGGATGTGGGTACATCGGGAAAGGTGATACGCCCGTTAAATGCCCCGTATGCAGCGCCGATGGGACCAAATTTAAACAAGTTGATAAAAAGATTTTTGAAGTGGCGGCGACAGCGGAAGGTGAGCTGGAAACCGACGTGGCCTACGACGATGTACCGATGCAATGGACCAAGGATGCGAAAGAAGCCATCCGTGCTGTTCCGGCCGGCTTCCAGCGGAGACGGGCCAAGGCGAGGATTGAAAAGACCGCGCGGAAATTGGGAATGACGACCATCACGCTCGAATACGCAGCCCCGATGATCAAAGAAGCGGCATCCGAAGACTATACACCGATTTTCTCCAATAAAGGCACCGGGACTGCCCCGGCAGCGGAAGGGATGCTGACTGCGGCCAATGGAAATGGGACGAACGGCCATGCGGAAAGCACGTCACCCTATACCTGGACAAGCGACGCACAGGCTCGATTAGATCGAGCTCCGGAAGGCTTTATGCGCGATTGTACGAAAGCCTTGATTCTCAAACATGCTGAGAAAATCGGCGCGACCGTAATCACGATTGAGGTTGCGAACGAAGGCATCGAACAAGCGAAGGGTTACATGGCGGATGCGATGAAGACCGGCAACCTCAAAGACATGATCGCCGACCTGACCGGTAAGGGAAGTGCCTAGTTCTGAGTAGGGAAGGCCTCGGTCTGGCCCCTTTCCATTACTCAGCCCTCAATCCTCAGATCGAAGTACTAACACGTCATGGGAAAATCTCTCCCTATTTTCAACGGTCCTTCAAGCACTTTAGGCTCTTTGGAGCAACAGATTGCTAAATTCTTCACCCCCACTCCAAAGGGCGAGGGACCGCTTGATGGCCGGACTGTTGACGACTTCAAGCCCTACCTCGTCGCACTCAACCTGACCAAGCGCTGCAACCTCAAATGTGATCACTGTTATCTTGATGCCACGACAAAAGCCGCAGGTGGTGACGACGAACTCACCACTGAAGAATGCTATCGGTTGATTGATCAAATCGCCCAGGTCAACAAGGGCTGTCTCTTGGTCATTACCGGCGGAGAGCCGCTGGTCCGCCCCGACATTCTCGATATTGCTCGGTATGCCGTGAAGCTCGGCTTCATGGTGGTCTTTGGGACGAACGGCATGCTGATCGACGATCAGATGGCCAAGACGCTTGTTGAAATCGGCGTCATGGGAGTTGGGATCAGCATCGATTCGTTGAATGCCGCCAAGCATAATTCTTTTCGTGGAGTCCCAGGCGCCTGGGAAGCCGCGATTGCAGGCATTGAAGCAAGTAAACGAAACGGCCTGCAGTTCCAAGTTCATTTCAGCGCACAGCCGATGAACTACAAAGAACTGCCTGAAGTCATCACCTGGGCGCATCAACTCGGAGCCCTGGTGCTTAATGTGTTCTTTATGGTCTGCACAGGCCGAGGCGAGGAACTCACCGATATCACGCCAGCCCAGTATGAAGAAGTGCTTGGTTATCTGATTAACTGCCAAGACAATTACAAGGGGATGCTGGTCCGTGCCCGTTGTGCTCCACACTTTAAACGACTGGCCTACGAGAAAGATCCCAACTCACCGATCACGAAGGCAACCGGGTATATGGGAGGCGGATGTCTGGCCGGGACCAATTATGCCCGAGTGACCCCGAATGGCGAACTCACGCCATGCCCGTACATGCCATTATCAGCAGGAAATATCCGGGAGCATAGCTTCGTTGACCTGTGGGAACACTCGAATATCTTCAACTCATTCCGATATCCCCAACTGAAGGGAAAATGCGGCGACTGTGAATACAGTGACATCTGTGGTGGCTGCCGCGCCCGTCCCTATGTCGACCACGGCGACTGGCTCGATGAAGATGAGTGGTGCTTGTACGAACCCAAAGGCGGAGAAAAGATCAAAGTGGCGTTCAACGTCGTGGAGGAGACCGAAGTGGTGTGGGACGAATCCTCCGCCCTCAGATTGAGCCGTATTCCGTACTTTCTCCGGGCCATGGTTAAGAAAGGCGTAGAGAAGCACGCGCGTGAGCATAATGTGCAGACGATTACCGTTGAGCTGATGGAGGAACTGCGAAAAAAGCGGTTCGGCAACGACGCACCGGTCTTTAAGTTCTAAGTGAGACGTCAGACGTTCTCTTTCTTGGATATTCGAGCATAGCCCAACCTTTCACTCTTTACCTTTCACGCTGTTGACTATGGATACTCTTGAAAGCATTGCGACCGATCTCAATATCCTGATTCCGATCATCAATCATTGGTTTCATCTGCTTTCCGCAGTCATTTGGATCGGCGGTCTCGCATTTCTCGTCATGGCGGTCACCCCAGGCTTGGAGAAGGCCGTACCGAAGGATCAAATTAAGCCCATCACGGATATTTTTTATCGGCATTATAAAAAGGTCGCTGGCATTTTGCTCGTCGTCCTGCTGTTCACCGGGGGAGTCAATCTCCACTACGTCAATCAAGTCATTATTTCGCAAACGGGCACCGGGGTGCAGCACCACTCCAAGTATCTGATGGTCTTCATGATCAAGCTGCTCCTTGTATTGGGCCTTCTCACGCTGTTTCTCTACACCGTCATTTTCAAGTCAGATGATGAGGCTGAGGAGGGAGACTCCTATGAAGCCATTCCCTTCCAGCGAGCGGCCCTCTGGATGGGATTCTTCATTATTCTGTGCGCCGCCGCCATGAAGCATCTCCATCAATAGCCTCTCGACAGTAACTCACCCTGCCCCTGAGACACCTACCCCTGTCTCATATGAGACAGCCTTTGTGCCAACCAGATACAGTTG
>NIUT01000137.1:0-13744 GCA_002254365.1 Nitrospira sp. UW-LDO-01
TTGGTGGAGGGCAGGGGAGTTGAACCCCCGACCCCTACGTTGCGAACGTAGTGCTCTCCCAACTGAGCTAGCCCCCCACGCTTGGGATGTTGGGTTCACGACTCGTGGATCCCGCAGGGTTTGCCGCACATGATTGTACAGGCTTGTTGCTGCGGTCGAAGAACGGGGAGGAATAGTGAGTCGCGCTTCCCGTGGGCGGTATTATACACAACCTGTGGTCGAGACTCTAGCAGTACCTTTTAGAGTTGTTTTAAGAGACTTCTTGTTTCGAGCTACGCATCTCCATCACACCTGTGACCACACTCAAGATACCGGTGCGCGGGATATGGTGATCTGCAGAGGTTGGGACTTGCAGTGACGGTCAGCAAGGATAGGATCGGTCAGTCATCGATAGAATACAGTGACTCGATTGAGAAAATCTTCTAGCTCAACGATACAGTGTTCAATGGTGGGGAGGTCTTGCTGTTTTGCCGCGCTCTCCAACTTTGCTCCGGTTTGTGAAATCGCATCAAACCCATAGCCTCCGCCGTCGCCTTTCATGCGGTGGCCCAGTGTTTGAAGTGTGGCAAAGTCTTGGGCTCCCACCGCGACGCGAATCGTTTGCAGATCCTTTCTTCTATTTTCTAGGAAGATCGGCACAATATCTTCAAGGTCACGACTGATTCCCACATGTATTGGCGTGCGAGTGTCCGGGGATCCAGGAAGTGTCATGAGATGGCGTGCTCCTTATAGACATGAAGGATCTCTAGTAACGTCGATTTCCTGACGGGCTTGGTGACGTGGGTGTTGCACCCGGCCTCCAGAATGCGAATTCCTTCTTCTCGTAAGGCCAGTGCCGTCAGGGCAATAATTGGTGTTGAGGGGAGGTCGTGGTCTCGTTCCCATGTTCGGATCGCCATGGTTGCCGTATAGCCATCCATCACGGGCATCTGGATGTCCATCAAGATCAGATCGTAATGGGTGGTCTTGAATTTCTCGACGGCAATGCCACCATGGTCTGCGACATCCAGCAGATAGTCGGTCTTCTTCAGATACGACCGAATCAAGAGTTGGTTGTCAGGTGAATCCTCGACGAGGAGGACCTGAAAGGGTCTGGTTGAAGCACTCGACGATGTCTTCGTCGTTTCAGGGGGTGTCGTTGGCGGAGAGATCCCCTTTTTCCGACTAAGCGCGATACTGATTGATTGAATCAGGTCTGTACGTCGAATCGGTTTGATAAGGTAGCCGCCGAGGCCAAGGTCGTAGGTGCGGGCGATATCGTCAGCCCAGTGGTTTGAGGTCATCATGACCACAGTGAGGTCTTTTCTATCGGAAGATTGATTGAGCTGTTCCACGACTTGAAACCCGTTCATCTCGGGCATTCGGCAATCAAGCAGCATAAGGTCATACTCTTGCCGATGCTCTCGTGTCCCGAGGAGTCTGGCTAAGGCAGCCTTCCCGCTTGAGGCATCCGTCACCTGAGCTCCCCAGGTGCGTAATGTTTCACGAAGGATCTGGCGATTTGTAGGATGGTCGTCCACGACGAAGATCTTCACTCCGGTAAGATCGATTAGCGGAGCGGTGTTCTGAATGAGGGGTTGTGGTTGAACCTGAAGCCGGAGAGAGCAGTGAAAGGTACTGCCTTCTCCTAGGGTGCTCTCCGCCCAGATCCGACCCTGCATTTGTTCTACGAGACGTTTGGTAATCGCAAGGCCAAGTCCTGTTCCGCCATACTGCCTGGTCGTTGATGTATGGGCCTGTGTGAAACTTTCAAAAATGGCGGTGAGTTTATCGGCAGGGATTCCAATGCCTGTGTCAGTGACAGAAATTCGTATCGCACCGGCGGTAGTCTGGTCTGGGTCGTTGATGATGCGAACTTCAACGTTCCCTGTCTCGGTAAATTTGATGGCATTGCCAATGAGATTCATCACGATTTGTGTCAGACGTGTTGGGTCGCCGAGTAAGTAACACGGAACCTGTCGGTCGATATGCGCCGTCAGCTCGAGGCCCTTTTCATTGGCTCGCAGGGCCAATATGTCGATGGCCTTATCAAGTACCTCATTGAGGTCGAAGTCAATGGTCTCCAATTCGAGATGCCCCGCCTCAACTTTTGAGAGATCGAGGATATCGTTGATCAGGTTGAGCAGCGTCCCCCCCGCCCGTCTGAAAATACGCAGATACTTTCGTTGATCAGGGGTGAGAGGCGTCTCCCAGAGGAGGTCCGCCATCCCGATGATGGCATTCATCGGAGTTCGAATCTCATGACTCATGCTGGCGAGAAACTCGCTCTTGGCGCGATTGGCCACCTCGGCGACTTCTTTGGCGACACGAAGCACCTGCTCCGCGTGGTGTCGTTCGGTTGCTTCGAGGGCGAGCGTTGCCAGAGTCGCGAGCATGCAGCAGAGGTAGACGTCTTGTTGACTCCACTGTCGAGGTTTCCCTACAGATTCAGCGCAGAGTACTCCGACCAGCTTCCCCTTCCGCCTGATTGGTGCACTGAGCGTGGACTGAATCTTAAAGCGAGCGAAGTAGATTTGTGCCAGGTCGCGGGTTCGTGGATCCTGCGAGGCCAGCTCTATTGCGATGGCGCGACGTTCACGGCGTAGTGAGCGAAGATAAACAGGACAGTCGCTGTATTTGAGGATCAGTCCTGGATTAGAGTGTCCTTGTTTCGGGTCAGACAGGTTCAGAAATATGAGTTCACTCTGGTCTTCAGAAAGCAGCCAGGTACTCGTGCGCTTGACTCGAAGCAGCTTGGAACAGGTGTAAGAAATTGCCCGGAACGCTTGGACCAGGTCACCACTGCTCAAGGCCTCGCTTTGTGCCAGTTTTTGGAACGTGTCCTGGTACTGTTTTAGAACGGCCGTTGTGTTGCGTTTTGGTATCGGCTGCGACGAGCTGGGATTTGTAAATCTCCGTGAGGCGATGACGTGCTTGGAAGTGGTCTGAGTAGGGCGAGGGTGTTTGGTCGATCTCAAAACCCGTTTAGAAGATGCTACCCGTGGATGTCGTGACATGAGCCCATGAATACTTCAGGGAATAGGGAGGCCACGCTGGTCGCCGTATTTGTCTGTTCGAAAGACACGATCAATTCGACCGCCGCTTTCAGGTGATCCCGATCGCAGTGGGGCGACACATTGCGAGCCAATCGTCGGCTACGTGCTCGGTGAATCTTGGACCAACGACAAAATGCTGGCCGACCTGGCTCTATTTCGTCCTTCCTGTTTGGCTTGATAGAGCGCTTGGTCTGCAGCCTTCACAAGATCGGTAGGCGAAGAGTGTCGGCTTGGGACCACACAGGCGTACCCGACGCTGATGGTCACGGGCTCCCCATCGGTTTGTTGAATGCCGAGGGCCTCAACGCGGCGGCGAAGGCTCTCCGCAACCTGTGCCGCACCGTCAATCCCGGTACCGGGGAGTACCGTGACGAACTCATCTCCGCCGTAGCGAGCGACCAAATCGCCGGGACGATTCACGGCACTGGAAATAGCCGCGCAGACTTGCTTCAGACATTCGTCACCTGCGGTATGCCCTTTGGAATCGTTGTAGGCTTTGAATCGATCGATATCGAACATGATCAGAGATAGTGGGGTCGATTCACGCAACGCTCTTCGCCACTCCTGATCCAGGAAATCATCGAATTGGCGTCGGTTGGTGATGCCAGTCAACCCGTCTAAGCAGGAGAGCCGAAGCAACATTTGATTCGCTTCCTGAAGTTGACGCATGACCTCAAGAAGCTCGTGCTCTCGTGCGCGGCGGCGGTCGATCTCGTGAACAAGTCGGAGCACCGAGCGGACTCGCGTGAGGAGCTCGATTTTATTGATCGGTTTGGCGACATAATCCATCGCCCCTGCGGCAAATGCCAGTTGAAGATCAACCGGGTCCGTCTTCACGGTCACCATGATGACCGGAGTGTCGCGGAAACGGTCGACCGCCTTGATCTGGCGGCAGGCTTCAATGCCGTTCATTTGCGGCATCAGCATATCCATGAGAATAAGATCAACACGTGCGAGGCCTTGCTTCCCCCCATCCAGCCCGAGCTGCTTGAAGGCGGCAGCGGCGCAGTCGGTTGCGATGATATGCTCATAACCTGCCGCAGATAAGATGGCCTGGAGCAGGAGACGATCATCCGGCGAATCATCAATAAGGAGGATGCTCATAGGTGCTCTGGTACAGAGAAAGATGCGAACTGGAAGAATCCTAACAGCTAGTCTTGGTAAACACCAGGATAAAGCTTTTTGAGGCAAGGTTGACAGATGCCATGGCTGAACTCGGCTTCTGAGTGTTCACCGATATACTCTTCAATTTGCTGCCAGAACCCTCCATCGTTACGGATTTTTTTGCATGAGGCGCAGATGGGAATCAAGCCGCGTAGCACTTTGACTTCTCGTAAGGCCTGCTGTAGCTCTTCGTTCGTGCGGCGGAGCTCCGATTCACGCAACTTGCGGCAGTCCATTTCCTTCTTCAGTGTGATGGCGGAGGCCACTCGGGCGAGGAGCTCGACGCTTTTGACGGGCTTGTTGATATAGTCCATGGCTCCTGCAGTAAAGGCTTCATGCAGGTTCTCAAGGTCGTTCTTGGCCGTGACCATGATGATTGGAATGTCGCGAAGATGAGTCTGTTGTTTGATTCGTCGGCAAGCCTGCACTCCGTCGATTTCCGGCATAAGCACATCCATCAAGATCAAGTCGACGTCGGTTGCCGACTGTGTTCCATCCAGATTCAACATTGAAAAGGCTGTCTGGGCTGACTCTGCGCCGAGGATTTGATCGTGGCCTGCCTTGGTCAGGATGGATCGGAGGAGTGCATAGTGATCCGTTGAGTCATCGACGATGAGAATGGCCATAGCTCTTACTCTACGGCTGAAACCTGATGAAACTGAAGTCGAGATAGGATGTGATCAGTATAGCAAACCCCTTGGGTGAGGGGTCAGGAGAGCTTGCGCTTCACGAGTTCGCTGACCAGTTTGCCGTCGACAGTCTGTCCCCCAAGGCGTGCCATGACGGCCTTCATCACCGCTCCCAGGTCTTTTATCGACCGAGATCCTGTGTCGGCAATGACTGACGTGACGAGGGTCTCAAGCTCTTCCGGTGAAAGCGGTTTCGGAAGATAGGATTCAATGATCTCGATTTCTTGGCGCTCCTTGGTAGCCAATTCCTGACGTTGCGCCTTCTCAAACTGTTCAATCGACTCTCTACGTTGCTTGACGAGCGTGGTCATGACTCGACTCATCTCTGCGTCATCAAGATCGCGCTTCAGTTCGACCTCCTTATTCAACACCGCAGCTTTGATCATCCGGATCACATCCATGCGGAGCTGATCGCGCGATTTCATGGCGAATTTCAGGTCTTCGGTTAGGCGGTCATAGAGCGACATGAGGAGCCTCTTTGTGGTGAAACCGTATGTGCTGCGGAGCATACCTACCTTGGTTGAGTGAGTCAACGAGCCGGATTCTCAACAGTATTCAGTGAAGAGAGGTGGTATGATGCATAGGTGGATCACCGATCATGGTCAAGGAGGATGAGGATGCTCTCAATAATCATGAAGAGGGTAAAAGGCAGGTATTGGGTAGTGGCGGTTGCCATCGGGATTGGAGTCGCAAGCGCGACCGGCTGCGCGACGGATTCACCCAAGCCAGTACCGACAATGACGCCGGAACAGGTCAAGAGTAATGCCGATAAATCGTTTGAACGCCTCAAACAAGAAGAGAAGAATCGCGCCCTTGGTTCCGGTGCCGTTTCTTACTGATTGAGACCGGTCGGACGACGCGAGAATTGTCGGAACGGTTTCAGGAACGGTAGTTCCCACAGTAGTCGGCTGTGGGCACGTTGTTCTACTTGGCGAGGCTCGTGAAACGTCCGGAGGAGCGTTGCTGAAACGATCAGGCGGAGCAGACCGGAGAGAAAGAATATAAACGGAATATTGCAGACGGGTTCTAGCGTGAAGGTTCCAAGATAAAGCCTATTCGGTACTGTCTTGATCAAGAGGCTTCCCCCTACGGTTCCTATGGCCCACCCAATGGCGTTGACGATACTTGAGACGGCGACGGCCTTCGCACGGTCTGCTTGGTGTACCGCATCATAGACGTAATTGTTCAATCCAAGTCCTAATCCTGCCCAGACCACCCCTCCGAGGAAATTGACGGTGACAAGAAAGAGCCAGGCACTGCTGAATAGATAGAGCATTGGAAGGAAGGCAACGAGGAGTCCGGTAAAAGTGAGCAACGCTTTATTGCCGAAACGATCACCGAACTGTCCCCAACCTGGCAAAGTCAGAAATTGACCTAAAATGCCTGCCGCGAGCCATGTCCCATATTGCCAATGGGCTAGATGGAGATCCTGAATGAGGTAGAGGACGAAGAACGGACCGGCGATCAGCACCGCGGCGTGCATGCACCCTGAAAAGAGCAAAAAGTGGAGAAAGTCATTGGAGACACCGGTGCGAAGAAAACTCAGAAAACCTGTTGGAGTACTGCTGGGGGTATGGTGAGGGAACACGGTGATTGTTCGGAGCAGCAGGGCCGAGGCGCTCCGACAGAGTCCTGCGGTCAGAAAGATGATTGTGAAGCCTATCCATAGCCGGTCGTGTGTTTCAAAGAGGCTTAGTAAGGCCCCTGCTGAACAGAGCACCAGAAGGCTGGTGATGGCAACCGCTCGAGATCGTTTGGCGAAGTATGCTCCCCGCTCATTGGGGTTCAGTAATTCGGTAATGAGACTGTTCCAGGCAGGGGAGGTGAAATGGGTGCAAGTGAAATACACGGCAACGCCTGCAATGAGAAGCCAGGGCCCATGTTCCGGCCAGAGTAAAGGTAATACGAGGATGGGAATCCAGGCCACGGATTGGCCGATAATGCCCCAGTAGACTTGGGAGGCCTGGCTTGGGAACCAGTGCAAGACTTTGACGGAAATCAGCTGCGCCCAGGTACCGAGAAGCTGGGGAATAGCCGAGAGGATACTTAATTGCAATGCTGTTGCGGAAAAGAGAAGGGCGAAGGCCGAAAGATAGTGTTCACCGCCTCCTTGGGCGACGGCTTGGAACATTCCGTCACGGATGCCGAAGCGTCGTCCGGATTCATGTGGGTCTAACGCTGTAGGATGCGGTCGTTCGGAGGAATGCGAAGAGGGCACGGGCTGTTCAGTCATGCGATACTACCGCAGTCACTCTACCATACCTCGGACCTAGTACAAGGTTTCATCGAGGATTGCCGCATGGAATTGACCCCTAGGGTCGAGGTCAGTACGATAATCTTTATGATCTCTGATGCCGTTGTCAGGCGATTGCCGAAGAGCTCTATGATGGCAGTTACTCTGTTCATCACGCTTTGCTGTGATCAGGTAGGCGAGGCGAAGGACCTCCTCCCACCGAAGGAACAGGAATTGACCGAGGTTGGATCAACTCAGAGTCCATCATTTGACTATCAGGAGACCGGGATCCCGCAGTCGCTTTTTACCTGGATTAAAATGGCCAGAGCATTTGATGTTGAATGGGATACGTTTGGGAGGAAAGGATGGTATACGCAAGATCCACGAATCAAGCCTGTCGAACCTCGATCTGTCTTCACGCCGGAGATCCCTGCCATTTATATCGTGTTTGAAGTGGCCCCGCTGGAAGACCCGACCCAATTCGGAGTGCAATGGTATCGAGCGGAACCAAACAGTCAAATGGGCGAGAGGCTGTTGGGCAAGGATGTGTTGGAAGTGCCTGGCCATGAACGGTATGGATATCTGGAGATAACGCGATCAGGCGATCGGTGGATGGTGGGTAACTACCTTGCCAAGATTTATATCGCGCCGATTGGGCAACAACCGTTTCATGCTGTGAATCAGGTCGGTACGATGCGCTTTACGATCAAGGATAGTACGTCCACCCTCTCGCAGGATGAGAAGTCGGCAAGGTAACTTCAGGAAGAAAGGAGACTCATGGGGGATCGTGTCAGGATTACCGACCCTGAAAAGTTGAGCTTGCTGTATGAGCGGTTTAGAGAGGTGTGCTTAGTCGAAAAAGAAGTCTGGAAGGAAATCTTTATGCCTCGCGACACCTCGCAGGGACCGGTTCGTACGAATATCCAAGATCGTTATGAAGTCGAGATTGATGAACCCCAGATTGAAGCCGCGCTTGATGACAATATCGTACTGGGATCGATTGCCTTGGGGGCGGCGATCCAGGAGTATCGTGAACACATCCTGTTCTATCGGAATATGTGACGCCCGCCAAACCTGGCGGGCGTCAGGGGCGAACCACGACCGGGTAGCTCCCTTTACAACTCCTACAACTGCTCGAGTGCCGCAATCCGAGCATCGATAGGTGGATGCGTCGCGAACAGGTGCATGAAGCCTGAAGAGTTTCCTGCGATCTTCATGGTGGCTAAGGCGTCTTGATTCGAGTATTCAAATTGCGCACGGTTGACCCAGCGGTCGATGCCACGGAGGGCATTGATCATCGCGTCTTTCCCGTAGACCTTCGCTGAGAAGGCATCCGCGGCAAACTCGCGACGGCGAGAGTGCCAACCAATGACAATTGATGCAAGAATCGTCAGCACCACCTGTAGGAAGAAATACACGATCATCGCCAAGAACGGATTGCCTGCAGATCCCTCCTCACGATCTTGATTGGGTTGCGCAATCAGGTGGGAGATAAAGTTACTGATGTAATACACGAAGGTATTCATTAGGCCGGCGAGAACCGTTGTCGCAAACATATCACCGTTATAGACATGCCCCATTTCGTGAGCGAGCACGGCTTTGACTTCCTCTTCCTTCAAGTTTTGCAGGAGGCCGGTGGATACAGCGACCATTGAATTGTTCTTGCTTGGACCAGTCGCAAACGCATTGGGGTCAGGCGAGTCATACACCCAGACTTCCGGCATCGTAATATGAAGCCGCTGGGCGATCTCTTGCACCGATCCATAGATGACGTGCTCAGCGTGTGATCGGGGTTGGGTGATCTGCTGACAATCCAGCATGGCACGGGCCATTTGCTTGGAGAACGCCAAGCTGATGAATGCCCCGCCGAACCCAATGACCAAAGAGAATACCAACAGTTGCTGGTTGAATACTCCACGGACATCAATTCCAAATGCCGGTAGTACGGCGTTGATCAATAGATTGGCCGTGAACGACAGTGTGATGAAGATGAGAAAGTTTGTAATCAGGAACAGGCCAATACCTTTGAGCCACTTCATGGATATCCTCCTTCGCGATAAGCTTTCGCCTATGCAGTCATTTCAAAACCTGAACATGGAACAGCCAACATTATACACAAACCATAATTATAGAGTCGCAGTATTCAAAGGCCCTTACTCTCAACAAATAAGAATGTCGTGATGAAAGTCAAGGTGCTGGAAGTCGATGAAAGTACAATGGAAAGTTGACCCTTTCCGGTCGTTCCTGTTAGAAATCTCTCATAATGTTCACTCAAAGGTCTTTTGGGCTCACCGGCATGGAAGGCATACCAGGAATCACGTGATGGCTCACCCCTTGGCGATCGACTCGTCCAGAAAGGAAACGTTGCTCAGTGACCTTCTGAAACAGGTTTCACGCTTGTTTTACACGACGTTAGTAGTGGTGCCTGCAAATGTGCGGGATCAGGTGGGGCTCGCGTATCTCTTTGCCCGGGCGGCCGATACGATTGCAGATACCGAACTCATCGATCGACCGCGTCGGCTCGGGTTTCTTCACCGCCTCAGGGAGCAGTTTGTCGGCGAACAGATTGACTGGGGACAGATCCGGTCTATCCAACAGGCCGTTGGCTCTGTGCAACAAGATTCAGCGGAACGAATTCTGTTGGAACGGCTGGATGAGTGTTTCGAAATATTTCAGGTCTGTTCATCGGACGATCAACATCGGATTCGGCGCGTGATGATCACGCTGACGCAGGGAATGGAAATGGACCTGAATGCCTTTCCAGGTGCCGGCCCTGGCGACCTGACTGCGCTCAAGACCGTTGATGACCTCGACCGCTACACCTACTCAGTGGCCGGTTGTGTCGGTGAATTTTGGACGGCGTTGATGTGCGCCCATCGCAAAGCCCTTGCCGACTGGGATGTGCAACAGATGTCTGAGCGAGGGGTGCGATTTGGGAAGGGGCTGCAGTTGACGAACATCGTCAAAGATATCGCCCATGATCTTCAGAAAGGGCGATGCTACATTCCCGAAACGATGCTGACCGAAGTCGGACTCAAGCCGAAGGACCTACTTGCTCAGAAGTGTTTGCCTCAATTGCGGTCCGTCGTGAACAAATTGATTCGCATGGCGGTAGAGCATCTCGATCAGGGTTGGGCCTATACGATGGCGATACCGCGCCATGAAACCAGGTTACGGCTGGCCTGTATGTGGCCGATCCTGTCCGCCGGAGAATCGCTTAAGCTCGTTATGAACTCTCCCGATCTCTTGAATCCCGCCGTGAAAGTCAAAATTCCCCGCAGCAAGGTTTATCAAATCATGGCTATGACAACCGGCACCATCGCCTGTGGGTATGCCGGAACAGCTTACTGGGGACATTTGCGGAAACAGATCGTGTGATTCCGTCTACTTCTTTTGCGGCTCCAGCAGCTTGTCACCTTTTTTAAAGACGGCGTAGATGGCCTGGGATGGGCACGCATCAAGGCACAATCGGCAGCTTTCGAGGCAACGTGAGGGATCAAACTTGTAGGGCGGTGTCGAAAGCCAGGCGCTGGTCGGGCAAATCGGGACACAGACGGCCTGGTGAGTGCAGCGGTTCGGATGCCTGACGAGATGATCACGAATAACCAACATGGGCTTCACTCCTTCAAAGAGACCTTGCGAGAAGATCTCAAACATATTTTTGTTCGGCAGACTGCTCACTTCCATTCCTTGACAAGTTCTTTAAGTCGATCTTTCAGCTCAGGAATCTGTTCCGCATTATTGTGAATCGCGCCTAAAATCTTTTCCATTCTTGCGGACTTCAATGCGTCTTTGTCTTTCTTCACCAGCCGATCATACTCCGCATAGGCGGCGGGATGCGATGGCTCCAGCTGCGTGCGCGCGTCAACGAGCGCTTGTCCGAGTGCCCAAGGTTCCGGCGCAAGTGGGGGAGCGATGGTGTAGGTTGCGTCGGTAAAGACGACGACTGCCGCGCCGGGTTTACCAGTCAACGGAACCACTGACCGGACTGTCCTACCTTCACAGGATTGCCAATCGAGCAGGAGTCCAGGAAACCGTTGCGTGAAGGCCACCTTCTCCATGTTGGCCTTCCATTTGTCTTCAGTGGACATGTGGTGGGTTATTTGATTACAGCGCTAACTCGTCTTGAGCGGCGGCAGCGAGCTCGGAGCTGGATGATCTGGCATGAGCAATCGCGTGACGATCTCGCCATTTAGGATATGCCGTTCCATGATCTCGGTGACGTCGGCTTCTGTTCCGACCCAATACCAGACCCCTTCGGGATAGACCACCAGGCTGGGACCCAGTTCACAATGGTCAAGACAGCCGGCCTTGTTGGCCCGAACAAGACCTTTGAGATTGAGTCGCTTGGCTTCGCTTTTGAAATGGGCGTGCAGCTTTTCAGATCCTAAGTTGGCGCAGCAACCTCGAGGATCATCCTTAGGACGCTGGTTGGTGCACACGAAAATATGTCTCTGAAATGGTGGCATAGACGTGATCGCTAGACGGGCATCGTCAAGGTATTGAGCCGCTCCATCAGGACGGTGACGTCGCGGTTGTTGAGCAATGTGGATGTCTGCTGGGGCGCGTTCAGAATCGTCATAATTTCATGTAATCGCAGCGAAGCGCGTCGAAATTCGTCAGCCTTAGAGAGCTCAGAAGCGAACCCAGAGCGCAATTTATCGAATTCAGCAAGGATATCGCGAAAATCTCGCTGGAAGTGTTTGTGCAAGGAGCAGGATGTACAGTACCACCTTGGGTTCTGATCCGACGATGGTGATAGCCTATCGTAGGGGCGTCCAAAAAAATCTTTTCCCAGCGACAACTTTGTCAGTGGGTTGCTTGGGGATCCGCAGGCCTGACAGGCGTGATTCCAGGAGTCCATCGCTATCTCCTCATAATGCGAGGTATGCATCTTACAACAGGACTTTCTGGACTGTCCATGGTCGGGAGGGACTCCAAACACAGCGCCTATTCCAGACTGCACTGGAGAAGTCCGAGGTATAATAGTGATGGATGTAGCATTGTTGACCCGAGGGGAGGGGAAGCACATATGGTGATCGGCGTTCCAAAAGAAATCAAAGATCATGAGTATCGCGTCAGCTTAACGCCGGATGGTGCTGCGACCTTGTGCCAGAGAGGACACGATGTCTTGGTGGAAGCTTCGGCTGGCACGGGCAGTGGGTTTGGCGATGATGAATACCGCAAGGCCGGTGCCACGATCGCCAATTCAAAAGTTGAGTTATTCGAACAGGCAGAGTTGATTCTGAAGGTCAAGGAGCCGATGGTTCAGGAATGTACACTGTTTCGTCCCGGTCACCTCTTGTTTACCTATTTGCATCTTGCGGCTGTCCCGGATGTGACGAAAGAACTTCTTAGCCGCAAGATTACGGCAATTGCCTACGAGACGACAGAGGCCAAGGATGGGAGTCTTCCCATGCTCAAGCCGATGAGTGAGATCGCAGGTCGGATGTCGATCCAGATCGGCGCCCGATACCTTGAGAAAATCCATGGGGGGCGCGGCGTACTGTTGGGAGGGGTTCCAGGGGTAGAACCGGGTCGGGTGGTCGTGTTAGGAGCTGGAGTTGTCGGAGCAGCAGCTGTTCGTATGGCGGTGGGGTTAGGAGCACAGGTCACGGTCATCAATCTGGATGTTGAACAGTTACGTGGCCTTGATGATCAGTATCATGGGCGCATTGTCACTCGTGCAGCAAGTTCTACGGTCATTGAAGAAGCGGTCTGTTCTGCGGATCTGGTGATTGGTGCAGTGCTTGTTCCAGGCGCCAAGGCACCCAAGTTGGTGTCGCGTGCAATGGTCTCCCGGATGAGGCCTGGTTCCGTAATCATCGATGTCTCCGTAGATCAGGGCGGCTGTATTGAGACAACCAGACCAACGAGCCATTCTGATCCCGTGTACCTGGTGGATGGAGTGACCCATTATTGTGTGGCCAATATGCCTGGAATTGTTCCTCGCACATCCACCTATGCCCTGACCAATGCGACCATGCCGTACTTGGTCCGTCTTGCTTCCGAGGGCGTAGAGCGAGCGATTCACTCCGATCCTGGTTTGGCGAAGGGCGTCAACTTAAAAGACGGGAAGGTAACGCATTCAGGTGTGGCAGAATCACATGGGTTGCCTTTTACCCCTCTCTTGTAAGACAATCACGCCGTCGGTTGATCGCTTGGTCTTGTCGGGGCGTAGCGCAGCCCGGTAGCGCACTGCGTTCGGGACGCAGGGGTCGGAGGTTCAAATCCTCTCGCCCCGACCAAACCAAGCAGGCTTGATCAGGGGCATCTTCCTCAACCTTTCCAGATGCTCGGTGGTACGGTGGTTCTTCTCTCCTCATTCACTCACAACCAGCGCTAGGGTCATATCGCGTCAGTGGTCTGTTAATGGTCCTATTCGGGCCACAGTCGGCTGAATATCTCTCTTTTTGATCGTTCGACGATTGAGAGGAAACTCCATGCGACGTGCATCAGTGTCCCTGTCAGTGGGGTGCCGGATGGTCATCGTCTGTCATAGTGATCCTACATTCAAATCAAAGGGGTACTTCTCTACAAGCCACCTGGCACTGGTTTGTTTGGTGGAGTAATCGTGAGAACCCCTTTTAGGCCGTCCGTTCCCGTTCTTGGTCTGTTCGGTT
>NIUT01000137.1:13765-22892 GCA_002254365.1 Nitrospira sp. UW-LDO-01
CATGCGACGTGCATCAGTGTCCCTGTCAGTGGGGTGCCGGATGGTCATCGTCTGTCATAGTGATCCTACATTCAAATCAAAGGGTTACTTCTCTACAAGCCACCTGGCACTGGTTTGTTTGGTGGAGTAATCGCGAGAACCCCTTTAGGCCGTCCGTTCCCGTTCTTGGTCTGTTCGGTTGTCTTTGGGGAAAATTAAAACCTCAAGAAATCTTTGCATTATGACGACATAGTCAGGGCGTACATTTTGTAAAACGCGTGACGCGTCTGGAGAGGTGTGAGAATATCCGCAGAACGGAGCCGCGGGGCCTCGTGGGACGTAAGAGGTGAGCCGGAGGCAGGTGACTCAACCCGCCAAGGAGTTGTCGGTGCGGGCCCGTATCCTTGTGTATGGTCGTGTGCAAGGGGTGGGATTTCGTGCCTTTGCAGCCCGAGTAGCTGCGGATCTTCGACTGTTCGGCGGTGTTCGTAATCTTCCTGATGGTCGAGTCGAGCTCGAAGTTGAGGGCCAAAAGGCTGTGATCGAAGCGCTTGAGCATCGACTGCGGATCGGTCCTTCTGCTGCTCATGTTACGAAAGTGGAGACGGCGTGGGGAGCAGCGACGGGGCAGTATTCTGTGTTTGAAATTTGGTATTAGGGCTTACTGAGGAAATATGAGCCTGCAACATCACGAGGAATCCGAGACGAGTGAGGCGCGAAGGCATCTTGAAGATGAGCCAAGTGCTTCCGAGTCAGGTGGATTTTCCGAGGAGAGTGAGCGTGAAACAGGTCGAGCCGAAGGCCTTGATACGCTCAAGAGCTATCTGCGCGAGGTCCGGCGATCCACATTGCTGACATTCAAAGAAGAGCAGCAACTTGGGAAACGTGTCATGGCCGGCGACGAGCACGCTCGTCAACACATGATCGAATCAAATCTGCGCCTGGTGATCAGCATTGGGAAACGGTATATGCATCGGGGATTTCCCTTTTCCGATATCGTCGAAGAAGGAAATCTCGGGCTGATCAAGGCAGTGGAAAAATTCAACTATAAGCGGGGCTTTCGGTTTAGCACCTATGCGTCCTGGTGGATCAGGCAGTACATCGAACGTGCGATAATCAATCAAGGGAAACTGGTTCGACTCCCTGTCCATGTGGTGGAACGGCTGAATCGCTATTTGAACCGCACTGAGCAATTGGTTCAGGCACTCGGACGTGAACCGAGAGCGGCGGAAGTTGCGCTCAAGATGAAGACATCGGAAGAGGAAGTCTTGGATCTGAAACAGTTGGTCCGCACGACCTGTTCACTCGATAGCCCGCTCAATGATCGCACGGATACGTTTCTCCGTGATGTGATCGAGGATCCGACGGGATTGTTACCCGACGAAACCGCCGATGGGGTTCGGCGCCGAGCGGAATTGATGGCCTGGGTGAGGGAGTTGCCAGAAAAAGAGCAAACTGTTATTGTGTCGAGGTTCGGGCTTGATGGAGGGGAAGCGAAGACGTTGGAAGAGATTGGGCGGACCATGGGGTTGACTCGAGAACGTGTCCGTCAGATCGAAATGGCCGCGCTCGCCCGTCTTCGTCATACCATTGAGCGAAAAACCATGACACAAGCAGATCTGCTCTAGATCCCGTGACCACTGTCAACTATCAAGCGCTTATCCGCGAAGTGCCGGACTTTCCAAAGCCCGGCATTCTCTTTTATGACATCACGACCTTGCTGAAACATCCCGCAGCTATTCGAAGTCTGTCCGATCAATTGACGGCTCGGTATCAAGATCGAGGGATCCGGAAGGTCGTCGGCATTGAGTCTCGGGGGTTTATCTTTGGCGGGATTCTTGCGGCAAGGCTGGGAGCCGGATTCGTTCCGGCCCGTAAACCTGGCAAACTTCCTGCTGATTGTTATGAAGTCAAATATAACCTTGAGTATGGTAACAGCAGTCTTGCAGTACACCGTGACGCGATCGAGCTTGGAGAGCATGTGCTGATCGTCGACGATCTCCTGGCAACCGGAGGGACTGCGGAAGCGACGGTGAATCTCGTCCGGCAGCTGGGAGGAACCATCGTCGGACTTGATTTCTTGATTGAACTAAAGAGCCTGAATGGACGTGAGAAACTCGGTGGGTACGACGTTCATTCGACCATCATCTATCCGTGAGCGGGATGATGGGTATATCTTCCAATCCCCTCTTGTAACGGGAACGTGGGCCATGATTGAGAAGCAGGGATTAGCCTTCCAAACGACCTAATTGCGGAGCACATATCACTATGGTGACGAAGGGGCAGTTGAAGAAAAAGGGCGAGCTGAAAGCGAAGTCGGTTGAGCCGATCACCAAGAAACTGCAATCGGCGGCTAGCGTAGCGGCTACAGTGAAGCCATCGGTCGAAGTCGATGAAGTGCCCGTGCGACCGAAAGAGACCGCAAAAGAGCGAGAAGCACGGGAACAGCGACAGGAAGTGCTTCAAAAAATGCTCCTTGAGAAGCGCCAGGAAATTATCAAGGAGATCGAAGGAAGTCTGGGGCAATCACTGACCGAAGATCAGCAGCGACGCCTGGAGTCAGCACGCGATGTTGGTGACCAGGCACTGATGGATCTAGAGCGTGAACTGGGTATTTCCTTGATGGAAATGCGCAATCGGCGTCGGCAGTCAATTGATGAAGCCCTCACGCGTCTGCACGAGGGAACCTATGGCATTTGTGCGGAGTGTGGAATCGAGATCAGCGAGAGGCGGCTCCAAGCGGTCCCCTTCGCCAAACTGTGCGTCGAGTGCCAATCACGTGCCGAGTTGTTGGAGAAAATCGAACGAGAAGAAGATCGCGACTAGGTTTTCAATTCTGCCTCCTACAGCATCCTCCCGCAACGTGTTCTGCCTATGACCGGGCAGTTTCAGAAACGAGCTGTTGTACTCGCCAGCGGTGGCTTGGACTCCACCGTCACGGCCGCTGTTGCTCGAGAGGCCGGCTATGAGCTGTATCTGTTGACTCTTGCCTACCAACAACGTCATGCCGTAGAGATTGAACGGGCGAAACAGGTGGCCGGTGCGCTGGAGGCAGAGCATCACCTCGTGGTGCCCGTTGATTTGCAGTCAATCGGCGGGTCGGCTCTCACTGGGGACATCCCAGTTCCCAAAGGCCGACGTGACTCCGACCGTGGCCGTGACGTGCCGGTGACCTATGTGCCAGGCCGAAACTTGATTTTTCTCTCCATCGCAGCCGCACAGGCAGAGGTGGTGGGTGCCTCAGTGATTTATTTCGGGGCGAATGTAGTGGACTACTCTGGTTACCCTGACTGCCGTCCCGAGTTCATCAAGGCCGTGGAAACAACGTTACAACTCGGAACCAAGCTGGGCATGATGGGAGGGCGTATTGAAATTCGAGCCCCTCTGATGCAAATGACCAAGGCAGAGATCATACGGCTGGGACTGGATCTCGGTGCCCCAATCCACCTCACACACAGTTGCTATGATCCCACGGACACAGTGGCCTGCGGACGGTGTGACAGCTGTCTCATTCGACGGCGAGGGTTTGCAGAGGTGGGAGTTGTAGATCCAATTCCCTATGCGGTATCTTGAGGGAGTCATTTTCTGGAAACAGGTGGAGAATCTTTATGAGGTCGTCACAAGTTGCGCTACTCAGTTCGATACTCTTGATGCTCGGCGTTGCTCCGGCGTGCAGTCAGAGCGGGGGGGAACCGAAGGCAAGTGGAACGGTAGCCTCTGCTCCAGCAGAGTTTCGTGACGGAGAGCAGAAGTTCAATACAAATTGTTCACGATGCCATGGCATCGGCGGCGTCGGAACCAACCAAGGCCCAACGTTTCTTCACAAAGTGTATGAACCGAACCATCACGGCGATGTAGCCTTCCAACGGGCGGCAGCGAACGGGGTTAAGGCCCATCATTGGCAATTTGGCGATATGCCGAAGATCGATGCCGTCAAGTCGGAAGACGTGGACGAGATCGTGAAATATGTCCGTTGGCTGCAAAAACAAGCTGGGATTTTCTAATCCCACGCATTCGTTTCTGTATGTCACCTCACCGAAGTTCCGACCCCCATGGCACAGCGCTTGTCTGCTTGTTCAATACTTTTGACCGTGCCATCGATGGTTCTATCTGGCAGTGACTCCCCACGGATGGATTGAGCGCTGCTCCGCTGATAGGCGTCTTGACAGTCCCACGCATATCCTTAATGATGCCGGCTAACGGTAAGTGCCTTAGAGATCGCTCAACAAGGAGGAACTGATGACACTCACACGCTCGATATGCACATTTGCGATTCCGGCATTTCTGCTCGGGTTCGGTCTGGGAGGGGTATCGCTGCATATTGCATCGGCGGAGGGGCTCTTTGGAATCAAGGATTCGGTCACACAGATAGGAAGTTCGTTGGTTGAAATGCAGAAGAATGTCGATGAGCTACAAAAGAATATGAATGCGCTCAAACAGACCAAAGACAAGTTGTCTTCTTTACCATCGGCTAGTGGTGCGATGGATTCTTTTATGAAGAAGTGAGGACAATAGGGGTCAGTGGATGCCTACTGTGTGGAGCCCCACGACCGTCAAGCCTCGCGGGGCTCTGCCGGATCAGAAAGCTGCTTTTATCGATCGCCGTGGGTCATTCCTGCCAGACGTGCGTTCAAAAGGAATGGGGTGGACTATCGAGAAGATGTCGACTCGGTAAGGATCGAGGGACGTCATGAGTGCAACGACTGGAAGGCCTCCACCCATCGCGTTACCGCCGATTGGGAGCCCACTTCTTGGCTCGTGCTTCGGCTTCAGTGACTTGCTCGGTCGTCATCTGTCTGGCCAAGGCATTGCGTGACTCAGCGGCTCGTTTCTCACCGTAGGCTGCAGAGAGGTTGTACCACATGTGAGCTTCCACAAGATTTTGTGAGACCCCGCGTCCTCGTTCGTACATCATGCCAAGTTTAGCAAAGGCCAGCGCATTGCGCTGGTCCGCTGCTTTCTGAAACCAAAATAATGCCATGGGGTCGCTGAACGGAGCCCCTTGTCCTAATGAGTAGAGTGTGCCCAGATTGACCTGTGCTCCGGCATGGCCCTGGTCTGCCGCTTTCTTAAACCAATACTTCGCTTCCTGATAGTTTTGTGGAAGTCCTTGGCCCTCACTATAGTGGACGCCCAACTGGTTTTGGGCTTCAGCCTCGCCTCCTTGCGCCCGCGTGAGTAGCTCACTCACTGCCGGCCCGTTTGTGAGTGGTTGAGACGGGGGTTGGGGAGGGGAGAGACAACTTGATGAAAATGTACACAGCGTGAGTAGACCAATCAGCGGAAGTACCATGCTGATCGAGAACGAGTTTCTGTGATACTGAGACTGTGCTGACATCGTTGGTACAGTGAATCCTACGAGGCGTATCCTACTCAGCGCATGCCTGGGAGTTCAAGGATGGAATGAGTGGGAGGCCAATCGTGAAAAGGAGAGGGAACTGCACCATGAGAGGAAACCTGAGTCACGTTGACCGTGAGTCTGATCATCGGATAGATGGGTGGAGTATTTGATCCATAGGTCAAGCAGGAGCTTGATGGAACGGGTTTCTGCATGATTATTCTTGAGGCGGTTCTTGCCCTTTCGGTTTCCAATTCCGTGTCAGCAATTGCGCTTGAGCAATCTGAGCCGCCGTCATGTCGTGCCCTAGTCGATTCCGCCATTTTGCGCCGGCTTCATGGCCATTGGCGGCGGCGAGATTATACCAGAGATAGGCCTGGACGAGATCCTTCGGAACGCCTCGTGCTTGTTCATAGTGAGTGGCAATGAGAAACATCGCGGCGCCATGGCTCTGGTCTGCAGCAAGACGGCACCACCGGAGGGCCTCCTGATAATCCTGGGGTATCCCGCGTCCGATATCCGACAGCACGCAAAGCCGATAAAACGCTCCAGGGTGGCGCTGAGTGGCCGCCATGCGATACCACCGTACGGCTTCTCGATGGTCCGCTGGACGAGCATTCTCATATCGTAGGCCAAGATTATATTGCTCTTCGGCGCTCCCTTGTTCTGCGACCGACCTGGACTCATCGATTCGCGACACGGTATCTCGCACATCAACATAAGGAGATTTGGGTGGATCCATGCATCCTTGTAGACTTCCGATGATGGTGACGGCAAGGAGATAGCGCAAGCCGGTGGTCATAAGTAAAGTTCCTTTTATGTAATCCAAATCGTGGCCCATCAACGTCAATCGATGTGACGACGGCTCGTCATCGTAATTCAACTCTAGCATACGCGAACGACACGTTGGCGATCTAGGGGCTATGCTCGATTGAGCCATTTTTTTTACAGGATGACCGGTTCGATGTTGTCTGGCCATAGCGCCTCGTACAGATCATTGGAATCAGATCGCCGTCTCTCGATCAAGATCGCTCGTAACCCAGCCCAATGGAATCGGTGGGTGATTGTTCGTGACGGACGTTTCTCAGGAAAAATCGGATAGGAGATCAGGCCCCTGTTTATTTGTCTGCTTCGGTGACTGTCCCGTGCATGCTCACTGCTCCTCACTCACGATTGACACAGGGAATCGAGAGTCGTAGCCTTTTCATGGTGTGATAGCTCTGTCTCCTTTGCAAAGACGTAACTCGACTCTGTGTAACGATATGAGCGCTGGGATGAAACATATTGTGTGGGCTGTTTTGTTTCTGGGAACCATGATGGCGACGCCAGCATCCTCGGTCCAGCAGCAGTTTGTGCCCTCGCCAGTTCAAAAAGGCTCACTCTTGGTCGCAAGCCCCTCATTGAGCGATCCCAACTTTACCCGCACCGTTCTCTTCATTGTTGAACATGGGCAAGGTGGGACCATTGGCCTCGTGTTGAATCGTCCTACGGATGTACTATTATCGGAAGTTTTACAGGATCTTCCGGTATTGAAACAGACCAACCACCGATTATTTGCTGGAGGACCGGTCGGGCGTACACAACTGGTGTTGCTGTTCCGACTCAAGCAACTCTTGCCCGATGCGCGGCATATTGCGAATGGAATTTATGTGGGCACACCGATGGTTCTGGAGCGCGTCATTGCCGGTCTCAAACCGAACGAAGCGTTCCGTGCCTTTGCCGGGTTTGCCGGATGGGCACCGGGGCAACTCGAATCTGAGATGCGTGAAGGCTCATGGGGTGTGTTGTCGTCCAGCACCTTCGATATCTTCAATACAGATCCTGAGACATTCTGGTCGGACAGCCTTGCTGTTCTCCAAGCTCCGAGAACGATTTCCCACGAATGATTGTTGGAGCAGCTGGTAGTTGTGTTACCTTCGGTAAGGAGGGCCCCGTTGGATTCGCCAGTGTGAAACAAGGCGCTCTCCTGCCATGTGGTGATGACCGTATCTTTCCTTCACATACTTTCAGACTACGCTATGGTATAAGACCATCACGGCGCTGTTCCCTGTTGTGAGGTCACGTGTCGGGTAACTGGCATGTGCTGGTGAGCGATTCGATCCTCAGCGAGGACGTGTTACGTGGCTGATCCTCAAAAGGTTATTCGACATTTCCGACAAATCCTGCTGTGGCCAATGCAGCTTACTCCCATCCGGGAGGACGCGCCGATCCAAAAGCATTGGGAACTTCTCCAGGCGACCAATCCGAACAATCCATGGCGAGAGGTGCTGGACGAGTTTACGGGGGATCCTCGGCAGTTCCAGGAACGGCATTACAGCGAGTTTGTGACATTTCTGCCCTACGTTCAGCGGTTTCTCTATGGCGAGGGGAAGCGAACGAGCGCTGAAGTTCGCGAGGGGGCCGCGATCCGCGTTTTTCGTCGCAATGATATTGCGAAAGTGCGGATGGTCTTCCCTGGCCTTCACGGGACTCCTGCGACCTTTACGGTGGCCCATGTGGATTTGTACTTTTTCTACGACATCGATGTGGCGATTTTGGTCGTCGAGATCTATGATAATGATGTACCGCTTGAGCAGGTGCAAAACTCACTCTTTCGCTTCGGCCGATGCTATCCCACCTACTGGGAGCGTGACGGGCACGGTGGCCATTGTCCCAAGCATGTGGAGTGGTTGTCTTCAGATGGTACGGTGCTGGCTGTCTCAGACTATGATCACCGTGAGAAATATCTCTCGTTTGTCTGCCAGCATCGGTCGTTGAGTCTTGCCTCCCACTGGGAGTTTCTGCTTGAACCATTGGTGTTGCACCATTCAGAGAAAGCCGGTCTGATTCGGTATCGCCAGCTTGAATACCACTTGATGCCGGTCATGGCGTATCTGAGTCTGGACGATCCTGGCGCACTGACGCGGGGGGAGTTCGCACGAATAGGTTTGGCGGCGGCACCGGGTAGCTCCGACACGTTGCCGTTTTCGGAACGCTATCTCCGTAACTTTGAAGAACACCATTGCTATGACCGGTATTGGAACGGCCAAGGGCCAGGTTCACCAGGCGCCCGTTTTATGTGTACAGGCCGGGTGTTTACGATGGTGGGGGAAGCAGGAGAACCGGCGTTCGAAGATCGTAAGACAAATTTAGAACAATTCCGGCATGAATATTTTTTATTGTTTCTGATCCCACATTTTCATAAGGCGGCCCTGTTGATGCTGACGAATCGTCTGGTTGAGGCGATGCATCAGCTTGATCTCACCAAGTTGGACTCCGTCCGGCAGTTTCGTCGAGTGATTCGTCAAACACTCGGTATCTTTCTGCGGTTTACCCATCGCTACTGGTCTCATCAGGTGTCTGATCATGGGCAGGTGAAGGAACTCTATCGGATGGTCAGCGAACAATTGGGCACCGGTCGACTCTACGACGAGCTCCGTTCGGAGTTGGAAGATATGAGCCAATACCTCGACAGCGATGCGCTCCGTCGCCAGGGAGAAACGATGGTTCGACTGACGGTGGTGGCGACTGTCGGCTTGATCGGTGTTGCGACAACCGGGGTATTGGGTATGAACCTCTTCGACTTGGGTGCGGAACCGTCTACCAAGCGCATCGGATATTTTCTCGTAGTGCTGATACCCGTCATCATCGTCACACTCTATACGGTCTTGAAAGCAAGGCGGCTTTCAGATTTTTTAGAAACCTTGGCTGAGGAGCATCGGTCGTCAAAAGACAAACTGGCCGCATTGCTCACGGTATGGCGGAGCAAACAGGGACGGGATTCGTAGTCGACCGACAACCCTCATCTCTTCAGTGGACAGTCATCCCGAC
>NIUT01000138.1 GCA_002254365.1 Nitrospira sp. UW-LDO-01
GCGGCCTGAACTTCGGCACCAGAAAGATCATCGCCAAGGTCACCACCGTCACACCACCCGCAAGCAATGCCGGCCCCACCCAAGGCGCAAGGAGCGTTGCGATTCCTGCACCGGCAACAGGTCCGACGACGCGATGAACATTTGTGAACAGGAGTCCGACGAACAGCCCGGCGATGACCGCCACCACAACCTGCTCGACAACAGCCCCCTCTTGCCGAGGGGGAGCGTTCTCGGTGGCCTGATAGGTTCCGTCAATGGTCTTCAAAATTGCATAGGTTCCTTCTAGGATCCCACCAGACATATCTCCAGCTCGAAACCGAGGAATGATCTCATTTCTGATGATCTGTGCCGATCGAACGTCGGTCAGGATACCTTCCAACCCATACCCGACTTCGATTCGTACCTTGCGTTCTTTGATCGCTACCAGCAAGAGCACTCCGTTGTCCGTCCCCTTTCGACCGAGTTTCCAGGTGGTGGCCACGCGATGCGTGAACTCCTCGAGAGACTCGCTTTCGAGGGAAGGAATGGTTAGAACGGCAACTTGATTGCTGGACTGCCCTTCATGCGCAGTCAGGCGAGCGGTAAGCGCTTCCAGGGTGGACTGTGGCAAGACATGAGCAAGATCGACAATCCGCCCGGTCAAGGGAGGGACATCGAGTGCGGAGACTGGAGAGGCTGAGATAACGGTAAAGACAACGGCGATTCCAACAAGGACCGCCTGCAGCAATCGAGTCGCATACTTCTGCTCCACGACTGTCCCCTAGGCATGAACCGCGTTAGAATTTCACTTCCGGTGGTTTTGCAACGGCTTTTTCGTCGGCCACCGTAAAGTTGGGCTTCTCTTCCAAATGCAAGAGGAACTTCGCGGTCAGATTCGTTGGGAAATATCGAACCATCTTGTTGTAGTCCGCGACTCGATCGATATACCGCTTGCGGGCCACGGTAATTCGATTTTCCGTCCCTTCCAGCTGACTCTGAAGGTCTCTGAAGTTTTGATCGGCCTTGAGGTTGGGGTAGTTTTCAGCGATCGCGATCAGTCGTCCCAACGCTGAGGCCAACCCCGCTTGCGCCTTTTGAAACGCCTCGAATGCAGCCGGATCTTTCAACACCTCTGGCGTCACTTGCATTCCGGTTGCCTTGGCCCTGGCGTTGACAACGCCTTCCAGCGTCTCCTTCTCATGGGCGGCGTACCCTTTGACTGTTGCCACGAGATTGGGAATGAGGTCGGCACGGCGCTGGTATTGATTGATCACCTCGCTCCACGCGGCCTTCGTATCTTCATCCAAGCCTTGCAGATCATTGTACCCACACCCAGACACGGACAATGCCGTGACCATCACTATTGTAATCGCCATCGCTTGCCACCAACGACGTCCCATTGTCTCCTCCTTCAGCGATACCCTAAGGACGCTGCCCCCAAAGCTGGCTAGCATGCTACCACGAGGAATAATCATGAAGATATGTCGGTCAAGGGCCCTACGCTGAGCCGAGCGGTAATGGACAGAACAGACGGATCACACGACAATGCGGGTGGCGGATCGAGCAGCTACTCGGAAAGTACTGACTGGGGAATTTCTGATGGGCTCAATGCGGTGGATCCCGAACGGGTTTGAATAAAGGCGGTCAACCGCTTATCCTCTTGCGCTCTGCGCAAGAACTTGAACGCGATCCCGCGGGTACTGACGGACCGAACAATGGCTGCCGCCTCGACCGGGGGCTCATCCTTGGCCAAGATGATCTCGAGGTAAAAAATATCATCAACCCGCACATGAGTCTCACTCTGGATAATGCAGCCCCCTAATGACATATCCAATACGGTACCTTCTCCGCGTACTCGCCCTCCGGAAAAAGAGAGAGAGAGCTTGACCGGAATACGCATGTATTCCCGGCGATCAGTGAGCTGCGAGCCGCTCGGGAGACTCACGCGACGAGCGAGAAACCGGTGGTCACACTGTTGACACTGGAAGGGCACCCTCCACAGCAGTGAGGCAACAAATTCACGTGGTGACTGAGCTTGCACACGAACTGCGCTGTCCTGTCGACAGTGAGGACACACGATCTGTCTCCCCATGATACTCTCTGGCATACACCATCCTGATCACAGCCCTTGATCGCACTATAACGGCCTTTCCTTCACAGTCAAGCTCATTGCCTTCTAGCGCAAACAGCTTCCGTCTGCGTGTTCTGCCCAGAGGGGTTCGCCATGTACCGTCTCGAGTCCGCAAGGGTTCAGCTATGAAGATTCTGCGTGGGGAGACTCCGGCTCACTGGGACGGCCGGATTCGACGATGCCGGCACGGAGATATTCATGATTGAGATTGGCAATGAAACGGGCACTGATGTTTTTGGGACACACAGCCTCGCATTCATATTGATTTCCGCAGGACCCGAATCCTTCTCTGTCCATCGCCTCCAGCATGGCGCTCACACGGCGTTCTCGCTCCGGGCTTCCTTGTGGAAGGGTTGCCAGGTGGGAGACCTTGGCCGCGACAAACAACATCGCAGAAGCATTCTTACAGGCTGCGACACACGCTCCACACCCGATACAGGAAGCGGCATCCATCGCGGTTTCAGCTTGGTCCTTCCCGATCAATAGGACGTTCCCGTCCACGGCTCCACCGGTATTGACCGAAATATACCCGCCCGCTTGTATGATACGGTCCAGCCCACTGCGATCCACCACCAAGTCTTTCAAGATCGGGAAGGCTTTGGCTCGCCAGGGCTCAATCGTAATGTGGGCCCCGTCACAAAACCGCCTCATGTACAGCTGACAGGTCGTGATGCCCTGGTCCGGGCCGTGTGGCAAACCATTGATGACCAGCGAGCAACTCCCGCAAATTCCTTCCCGACAGTCCTGCTCGAACGCTACCGGCTCTTTACCATTGCCGAGCAGGCTCTGGTTGACGCCATCGAGCATTTCAAGGAACGACATGCCGGGGCTCACATCGTGCGCCTCGTACGTGACAAACCGACCCCGCTCGTGCGGGCCATTCTGGCGCCAAATCTTCAAGGTGAACTTCATAACGTGTGCAGCAATCCGACTCCTATTCCTTTCACCCCTTACCTCTCACCTTTTGCCGCCTATTGATAGCTTCTCATGGTCGGCGGCACGAATTCGAACGCCAGCGGTTCCTTATGCAAGACCGGTACGGCTCGATCCCGATACTCCCATGCCGCCACGTAGGCAAAGCGCGCATCATCGCGCCGTGGCTCACCATCCTCTGTTTGATATTCCTCGCGAAAATGCGCGCCGCATGACTCCTGACGATGGAGGGCGTCGTGACAGAGCAATTCGGCGAATTCGAGATAGTCCGCCACCCGTCCCGCATACTCCAACTCTTGATTGAAGGAATCTCCTGACCCTGGGACCATCACATCCCGCCAAAATTCCTCACGAAGCTTGGGAATCGATCGCAACGCTGAGGTGAGCCCCCCTTCGGTGCGTGACATACCGCAATGATTCCACAAGAGCGTCCCCAGCTCCCGATGAAACATCGCCGCGGTCCGACGTCCCTTCACCGCCAGCAGCTGGTTGAGCCGAGTCTCAACCAGCTGAATCGCCTCACGAGCCTCCGCATGATCCTCCGGAATAGGGAGGAGGTTTGCCGTCGCCAGGTAATGACCAATGGTATAGGGAAGGATGAAATAGCCGTCGGCCAATCCTTGCATTAATGAGCTGGCACCCAACCGGTTGGCGCCATGGTCCGCAAAGTTTGCCTCGCCGATGACGAAAAGTCCCGGGATCGTGCTCATCAAATTGTAATCCACCCAGAGCCCCCCCATCGTATAGTGCGGCGCCGGGTAAATCCGCATGGGAGCGTGGTAGGCATCCTCTCCTGTGATGCGATGGTACATGTCGAAGAGATTGCCATAACGCTCACGGACCACTTCTAGCCCTTGTTGCTCGATGACGTCTGAAAAATCTAGGTACACACCCTGGCCGCTTGTCCCAACACCGCGCCCTTCATCGCACACGACTTTGACTGCTCGTGAGGCAATATCTCGCGGAGCGAGATTCCCGAACCGGGGGTATCGCCGCTCGAGAAAATAATCTCGATCTATTGAAGGAATATCGCCGGGCAAACGATGATCCGATGACACCTTCGGCACCCATAATCGGCCATCGTTCCTGAGCGACTCGGACATCAGGGTCAACTTGGCCTGATGAGCCCCGCCCGGTGGGATGGCCGTCGGGTGAATCTGGGTAAAACATGGATTGGCGAATACGGCACCATGCTTCCATGCTCGATAGGTGGCCGTCACATTACATCCGCTCGCATTGGTGGAGAGATAGTACACGTTACTGTACCCACCCGTGGCTAAGACCACGGCGTGGGCCGTGTGCGCTCTGATCCGTCCGGTGACCAAATCTCGAGCCACAATGCCCCGAGCCTGACCATCGACCAGGATGAGATCGAGCAGTTCCGTACGCGGATGCATCGTGACCTGGCCGCGTTCGATCTGCCAACAGAGCGCCGAATAGGCACCTAATAGGAGTTGTTGCCCCGTCTGTCCCCGACAGTAGAACGTCCGGGAGACTTGCACGCCCCCAAACGAGCGGTTCGCCAATTGACCGCCATACTCCCGGGCAAAGGGGATACCAAGCGCCACGCATTGGTCGATGATCTGTGTGCTGACCTGGGCGAGCCGGTAGACATTGGCCTCTCGCGAGCGGAAATCACCGCCTTTGATCGTGTCGTAAAACAAGCGCCCAACACTATCTCCGTCGTCCTGGTAGTTCTTCGCCGCATTGATTCCCCCCTGCGCGGCAATGCTGTGAGCCCGGCGCGGACTATCGTGGAAACAGAAACACTCCACGTGATACCCGAGCTGCCCCAAGGTCGAGGCTGCACTTGCGCCGGCCAGGCCGGTCCCGACAACGATCACGGTGAGCTTCCGCTTGTTGTTGGGGCTGACCAACTTTTCGCCGAACCGGTGCCGATCCCATTTACTTTCCAACGGTCCGGACGGAATTTTTGAATCCAGCCTCGTCATCAGTGCACGATCCTCAAAAAGACGGCAAGGATGATCGCAGCATTCCCTAAGACCACGATCAGCCCAATCACGGGTCCGAGCGCTTTCAACAACCGACTCAACCCCGCATGCTCAAATCCCATCGTCTGTACGCTGCTAGAAATCGCGTGGCTCAGATGGAGGCCGAGCCCCACCTGTCCTGCAAGATAGATGATGACCATGAAAGGATTTTGGAAGGCATGCACCACCTTGCCGTAGACATCCCGATGGCCTTCCGCATCCACGCGATCAGAGAATGCAGGATCGATGACGCCGGCCGTGAGATGAAGGAGATGGAAGCCGAGAAATACCAACAGAGTCATTCCAGAGATCATCATTGTGCGGGACGCGATCGACGCCTGTCGATAGCGATGGATCGTATACTCAACGGGACGAGCCCGACGATTTCGTATACTCAGCTGGACTGCGAGCCCAATGTGAAACACCGCTATACTCAATAATCCGAGGCGGACCATCCAGAGCAAGATTGGCATATCACGGAGAAAGGCGGCATACCTGTTCAGTGCGTGGAACCCTTCGAACAGCTGAAGATTTCCCAGCATATGGGCCACGACGAACACGACAAGGCATAGCCCGGTCAGAGCTATGACCATCTTCTTTCCGACTGAAGACCGGAAATGGCCGAAGAGGCGTATCATCGAGGGCCATTATACAATGAACGACGCGTGAACGATCGCTTTGTCTGCCCACCTCACACACCCATGGTTCAAACGGCTCTCTACGCTTGACCATCCTTCGACGACTGCACTCCAAACCATATGAGGCACTTTCTTGCTCTACTGGAATGGATAAGGCTATGACGGAGAGCACGAGCATTGATGCCGATGTCATCGGCATCATTCGTCATACATTCACTGCTTATCTGATGTGGGCAGACGTCGACTCGCGGGGGGTGACTCGGCGGACCTGAAGTTCAAGCTGTTCAGAAGGATTGAGCCCCGGGACCAGCACATCCATCGCCATGACACAGTTGCGGCCGCCCTCCTTCGCAGCATACAGCGCTTTATCTGCTTGATCGATCAACTCCAGTGGAGCGCGGGCGCCAAATACACTGGATGACGCACCAATACTCACCGTCAGTGTCATGCCGGATACCATTCGCACACGGTTGCCAGCTTCCGCGGCCACACGGGCTCGAAGGCGTTCCGCCAACACCGTCGCCTCGCCCAAGGTCGTTCGCGGGAACATCAAACAGAATTCTTCACCTCCATACCGTCCGACCATATCCGTCAGCCGCAATCCAGACTGAAGACAATCCGCGACAGCTTGGATCGCTTGATCCCCGACGGCATGCCCAAACTCATCGTTCACGCGCTTAAAATCATCAATGTCGACCATGAGACAGCAGAGCTCACTTCCTTGTCCACGGCCCTCGGCAAACGCCTCCTCAAACAAGGCATAAAATGCACGGCGATTGAGACATCCTGTCAGTGTATCCCGCGAGGCCAGACGTACCAGCTCTCCATTTTGCCGTAGGACTTCGGTCTGCGCTGCCTCCAGGCTTGCAACGGTCCGCATGAGTGCCTCGTTGAATTCCGTCAGCTGCCGGTTTGCCTGTCGGAGCTCCATGGTCCGTTCATCGACTAGCTGACTCAACTCGCTCACCTGGCCCGCAACCTTTCTCGCAAGGTCCCATTTCCGACACAGCGCAGTCGCGAGCTGCAACACCTCGATGCTATTGAACGGTTTCTGAAGGATCAGCAACTGATCAGTTCGCCCAATTCGGTCTCTGATCTCATCCCACGGTTGATCGGAATAGGCGGTGCAGATCACGACTTGCAACGTAGTATCTGCTCTCCAGAGCCGCTCGATGGTCTCCAGCCCGTCCCAACCGGGCGGCATCCGCATATCCACAAAGGCCACCGCATAGGGCTTCCTCTCTTTAACCGCCGTTTCAACCAAGGCCAACGCGGTGGCCCCTTGATCTGCGCAATTGACCGTGAACTCATCATTGGTCCGAACCGGATTGGAGTCGCCGAATAAGGACCCCCGTGCCTGTTCCAGAGCCTTCGATCCCATGTCGGGCCGTAGAATTTTCAGGAAGTCATGATGAATCGATACGTTGTCGTCCACAACCAGGATACGCCGATTGATCTCGTCGCTTGTCACTCCGCACTCCTCCGACCACTCTCGATCATGATGGCTTAACTCGCTTTGGCACAAATCGACTGAGCGGTCGATTTTCCAAGCCTCATCGTGCACCAAAATGTCGAGCCCCGTCCGGGAACACTCTCAACCCCCACTGTTCCGCCCATCATCTCAGCTAACTGCTTCACAATCGCCAAGCCAAGTCCGGTCCCGCCGAACTTGCGTGTGGTGCTGCCATCGGCTTGTGTAAAGGGTGTAAAGAGATTGGCTTGGATCGCCGGTTCCACACCAATCCCTGTATCCTGCACTTTCAGACACATGTCCGTCTGCCCAACGGCATCATCAACAACCGTCATGGAAACAGTGATCTGGCCTTGCGCCGTAAATTTAATTGCGTTCCCAATGAGATTCGCGAGGATTTGACGAATGCGTACCGGATCGCCCACATACTCGTGACCGACGGCTTCGGATAGGATGGTCGTTAATCGAAGCCCCTTGCTTCCCGCCTGCCTCGAGAAGAGTTCCTGCGCCTCCGTCACAAGTTGACGAAGATCAAAGGCGATCTGTTCAAGCTTTAGCTTTCCGACTTCAATTTTTGAAATATCCAGAATGTCATTGATGATCTGGATGAGTCCCTGGCCGGATTTCTGCAATGTGTGCATATACCGCCGCTGCTTGTCATTCAGTGGTGTTTGCATCAAGAGTTCGCTCATGCCTAGAATCCCATTCATCGGGGTGCGAATTTCATGGCTCATGTTGGCCAAGAACTGTGACTTGGCGACATTGGCAGCCTCGGCAGCCTGCAGACGTTGGTGCGCCTGACGGGCCAAGTTCCATTTTGTCGTGAGCGACATCGCCAGTTGAGAGACTTCAACGCCGGAGAAAGGCTTTTGCAGGATCAGTAGACGGTCGTCGGAACCTAATCGCTCGATGATCTCTTCCCAAGAATGATCCGTGTACGCCGTGCAGATCACCGCCTGAATCTCTGGATCGACCGCCCAGAAATGCTCGATCGTTTCCAAACCATCCCAGCCGGGAGGCATGCGCATATCCACAAACACCACGGCATAGGGTCGATCTGCCTGACGCGCCTTCTGAACCAGAGCCAATGCAGCTTGCCCCTGATCCACGCAATCCAACTCGAACCGGATCAGCGGCTTCAGACGTGGAGCACCACCAAAGACGGCTGCACGGACTTCATCCAGACGGTGAGCCTCGTCCCCCGGTTGAAGGATTTTTCGAAAGTCATCGTGGATGAGCACATTGTCATCGATGATCAAGATCCGTCGATTTTCGGAAGATTCGGTCAGCTCCGTCGTCATAGTCATTCGAGCAAATTGGATGAACGGTCCTGTTGTTAGGCAGCCTGTGACTCACTCGTTGGTAACCACTGTTGCAGCACATTGCGAATCTCTTTTATGCCTGCCGGCTTCGAGAGGAAGCCGTCCATGCCGCCAGCAAAGCAGGCATCTTGATGGCTGCTGAGCGCGTACCCTGATAGGGCGATGATCGGGACTCGTTTACCATCTGCTCGTCTAACTCCCCGTCGGCGAATTTCTGCGGTAGCAGCGAGTCCATCCATCTCCGGCATTTCACAGTCCATAAGAACGAGGTCGTATCGGAACCGTTCCAGCGCATCAATAGCCCCTCTACCCGTACTGACCACGTCGACTGATTCGCCGCAGAGCTCCAGCAGGCCACGGAATACCTCCTGATTCGTCGAATTATCTTCGGCCAAGAGGATACGCGCATGCGACCCATGCGACCGTGGCTTTGAGAATGTGCGAGCGGACCCCTTACTGATGAATACGTCAAGGTTCGTGCACGAATCCACCCGCTTACTCTCTCCCCCCATGCCTTCACTCATCCTCTGTTTCTCAAGACAGACGGTAAACCAAAACGTGGAACCCCTTCCCGGGGTACTGGTTAAGCCAATGTCTCCCCCCATTAATGCGACAAGCCGTTTGACGATCGCGAGCCCCAACCCTGTTCCCCCATACCGCCTTGTCATCGACCCATCCGCCTGGGCAAAGGGATCGAAGATCTTCTGTTGCGCATCGAGGGGGATACCAATCCCGGTATCGCACACCGTAACTTTGAATAAGGCGTTGTCATGGCTATCCTGAATCCGCGCAATGTGAATTAAGATGCCACCTTGTTCCGTAAACTTCACGGCGTTCCCCACCAAATTGGTCAGAATCTGCCGGAATCGTGCGGCATCCCCTCGCCACATGGCGGACAACTTGGGGTCGATCTGACATTCTAAACTGAGCCTTTTTTTCTGGGCCGGCGCGAAGAACCCATCAATGACAGCTTGCACAGTCGCCACCAGATCGAACGCTGCGATGTTGAGATCCATCTGGCCGGCTTCGATCTTGGACAAGTCCAGGATATCGTTGACGATCTGAACCAGCTGCTTGCCGGAATTATCAATAGTTTCAACAAAATATCGCTGCTGATTGGTCAGGGTGGTCGAAAGAAGCAGCTCATTCATACCGAGCATGCCGTTCATGGGCGTCCGAATCTCGTGGCTCATACGAGCCAAGAACTGCGACTTCGCCTGGTTGGCATCATCGGCCTCCGCCTTGGCCTCTTTCAGCGCCTCCACCGCTCGCTCTAACTCCTCGTTACGCCGTTTGAGCTCTGCCGTCCGCTCGGCTACCTGCTGCTCAAGAAGTTGGTTCGTGACCCGGAGTTCCCGGTTGCGGGCATTGACCTGTGCAACGAGGTCTTCAATCTGTAACCGGACATCGCGCCCCAACTCCCACTTGCGTGTCAGTGCGGCGGCAATCTGCTGAACCTCGATCGCATCGAAGGGTTTGCGCAGGATCAGCAACCGATCGCTCATACCCAACCGTGCCGCAATTTCTGCCCACGAATGGTCCGAATAGGCTGTGCAGATTACAACCTGGATGCGACCATCAACCTCCCATAGTCGCTGAATCGTTTCCAGGCCGTCCCAGCCCGGAGGCATCCGCATATCGACGAATGCCACGGCATAGGGGCGCCCCTCCTCCCTTGCCATCTGGACCAATGCGAGGGCAGCCTGTCCCTGAACCGCGTAATCCAACTCGAAGCAATCCAGCGCTTCCACAAGCGGCGCCCCACCAAACAAATCCGTACGCGCTCGATTCAGATCTTTGTCTTCCGGTTGGGATTGAAGGATCCGCCGAAAATCTTCATGGATCGACTGATTATCGTCGACGATCAAGACTCGAGGATTCTTGCTGTGGTTATCCATATGAATGAATACCGGCTCCCCGTCGGGAACGTCCTACCATCAAGACTGATCGCGGACTTCGGTCTCTTGTTTTCGACTGGTCAAGAATTCATGCATATCTTTGATCAAGGAGAGCAGGTCCTGTGCGCAGTGCTCAAGAGTCGACGCATGCTGACGCTGGACTGGATTCAGCGGGCTATCGAGCAAGAGAGTCACTTTCGCGATCAACTCATTCATCGGTGTGAGGATTTCGTGGCTCATGATTGCGAGAAACTCTTCCTTCTGGCGAAGCATCACCCCAACTGGTTCCTGTGAATCGTCAGTGCGGGATCCGGTCATTCGGCTGGCAATTTGCTCCTGAAGCCGTTGATTCACGGCGCGTACGTCAGTCGTCCGTTGGCTGACATTCTGGGCCAGCCCCTCAATCTGTAGCTTCACCGCACGAGCCAGGTTCCATTTCTTGGTCAAGGCGTTGGCCATCTGAACGACCTCGATGCTGTTGAATGGTTTCATCAGAATGAGCAACTTGTCGGTATCGCCAATGCGGCGACTGACGTCTTCCCATGGATGGTCAGAATAGGCCGAACAGACGACGATTTGGATTTCAGGGTCGACATACCACAGATGCTCGATGGTCTCGAGCCCATCCCAGCCCGGGGGCATACGCATATCCACAAAGGCCGCCGCATAGGGCACCCCACTCTGACGAGCCGTCTGAACAAGCCCGAATCCCTCGCGGCCTTGGGTTGCAAACTCCAGTTCATACGACACATGCGTGGGAATGGTCGGAGTCTCCCCAAACAGAGCCGCCCGTGCGTGGTCCAGTGCTCCCGAATCTATCGGTGGGGACAAGATTTTCCTGAAGTCCTCGTGAATATTGACATTGTCGTCAATAATGAGGATTCGACGGTTAATGGTGTCTCGGTCACTGGTCATGCCGCTGCCTCGACAAGGACCAGCGGCAGGTCCAACGTGAACGTCGCCCCCTGTCCTTCACCGGCACTTTGCGCCTGCAAGGCGCCGCCAAGATTCTTCGCCACAATGGCGGAACTGTGCAGTCCAAGCCCATGACCAGCCTTTCGCGTGGTAAAACCCTGTGCAAACAGCTTGTGGAGGTTTTCCGTCTTGACCCCCCCACCCGTGTCGATCACTTCCAATCGTGCGAAGGCGCTGCCAGCCGACACGCCAAGCCGCAAGGTGAGACAACGCGTGCTGCCCGAGTGCTCGATCATCGCGTTCTTGGCATTCGTGATGAGATTCACCAATACCTGCAGCACCTGGTGCCGATCCGTCATAATGGCAGGGATGGGGCGATATTCCCGCACTACTTGGATATGATACTTCTCCGGCTCAGGCATCGCCATGATCAACGCCTGTTCCATCATGTCTTCGACCAAGACCGGTTCTCGAATACTCCCCGCACGTGCGATGTCTTGCTGCGACATGATCACTTGCTTGATGTGATCGACCTTCTTCACCAGCGAATCGAGTTCCTGTTGGATGGTCTGATGGCTTCCACTGAGAGATTCGGCGACCAACCCCAGATAAGAAGGAATCTGCTTCCCCTTTGGATCAGCCGTCAAAAATGACTGCAGATTATCCTGATGCTCGCTGAACAGTGCCGCAATGCGGCAGACATCGCCCACCATCGGCTTCTTAAGCGTCTTGAGCAAGGTATCCGTCGAGACGTTGATACTGTTGAGCACATTACCGACATTATGAAGAACACTCGACGCCACATCCGCCATACCTGCTTGGCGTGAGGCATTCATGAGCTGCTGATACAACTTCTCCTTTTCAGCTTCGGCTTTTTTTCGGTGATCCATCTCGATGTGCAAATTCGTATTCGTCACCTCGAGTTCCTGGTTCTTTTGGAGAATTTGAACTCGGGAGACCTCCAATTCATTGTTTGCTTCCTTGAGTTGTGAATTTGCCCGATCCAGCTCCGTGACATCGTGAAACGAAACGAGCGCACCTCGCACCGTCGATCCATCATCCATGATCGGGACTGTCGTCACGATAAACTTTTTTGACTCTCCCTCTTCGCCTGGCAAGAAGAGTGACATATTGTCTTGCGGCTGCTTGTCCATAATCGCCCTGGTCCAGGGATACACCGTCAAGGCCCCAGTTGAATTCGACGACTTCCAGGCAATGGCCCCAAGGTCGGTGCCGATCAGAGCGGTCACGGACTTCCCCACCGCTCGACTGAAGGTTTCATTCGTCAATACGATGAGGTCCCGTGTGTCGATCATCACCACTCCCTGCGTCAGTGCATCGAGAGCGGCTTTGACTCGTGTCGGAACTATGCCGGATGGGTCTAATTGTCGAAGAGTGCGTTTCATGAAGACAAGATAGCCGATAAATCCCATCACGCCGACGAAGGTGAGGAACCGCACCCATGGATCGTTCACAAACCGCTCCGCCTCCGACAGGTCGGCTTTACGGAATGCGACTTGAAGCACTCCCCACGACTCATCCCCGGCAAAGATTGGGACTTGGAGAAATTCCAGTGATGATGCGCCACCGGATGGCTGCACCCAGATGCGAGTATGGTCCCCAATCTGTGCGAGAACCTCTCCGCTTTGAAGGACCAACGCCAACGAACGGATCTCAGGATTCCGCTGCGCAAACCGCACCATCGACAGTTTGATGGTCTCAATCTGCTGATGCTCCGCCAACGCAGAGTATTGAACTGCCAAGGCCTCGGCCACATCGCGACGATATTCAAAGTCTTGGCGATCGTGGTTAGGCACTAGACCAACCAAGGCGTCACCCGCTAGCATGACGCTGAGCGTCAGACTCGTGAGACCAAAGCTGATCCAGACCAAGGGACTCACATTCATGATAGACATACCCTTATATGAGCGTTTCCGCTTCTTACTCGGTTTCTAGCCTGAAGAAGTTAAGCCCCGGCCCTACTCTGCAGAATGGCTGTTCCCTCGGTCTCTCGATGACCGGATCTCCCTCTAGCAGTCTGCTGAAAAACCCTCTGCTCATCCTTCGAGAGCCTCAGGATGAGCGAGAAGAGCATGAACCTATGAGGGTTTCCCGTTCGTGCTGAGCTTGTCGAAGCACCCATGTTGAGTTTTTCAGCAGACTGCTAGATCTTCCATCTGTCTTTGAGTTTGGGTGGTGCTAAAACCGATTAGCTTGGCATGAACCACGAACGCTTCAATGCGAAGACATTAGATGTAGATCTCGCAATAGGAGCAGTCGCGCCAGCTATTCGTGGGATTAGTTATAGCTAAGCCTCTATTTACTGATAGCAATCGAGGTGGATTTGTGGGATCATGTGGGCATGCGATGCTCATCAGATTTGCGCCAAC
>NIUT01000139.1 GCA_002254365.1 Nitrospira sp. UW-LDO-01
CGCCTCTTTTCACGATTTGACAAACTCGATGTCATGTTCGTCGCCTTCATCAATTTCGCGTTGATCGTGGATGGCTTACGGTAGCGTTAACAGGCCCTAATTCCTCCTGCTCGGCGGGAAGGGAATGTGTCTGGAGATCATGAACCGTTATGTAACTTGTGTTCGACATCGCATAGGAATATTTAGACTCCGGTCAACGCGTACCCACCCACTCTATGACCCCTGGATCTATTTCCGCAGTCGTTTCACGAGAGCGGCTGCCTCGTGCAATGCATCCGAGAGCGAAGGGCCAGAGGACACTTCGAGGCCCGTGTGACTGTGCCTGTGGTGTGGATAGGTCGGCAGGTCCCGTGCAGCAGGATCGCGCGCGTTGTCGTATCGAAAGATGAGACTGCCGGTTGCCGTCACATAGTGGTAGGCGTACTTAAGCCTGATGCTCATGGGGTTCAGCTGGAGGTATTCCTTAAAGTGAAGCACCGTCCCATCGGAAAACCTCGCCGTGCCCTTTACAATTCCTGCTACAGGCGGGCGATCTTCATATCCGAGGGAGTGTGAGACGACATGAGGTGTTTCAAGAATAGCGGTGCGAATCTTCGACGCGTAGTCGGCTACCGACATACTTCGAGCTGTTCGAGATGCTGAAGGGTATCTTGCAACGTCCGACGTAGCTCCAACTCACCTTCCAAGTCCAACAGGTCCTGTTCATTCTCTTCCCCTCTTGTAACCACCCCCCCCAAGACTTGTTCAACCGTAACCCCAAGCTGTCGGGCAAGCGTCGTGATCCGACCTTCTGAGATCGCGAGACTATCGCGCGTGAGTTTTTTTTCCATCTCCAAAGCCTCTTTCACCAGGGGAAGGCTCTGCTCAGGAGACGGGGTCTTGATCTGAATCGTACTCATATCCCTCACTGTGAAGATAAGACAGGAATCCCAGCACTGATGTCCACATAGAGACGCTAGCAGAGGCAATCAGGGCTGTCAATATTGCGCAGTCAGTGTGGTTCGGTCAGGCCACCTCTGCCATTATCGAGGATCCACCAGACTCCTCCATCACGCCAGAATACAGGAGATGGCAGGATTGCCTATCGATGGACCTTCTAGCCTCTCAGAAGAGCCTCGTCTACTTCGAGCCACTGATGAGACGAAGCGTCGTCTTGAGAACCGGCGAGGTCTTCGGTTCCAGAAAGAGTGACTGGAACGTACGGTGTACCATTTCCGTATGTCGCTGATGGTCCGCATGGAAGGACTCGACCGCCTTCTTCCGATCCTCGGCCCTATACCCCATCCGAATCGCGCATTTTTCTAATTCGATATCATCATCCGGCAACGCATGAGTCTGGAGATCGTGAACCATCTGCAATTTGTGCTCAACATCGCGTAGAAATATATAGGCATCGGTCAGTTCATCGCGTTCTCGAACCGAGAGCAGTTTCTTGTTGGCCACTCGCTTGAGGGAACCGAGCGTACTCCGATCCAGCAACGTTGGCACCTTCCGCCCAGCCAGAACCTGGATGGTCTGCACGAAAAATTCAATCTCCCGAATGCCTCCGGTTCCCAACTTCACATTGCGTTGTGTATGGCCACGGTCGGTCATTTTGGCGTCGATCATGTCTTTGACCGCGCGAACGTCCTGCACAATCGCGTTCGCTGCGTCTCGATCCAACTTTCCTCCGGTACCAAGCACAAACGGCTTGATCAACTTGAGAAACGCGAGGCCTACTTCGTGCGAGCCGGCAACCGGCCAGGCCTTGAGCAACGCCAATCGCTCCCAGGCTTGTCCCCTTGCCGCATAATACCGCTGATATTCCTCCAGGGAGCGGGCTAATTGCCCCACGGAACCCTCGGCCCTCAGGCGGAGATCGACCCGAAAGATGTGTCCTTCACGACTTGGTTCAGCCAATACCCTCGTCAATTCGCGGGCGAGAATCTCAAAGTACTCTTCATTGGAAATACCGACGCCAGGGGGAGCGGGAGCCCGTCGACCGTTCGAGACTCTGGTTTCGCCGCCGTGCGCCTCATAGAGGTAGATCAGATCGACATCGGAGCTGTAGTTCAACTCATGTCCACCGAGCTTGCCCATCCCAATGACGGTGAACCCGGTCTCGACCCATCGCCCTTTTCCGGCCTGATGCATCGGCACACCATATTGTTGGCGCAGATCGGCATCGATGATCTCGTACGCGGCATGGATCAGCACACAGGCCAAGTCCGACAATGAGGCTGTCGTCTCCGGCACCGTGGCCCGCTTGAGCAGATCCCGAACGCCGATGCGCAACATTTCCCGCCTTCGAAAACGGCGGAGAGCATCCAGTTTCGTTTCTTTTGCCGCCAGGTGCCCGATGCTTTCTCGAAGGGCCCGCTCAAGTTCTTTCCTCGTCGGCGCGCGCGAGAGCACGTCTTCTTCAGCCAACCAATACACCAACATCGGATCTCGGATAAGCGTAAAGGCCAACGCATCGCTATTGCCGAAAATTGCGCACAGTAGGTCAAGCATGCGCGGCCACGTCCTCAAGTAGTCGAGCAATGACGCACGCGAGACACTTCCGAACAGCCGCTCCCAATGATTGAGGGCCTGGTCCGGATCGGCTGTCCGTGAGATGGCCTCCAACATCATCGGCAGAATCTCAGCCAGCCGATTGCGCTGCAGTGGATCACCGGCCATCGCCTCGAGATTCCGATCCGCCAAATCAAGATCCCGCAGACCATAGGCGGATAAAATGGCTCGCACCTGCTCAGCATTCCGCTTGGCAGCCAGCAACACCGGCGTGGGGTCCGGCGCACGCGACGCTGTCGGTGCTCCCGGCACTTGCGCCTCTGGCCATATTCTTGGGATGCCTGCCTTCTCAGACTTTCGTTTCACGGTTCACGGTTCCTGCGTATAGCGCGGCATTATACTGACAGGTTTCTCTACGCACAATGAACCCATTCGGGTATACTGACGTTCATGCCAGATCGTGTCGCACTACTCAACACCGTCCGTCCGCTGTGCCCTGATGTGCCACCCGATCTTCTGCAGGATTTCTTTGCCCGTCTGGATCAAGAATACTTCCAACGGTTCACCCCCTCAACGATTGCCGAACACGTCCGCCTCACGGCCCAACTGACGCCGGAGCACCTGTGCGAAGTGGTATTTGCCGAACAGCCTGACCAGCGGTGTGTGATCACAATCGTCGCCTATGACTACTTCTCTGAATTCGCAATGATTTGCGGATTGCTCTCAGCCTTTGGGCTGAACATTGAAGAAGGCGATATCTATACATTTTCAGAAAAAACTGCTCCCTTATCCGCTCGGACAAGTTGGAGCGAGTATGGACCGCGGGTTCGTCCCAAGGCCACCCCAGGCTTGACCCAGAAGAAGATCGTTGATGTGTTCCGTGTACATCCAGTCCCTGGGGTGGAGTTAGGAGCGGACCAACAACATCAGCTGACTGCGGCACTCTCCTCGGTGATCACCCTGCTGGACAAAGGACACTTTGAGGAGGCACGCTTGACCGTGAACCGTCGCCTCGTGGAACAGCTCGGCAAACGCCGAGGCTCTTTCAGTGGCCTGCTCCATCCCGTGCAGATCACCTTCGACAACAGTCAATCACCCGCGGACACGGTTATGGAGATTCGGTCGGACGATACGCCGGCCTTCTTGTACGCTTTTGCCAATGCTCTTGCAATGCGGAATGTGTATATCTCCAAAGCGCAGTTTGATGTTGAAAACGGGAAAATTCATGATCGTTTTTATGTCCGCAATCGCCACGGCCAGAAGCTCACCGATGCGACCGATCAGCAGCAGTTACGCCTTACAGCCGTCCTCATCAAGCAGTTTACTCATGCCCTGACCTGGGCTCCGGATCCGACCAAAGCGTTAGAAGCCTTCGACCAATTTCTCGATCTGACGGTCCAGCAGACAAAAGGCAAGGCTCAGCAAGAAGCCTTGGCCTTTCTGAGCGACAAAAAAACCTTTCCCCTCCTTGCCCGCCTGCTCGGCGCCAGCGATTTCCTCTGGGAGGACTTTCTCCGTCGCCAACACAGTAATCTTTTACCCCTGCTGCAAGACTACCGGGATGCTCCCCTCATCACTCCGAGAGCCACGCTGCGCAAGGAACTGGATCGTCTGGTCAACCGTGCCAAAACCGATGCAGATCGGAAAGCCGTGCTGAACAGCTTCAAGGACCGCGAAATGTTTCGTATCGACATGAAGCACATTGTCGAACCGGACACAGCCCTGCCTGATTTCTCCGCCGCCCTCACACAGCTGGCCGAAACCATCCTTGATCGAAGCTTAAAGGACTGCCAAGCCAAGCTGAACAAATTGTATGGTCCACCGCGACTGGCCAATAAGAAGCCCTGCCCCTTCACCGTCCTCGGCTTGGGAAAATTCGGAGGGAAAGAGCTGGGCTATGCCTCCGACATCGAGGTCTTGTTCGTCTACGGAGATACCGGCCGGACCGGCGGGAAACACCCCATCGACAACAGCGAATACTTTGAACGACTGGGATACGAGCTCCTTCAATGGATCGAAGCGAAACAAGAAGGCATCTTCCATGTGGATGTCCGCCTTCGGCCTCACGGCGGAAAGGGCTCGCTCACGAATCCCTTCGATGAAATCGCCAAGTACTATAGTGACGAGGGGCTTGCCGCACCGTTTGAACGGCAGTCGTTGATCAAACTGCGCCATGTCGCCGGTGATCCGGATCTCGGGAAGCGAGTGGAAATCCATCGCGACCACTATGTCTATAGCGGCCAAGCATTGGATCCAACGATCGTTCTCGATGCGCGCCGTCAACAGCTGAGGCAACTCGTGGAACGAGACACCGTGAACTTGAAGCACAGCCAAGGCGGGATCGTTGACATTGAGTACGCCATCCAATATCTCCAGATTAAACACGGACAGCGCCTCCCCATCTTGCGGACCCCCAACACCATGCAGGCCCTCGCAGCGCTTGTCGACTGTGGAATGGTGACCAGACAGGACGGCGAGATGCTGCGCAAGGCCTACTTCTTTATCCGGATGCTCATTGACGGCCTTCGTATGGTCCGTGGTAACGCCAAGGATCGCGTCCTTCCACCTGTCGATTCGGACGAATTTATCTTCCTGGCCCGCCGTGTCGGGTACACCACCGACGACTGGCAAGCGGGCGCCCGCCACCTTCAGACCGATATCGCCCAGCACATGGCACTCACCAGAGAGTTCTTCGAACGGACATTCGGCAAAATATAAGCCCATCTGAGCCATACCTCGCTGATCTATATATGACTCGGATACATACCGTAGAGCACACGAGTTTCCCCTGTGCGAAACAGGCGATAGCTCGACTTAATGACTAGCTCAACAGCTGTCACGTTCGCACTCATCCTGATAGTTGAAAAATCCCCCACCCTAGCCGATGATGATTGGGGGAAACAATCTAGGTGAGTATGGTCCACACGGTGGAGGGGGAATAGATGACCCTGCGCATCGGCCATCGCGGTGCCGGTGGTCACGCACCGGAAAACACCCTTGCCGCTATTGAGTGCAGTATGACCCTCCATGCGCACCTCGTCGAAGTTGATGTACGGGCAACCAGCGACAACCAACTGGTTCTGCTGCACGATGCAACGCTCGACCGCACCACCAACGGCCATGGCCCGATCGTGAGCCAGCGCTGGAGCGACCTCCAAGAAATCCGAGGCCATGACGGACAACCGCTCCCACTCCTGGCCGATGCACTTTGTACAGCATCCGGACGGATCGGCATGATGATCGAGATCAAGACAGAAGGGATTGCCAAACAGATCTGCCGTACGGTCCGAGAGGTCCGGTTTAGTGGGCCCCTCATCTACGCCTCATTCCTCCATGATGAATTGTTAGCTGTCCGGCGTGAAAACCCTCAGGCGCAGACCATGGCCCTCATCAAAGGAGTGCCCGTCAATCGAACGGCCTTCGCAACAGACGCGCAGGCCACCCATGTCGGCGTGGCATTTGAAACGCTCACACCGTCATTTCTCAAGGCACTGCACGACCGATCACTCCGAGTCTTCACTTACACCGTCAACGAACCAGCCGACATCCAGACCGCCAGAGCCATGGGCGTCGACGGCATCATTTCCGACTATCCAGAGCGCTTGCTCTGAATTCATAACCTGCGATACCTGAAAGGACCCGGCAGAAAGCTTTCCCTGCCTGAGTTTGGCTCCCCCAACAGGCCATGCATTTTATTCCATTGTGTAAGGGGGTGATGAGGCGCGGCATTCTATTACCAGCTTTTCTAGTTACACTCATTGACACATTCCCTTTGGCGCAGTAGCCTATCCTCATGTCAGACCCAAACCACACAACGTGAATGGAAAGGGAAACCCACGATGACCTATCGATGGAGCGCGCTGTGTCTGTGCCTGTCCCTTGTCGCCGCAGGCTGCGGCGACAACAAGGCTGAAATCAAGGAAGACCGCCTGACCGTCGGGAAGGTGCAGGGCGAAATCAAAGTCGGCATGTCTGCCGCGCAAGTGGCCGAACTCCTGGGAAGCCCCAATATCGTGACAACTGACGACAAGCGTCGCGAGGTCTGGATCTATGACAAGGTGTCGACCGATCGCGTGGATACGTCCAGCTCATCCTTTGCGGGCATCATTATTCTCGGCGCCGCATCCCGCGACAGCGCCAGCTCACAACGCCAACGGACACTGACAATCATCATCAAGTATGACGAAGAAAAGAAGGTCCGGGACTTTGCCTACAACTCCACACAGTTCTAGCCTGCGTTCCTTATCCGGAATGCAGCGAACGTTTACGGCAATGGCCTGCCTTGCCATGTCGAGCCCAATCATCGGGTGCATGGCACAGACGCAACCGACTGAACTGTTTCAGCTGGAACAGGAGAGCGCCGCCAATCGAGCCATGCAAACCCGCCTCTTCGAGACCAGGGATGGAACGGAGTTGCTGTCCGCCTCAGCCGCAGTTCTCCAGGACTTGGGCTTCCAGGTCGAGGAAAGCGTGCGCGAGGTTGGGTTTCTGCGAGCCACAAAAGAACGAAGCGCGCGGGAGTACGGCCAAGACATCACCCGCTTTGTCGTCTTTCTACTGAGCACGCCGCTGATACTCGTGCAACAACCTCCGATCGTCATGCCCGTCGATCTGCATCAAAAAATCGCCGCCACGCTGGTTACCCGACCGGTCAATCCGGAGACCACCCGCCAGGAAGTTAGGGTCATGTTCTACCGAGTCGTGTGGCAAGGAGGGGGATCATCTGGACAACAGGGCATTCCACCGGGCGAACAGCGGATGGAAATGCTGCGCGACGCTGTGATGTACCAGACCTTCTTTGCAAAATTGTCAAAAGCCGTGTTTCTGGAACCATTCGCACTCTGACCTCGAGGTGATGATGAAACTGGAGAACGTGGGAGGAATTCTTGCCGTCGTTGGTCTTGTGCTCTTCCAAGGCTGCGCGGCCCCGCAACCCACTCCAGACCTCCTGGCCCCGACTGAAGCGCAGATGAAGATTCGGAGTGTACAAACTCGGTCCTTCGATATCACGGATCGTCAAATGGCCATGCGTGGCGTCATGGCGGCGCTGCAGGACTTAGGTTTCATCATCGAGAGAGCCAATGAGCCCTTGGGGCTGGTGACGGCGGCGCGGTTCGCCGAACCAAACTTCTACGATGTCGTCGGCGTGACCGTCACGGTGCGTCCGGAATCCGAAGGGCGCATGCTGATTCGCGCAAACGCGATCTACAATAACAAGCCCATCGAAGATCCTAAGGTGTACCAGAATTTCTTCGCCACGCTGGAACGTTCGCTCTTTGTAACCAAGAATTAATGGACGCGGTCTCTCATCAGAGAAGTGTTGAGAAACACCTCCCACCTCTCCACTGGTTGGGCCGGCTGAACTACTGGCTCCTCGTCCTCCTCTGCCTGTTGTTGCAGGGATGCCCGACACCCTACGAACTGCGGCATGTCAACCAATGGGACTCACGTGAGCAAATTTGGCGTTCCGAAGAAAGCCAAGTCAAGATTCGCACCGCACAATCACGCGTGTTTGATACCGCGGATCGGCGTAAGATGCTGGCGACGATCGTGTCCACGCTGCAGGACTTGGATTTTAAAGTGGAAGTACTTGATGAAGAACTGGGCCTCGTATCCGGCAAGAAATATGTCGAGAATGAGCAGGTCTATGGCCTTGACTTGAGCTACCTGTTGTATCAACCCGACACACTACTGGTTCTTAACCGTCATGACCGCGCATGGGGTCCGTTCACTCACCGCAGTAATCTTGTCCGCTTGACAGTCACCGTCCGTACGCGCAACGCCTCGCAGCTCGTCGTACGGGCCAGCGCTCAATTTTATCTTCGGGCCGTCGAGGACCCTGCGCCCTACCAGCAATTCTTCCGCACGCTGGAGCAAGCCATCTTCCTGGAAGCCCACGCCGTAGAATAGCTCGTGTAGGGTCTCACAACCCCGTTCGTTCAAAGACACTCCGCCATCGTACTAGGCTGCTATGGTGTAGGGTTGGACCATGGCCAGAGTCTCTTGCAGCTGGGTTCGGGCTTCCGTGAGGAGTGCTGGAAGGTTGCTCAGCGCAAACCCTGTCGCGGCGATGGCCTGGGGGCTAGCCGGCAGGGCCGAAGGACGCCGAGCAGGATCGAGTTCCTCGTAGTCGGCAACAACACCGGCTAGATGGACAACAGATGCCAGCACAATGAATTCACCGGCATCCTTTGGGCTCAGTTGGCAACGGACCGCTTGTTCGATCTGTACAGGCAAGCCCCAGGATCGGATGAGTTCCGCTCCGACTTCTGCGAAGTCACAGCCGATATTCGACTGCTCCACTTCAGCCAACGACGCCTCCAGATACCCCGCTTCAATGAGCGCCGACTGGGCCCGCTGTGGAACGGTCTGGTACAAGACACAGTGGCCGATATCGCGTAAGAGGCCTGCCAGGTACGATCGTTCATGATTATCAACACCACAGGACTTCCCGATTGTTCGAGCCAGCAGCGCGCAGAAAAGGCTTTTTCTCCAGAACTTGGATAGATCCATCAGATGAACCGGAATTCCTGCGAAGGTTTGCCCGATGGTCGTCGTTGCAACGAAGTCGCTGATAACCTGTTTCCCAAGGAGTCGAACTGCGCCGGTCACGGTATCGACCTGCCTCAACGATCCATACGGTGGATTGTTGGCCATGCGAAGCAGCCTGACTGCGATGACCGGATCCAGCTGAAGCGCCTTGACTTGATCTCCTATGGCTGCGTTCGGATCGTCCACCACATCTCGTACACGACAATACACTTCGGACAAGGTCGAAACCGTGGTGCACGCCTGAACCAATTCACTCGCCAGTGGCATGGTGGAGCCCCTCCTTCTTGCCTGTCGATGCAGACCGGCTCTCCAGCTTCTCTATCGGTTAGGAATGGGCAAAACTATCGTGGAGGCAGGCAACGAGCCTGATGACATTCCGCCGTTACATTGAATTCTAGACCTGAGGGGCTGAATCGACCATCAGATTGCAGTTCTCTGCACGTGTCGATTCCTACGGGAGCGCCATGAACAGAACACACTGAGATCCCAATCGAAGCACTGATGGCGACCGCACGTCTCCTTACAGAGTCCCGCTCGTCACCCTTTCCCAGTACCTCCGTCTCAAGCTGGACGGGATTCTCACCGATACAGTCTCTAGCCTTTATCGGGGAACCCCTATGCCTTCGGCCACTGACTCGACCCTCATCGATTCGATCCGCCCTCGGCTTCATCCAAAACTGAGGCCACTGTTCGATGAATCCAGCCGTTGCCTGCCGATCCTCCAATCCACTTGCCAGCAAATCCTCAATGACACAAACCAGCAGTCCAGCCTCGACAATCTGGTCCAACTGATCAGCCGGGACCATGGGCTAACCTGCAAAATCTTGCAAGTAGCCAACAGTATTGCTTACAGCCCGCAGCAGACCATCGTCGCCATTCCCCACGCCGTGAGCTGGCTTGGACTCGATACCGTTCGTACGCTGGTCGCTGCCGCACATCTGGTCGAACAATTGAAACATTGGCCGGCTCGCCAGCAGGAACTCCGAACCTTGATTGCCAAATCCCTCGTCGCCGCCACCTACGCCAGTGAGTTCGGAAGGGCTCTCAACTACCCGCAGCCCGGTCAATTGTTTACCGCGACACTCCTGTATTCGATCGGAGATTTAGCCATTGCCTACCAGGATCCAGATTTCTTTGTAGCACTCCAGGCAATTTCCCGGAAAACGAAACACCCGGCCGAGCGTATTTCTCGGGAGACCCAGCTCATCGGTGTCCCTCGGATGACCTTGGCGAGAGCCTTGGTCCGATTGTGGATGCTACCGGACAACCTCGTGGACCTTTTCGACAGTGCCGGAGAATTGCCGGTTGGGCGTTGGCAGAGCCTTCCACAGATGTATCGAGGCCTCATCCTTAGTTCGATCCGGCTCGTCGACGCGATCACGAATTCCGATTCCTCCACGGCAGTTAAAGAATCTCAACAAACGCTCCAGCTCGGAAGCGGGTTATCTTCACAACGGTTTTCAGAGGTGCTGAGCCAGGCCATGGACCGAGGTCATCAGCTCACCCGCTCCATGGGGCTGGCGGTCGACTCATTTCACGACCCACTGGTGACGCCGAGCGGGAAGAACCTCACTGAATCCACTGCTCCCCAGCTATCAACCAAAACACCCCCCCCTGAGAACCCCATACCCGCTCCGCAGAAAGCCTCACGCAACCAGGAGGAGCTATCAGTCCCTATTCGGAACAACCCATTCGAAACACTTCAGGTCTTTCAGAACTCGTTACAGAGTGCGATCGACCTGAACAGCCTCCTTGGAATGTTTACCCAATCGCTGCACCGGGACGCGGGATTAGGCCGTATCGGGTTGGCCCTTCTCAACCCAAATGATAGTGATCTTCTGGTCGGAAAGTTGGCGCTGGGTGTCACTCCTCTCGCACCGTATCTCTCCTCCCTTTCGGGTTCACTCAGCCGAGAACATCCCTTCTTCCTCTCGATTCTTAAACGTGTCGAGCCACTCCTGGCTCCAAACCTTTCAGACCAGCCGACAGGATCCCTGAAGCAGGAATTTCGCGATGTTTGGCACCCCACCTCGGCAATTCTCGCCCCACTGCGAGTGGGAGTGAGACCCATCGGCCTCGTCTACTGTGACCGGGGACCGGGCCGCCCACCCATGCACCCTCAGGACTACCAGGCCTTCCAGTTGTTCTTTGCTCAGACAACATTGGGAATGAATCGCTTAGCCGGCATACTCTAGCCTGATGCTGAAGCGGAAGCAGAAGGGCAGGCGGTCGAACGATGGCAAAGACACGTCGCTACCACCTGACGACTAGGCGACGAACCGCGTGATCGAGGCTGGATTCGGTTCAGTTCTCGGACAGATTTCAGCTCAGCTATGCCGCTACGGCCTGCGGATAAACCAGTGCGAGCGTCTCGTTCAACTGGGTCTGAGCATCCCTCAGCAGTTCCGGTAGATTAGTCAGCACAAAACCTGTTTCCTTCATGGCCTGCGGGTGAAACGGCACTTCGGCAGGTCGCCGCTTCGGGTCACGCTCCTCATAATCAACGACCTCCCCGGCCAAATGCACGATGGACGCATGTTGGGCATAGTCACCGGCCTCGTCTGGGCTCAGCTGATGCCGGATAGCTTGTTCAATCTGTATCGGCATCCCCCAGGATCGGACAAGTTCAGCCCCCACTTCTGCAAAGTCACAGCCAATGTTTGACTGCTCGACCTCGGCGAGGGAGGCATCCAGATAGCCCGCTTCAATGAGTGCGGACTGGGCTCGCTCCGGAGCATATTGGTAGAGCACGTAGTGACCCAGGTCTCTCAGCAGTCCTTCTACAAAGAACCGCTCGCTGTCCTGGATCCCACAGGACTTCGCAATTTTTCCGGCCAGCAGCGCACAGAGTACACTTCGATGCCAAAACTTCGAGACATCCATCAGTTGAATCGGCACTCCGGCAAAGGTCTTACCGACCGTCGTCGCTGTGACGAGGTCGATGATGGCCTGTGTCCCAAGCAGACTGACAGCGCGGGAAATCGTATCGATCTGTTTTGGAAACCCATAGATGGGGCTATTGACGATGCGGAGGAGTCTAGCCGAGATCGCAGGATCCAGCTTCAGGGTCTCTGCGAGATCCTCCATGGTCGAATTGGTGTCGTCAACCACCTCCCGTACGCGGAAGTAGATCTCCGGCAAAGTAAAAATGGACGTACAGGACTGCACCAGTTCTTGTGCCGATGGCATGGTCGCGACTCCTCACCGTTAAGCGCTTCTCTCTATCCATATGGAGAGGCTCTCACCTTCTCTATCGGTTCAGAGCGGGCGGAACTGTAGGGAGGCGCTGAAGGAGAAGAGGCCTAGCTCGTGGAGACAGCAGGGAGAAAAACAACAAACCAACTCAAAGAATGGGCTAGAGAAGGCTCAGTGAATTAGCCTTGAACTGACACTGCGCATTTGCTTTTTCAACCGCTAACGAAAGAGATCCCAAAAATATCGGACCAAGAATCGTGATAATCAGGAATTCCGTTAGCGGATAACCAGGGAAGGACCTCATACAACGATGTGCTGGTTATGAGGCCCGATATCGACGTGCTGCAAAAGTCATAATTGCTAGTCCAGTCAACAGCAGGAGAGCGGTCGATGGCTCCGGAACAGCACTGACAGTATTCACGTTCGCCACAACCGTTCCACTATTATCCCCGTTATTGCTATCCCAATAAAAGAGCCTTAACGTCCCGCCAGTCGGAGCCACTCCAGAAAAATTGGTCCCTAACGCAAAGAAGGTGCTACCCAGTTGCCCAACCAGCGTACCGAATGGTGCACTTAGGCCGCCCTGGCCATGAAAACCCCAATTCTGCCCTATAAGCGTACCAGTCGGCTGTCCAGATTCATCTGAGCCGTTCGCAAACAAGTTACCAACCAGCCCATCAGCGTTCGACCAGCGCGGGAGGGCTCCTGCACTCCACAGATCATTGACCCCGGCCGTAACCGTGAACGCATCCCCGGCTGCCAATACAATACCGGTATTCAGTCCCGTTCCTCCCGATGAACTATTCGCTCGAGCATCAACCGTAAACGGGATGGCATAGGCATGAGTTGCAGTCAGTAAACACACGGCAACAATCATTGACAGTCCACTGGTTTTCATCATGCGCTCCATTTCGTAACTTACGTGGCTCAGGCAGAGTAGTTGCCCATTGGGTCATTAGGTTGTTATCGCCAACTAAAGCATGATGCATGCCACCACTTTAGCTTCATAAATGCTTGAATTAATGAATCGAACTCTTAGAGCCAGAATGAAAGCGTAAAGATATTTTACATAAAAATCCCTGAGTTCCTCCAGGCGATTTGTCCAAATCGCCACATGTTCCAGCGTCATTTGATTAACGTAACGCTTAGAATTTTATCGCCCACTTCGATCTGATCAACAACATCCATTCCCGACTCAGTGATAGCAAAAATAGTGTACCGGCCATCCAAATGTGGAGTTGGGGAGTGTGTTATAAACCATTGTGTGCCTTCGGTATCTTTTCCGGCAGATGCCATACCTACCGATCCCTCTGTATAATGACGGGCGGTAAATTCAGAGCGGATGGAGTAATCTTCGCTGCCCCAGCCATCCCCGCGGTTACATCCT
>NIUT01000140.1 GCA_002254365.1 Nitrospira sp. UW-LDO-01
GTCGCCCAAAACCTGTTATGGTTCTTCGGCTAAACTCTATCAGGGGAAAGATGTTGATCGGAGAGAAGCGTGCAGTCGTTATCACGGGCTCGTCCACGGGCATCGGGGCGGCCTGTGCGCTGCGTCTTGATCGATGGGGGTTCACCGTCTTTGCCGGAGTGCGGAAGCCTGAAGATGGGGCGGTGCTTCAACGGTCCAGCTCTGATCGACTCATGCCGATCCTGCTCGATGTGACTGATTTGCCATCCATTCAACGTTCTCTTGCAATCGTGTCCGAGCGATGTGGGGCGAAGGGGTTGTATGGGCTTGTGAATAATGCCGGGATAGCGGTTCCGGCACCGCTCGAAGCGATCCCTCTTCCTGACTTTCGGCGGCAGCTTGAAGTCAATGTGATTGGACAGCTTGCCGTCACGCAAGCGTTTCTTCCGCTGATCCGCCTGGCACGTGGTCGCATTGTGAACATGGGCTCGATCGCGGGACGTTCAACGATTCCTATGATGGGGGCCTACTCGGCGTCGAAGTTCGCACTGGAGGCGATGACCGATGCCTTGCGGTTGGAGGTGCAACAATGGGGTATCCAGGTCTCAATTATCGAGCCTGGCGCGATCACAACCCCAATCTGGGCGAAGTCTGCCGACGATGCCGCCGGGCGAGAAGCCATGATGGGAACGGAGCTTCGACGACTGTATGAGCCGACCGTGGTGGCGGTGCGAAAGGTGGTGGACGAGGCAGCGAAACGAGCTATTCCGGCAGACGTGGTCGCGAAGGCGGTTGAGCACGCTTTAACGGCTCCAGTGCCCAAGACTCGCTACCTGGTCGGTACGGATGCAAAGATCCGTGCGTTTATCGGGCGGATTCTTCCAGACCGGATCATGGACCGCCTTCTTACGGCTGTCCTCAAACTCCCTCACTGATCCCCTGCAGTTGGTTGAGCAAGTCCAATCCCAAGATCTTGCTTTGAGATATCAAATGAAAAGCGGAGCTGGAGCGCGAGATATTTTTGCACAAGTCCCGCTCGATCCAGCGGTTGATCTTGTTCGTGATAGACCGCAAATTCCATGTTGCGCCAGCGTACGGCGAGTCCGATGATCCAATCCAGTTCTGTCGGGCTGGCCTGGTTTCCTGCATCCCGATCCGTAAACATGTTCACGTCGCCATAGAACACGATCTTATTTTTGTAGAGATCGAGGTCGGCATGGGCGACGTACCGGAAGAGCGCTCGGCCGGTATTGTCGGGCCTGGCGAAGTAATTTCTGTTATGAAAAAGCCAGCCAGCCCCAGCATAAGCCGTCAAATTTTGATGAGGGAATCGGCGTTGCCACCATGAGAAATCTTGCACGGCCTGAAATTTCGCTGTCACTAGCCCGTCGGCATACTCTTGCAGCACACCCTTCCGGTCAATTGGCGCGTCACGTTCATACTGGAGGCGCCAGTTGACGTGGCCCAGCACACCGGTGAACGCATAGGTGCCGTCCCACTCGCTTAGTTCAATCCATCCATTCGTGCGATCTGAGAAAAAATTCTGATCTGTATAGAAGGTGAGGTACTGCTTGTAGAGATCGGTTTCAAGATGAAGCATATGACGCAGACCCACGAGACCTGTATTGTCAGGTCTGGCAGCAAAAGAGGGGTTCGAGGCAAATACGCCGGTGAGGAAATAGCCGGCGAAGAGGGATTCCTCCGCCTCACGTCCGTTTGAATCGTTCATGGAGGGAAGTGGGCGTCCGTACTTTTCGAGGGCCAATGCAGAAGGGGTACCACTCCAAAGATAGCTGAGGAAGAGGCCCAAGATGAGGAGTCTCAATGTACGAAAGCTGAACCAGATCGAAGAGCCATGACAGTGGTGCAGGAGCCGGAAGCCGCCGCTACTGACAGGAATCAAAAATCTCTTCGCAGTCGTTGGATGCATCAAATGTTGGAGGGACGAAACGATATTGAACATCGACAACACGGTCATTGACCAGCACAACGGTGGCCCAACAGCCATGACGAATTGTCGCAAAGCTGCCTTTCCCAACCGGCCGAGATTCTTCCAGTATTGGCGCTTCACGGTAGTAGCGCAGAAGGATCCGCTCACTGTCGGAGGTTTCTTTTTTGGGTGTCCCTGCACAGGCAAGGATCGCTGACGTTGATTTCCCAACCATGCGTTGTTGATTGGGGTACTCACCAACATGTGCAGGGGCGCTGCAACTTGCCAGCGATACCTGCATGGTGAGTCCTAGCATCAATGCAAGGAGGCTCTGCAGCATCTTGGTAGTCATTGTTGGCTGAGAGCAATGAGAAAGCAACTACTTTCAGGATGTACTCGAAACAAAGTACCAAAGGTGTGAAAAACGATTGAAGGGGTCAGCCTACCAAATCTGGGTTGAGGCGTGTCATGGGCTTGACCGAAATGGCCTTAATCTCGTTATAGACAATGGTGCGGCCAACTTGGCGGAGACGACTGAAGACACCTTCCACGATCACTTGATCACCTTCATGAACCTCAAGCTGGCCAAGGCTCACGACCTTGAGGGTGCCGGCTTGATCTTGGAGGAGAAATCCGTAGGCTGGCTGTCCTTGGCGATTGGTCGCCAGCTGGACATTCATGACCTTTCCCGTGACGACGACGTCTTGATGATCGTACTGCTCTGGGTGCGCCAACAATTCCGCTATCTCAATCAGACCGTTCGCGAGAGCTGATGTCGTACTAGGTGAGTCAGGCGCACATACACACAACAGGATGAAGAAAAGAAACGGTCCTAGAGAGGTGACAAATGATGGTCGACTGATGGCCTGCGTCGTCATGGCTGGAGGTAATTATACCGAACCGCCTCTGATTGGCAATAGCGAAAGTTCACCATTTGTCGGATGGCCGACCGGTCACATCCTCTCCGATAAAGTTATGGAGAATATGCCGTTGGAAGTCTGTGAGTTCCCCCTGACCGGACTCTGGTGCTGGAGATGGAAGCTCGCCGGCCTTAGGTGTGGGCATCGACCGTTTCAGTAGCTCCTCATCCAGCGTGGCGGTACTGGTGTCCAGATCCTTTTGAATGGAGACCAGCCGTTGAAGTCCGAATAAGGTTCGGGTTGTTTCGGTATGGATGGCGTTGGAACTGGCCCCATACACGAGAGAGTTCCAGAACTTGGTCTCCGTCGCTTCCGATATCCCCATCATCGCATAGCTTCCCAATTTTTCGATCAGTGCGGACTCGGTGCCTTCCAACCCGTCGTACGTGGCAATCGACCGCTCAATCGGAGTCTGGGAGAGTGCCCGCAGGGTGGCTTGCCACATCTCGGGTGACGGAACGGACGATCCGCTCCCTGGAGAATCTGTACATCTAGCCTGGGTTGCCAGTAGATACTGGGAGAGAAATTTGACCTTGCGGGCAGCGAGGGTCCCGGCTGGGATGCCCCAGATGTGGCCGATTTCATGGTCCTGCAGCGTTGTAGAGTCGGAGGTTCGACGTTCGCGATCTGCCAAGGTCAGACGTTTTTTGAATCGTTCAACAAAACGCAGCTGTGTCTGCATTTCAACGACCAAACGATGCTTCTGGTACTCCTCGGAGCTGATTTCGTCCTTCTCCCACTGTTGTTCCAGGATTCGTAATGTCGTGGACGGGACTGCAGAACGAGCCTGTGCGCTAAGCGTCGCGATGGTGTCAGCCGAGACACCTCGATCAGCGAGAAGGACAGCGGCACGAGTGGCCAATGCGTCGGCTGTCTTGATCAAATGTTCGAGGGCCATACATTGCAACCAGGTTCGTTCCCGGCGCAGTCTGGCTCGTCGGCGGTATTCATCCCGGCGGTTGACCATGGCGGTGATGGATTCTTGGGTCATGGTCGTGATGGGTTTCTTGCCCGAGACGCAGCGGGGGTCTGGTCGATCTGCTACCATAAACAGAATTTCATCCTGTGTGACGTCGAGATATTGCAGGAGCAGCAGACGGAGGATAATGCGTCCCTGAATCGGCAGGTTGGCAATAGCGTCCTCAATGATGTCGACAGTGAGGGGAGAGGATGCGAGTGTTGGTGTCATGGTGTTCCGCTTCACTCATACAGAAAGAGGTGTGATCTCTTCGTGCAATGTCCTTTTCTAATCCGTTGAGTTGATCTGTGGCGATGTCGGTTATGCCGTACCGGCCTTCTGCCGAGAGGCGTGCTCCAGCTGACGCGCGACATATTCCCGAACATCCTGGATCGTCCCGCTAATGAACATCTCGCGTGGAATTTCCACCCGGACGAGCTTGGATGGATCGATCCCTTTATCCTGGGCATACTGTTCATCGATGTAGAGACTGACCGAGCCATCGGGGAAACGCAAGGCATAGAGGGAGGTCGTGTCAGCCATGGCCACTCACTTTCTTGATAGTGCTATCTGTACAGGTACCATAGCGTTTGTCGAACTGTCAAAACTAGGGCCTAACGTCTATTCCAGCTGGGTGAATAGCAACGTGAGGACCATCTCTGTACGACAACGAGAGGTCATCGCCGAAAAATAAAAGGCCTTCGGTCGGATGACCGAAGGCCCTAGTCCGTACTGATATCCTCAACGCTTAGCCGCCAAGAGTATCAAGCGTTTCCTTAAGACTTCTGCGGACGCAGGTGAAGATCGGGGTATCTCGCAAGGTATATCGTGATCCTTCCGTCTCCCGTAGGGCCATCACCAGGTCAAGGAAATCTTCTGGTTTGTCGCTTTCAAACGCAACAACCCATTCCTGATCATCCAATCCAAACGAATAGGTGGTATTCAGCTTCACTGATGGAAACCGATGACCCACTTCGATATGCTCGTCCATCATCCCCTGGCGAGCCGCCTTCGTCAGGAGGAACCACTCCCGCGTTTTAAGAAAGGGATAGACAAAGATGTACTTGCTCTTCCCTGGCACGACCGTGAGCCGCTTCCCTTCCTGTCCCGCATGCGAATGGTTGTCGACATAGATGGACCGTTTGGTCATGGCTAAATACGAATAGGGAGTCGAGAGATACTGCCCAAGACCGGAGGCAAGCATCTTGGCGCTCATATCCTGAAACAGATCAAGATCGTAGCTGATTCGCCACAGCATAAAGTCACAGTCCCCTCGGATTCCGACAGTGGAATAGGGGATGACCAACACTTTGCCCGTAAAATCTTCGACAGCGCGCAAGAACTCCTGTTTACCCTGGGTGCGCACATCTTCTGGGAGACGCCGCCATGCCGGGTCCACTTTGTAGAATGCAAAATTGACGAACTGGCGCCGAGGTGCCGGCGTAGAAGGGGGGGTCTCCGGAGTCGACATTACAAAGCTCCTTTAGTAAATTGAGAGGCAGTACTCTTTGTAGTTTTCTTTCGTTTATCATTTCCCCTTCCGTGTTGTCAACCGGAGGACGAGGCGAGGAGGCATCCATTGACAAGGTTGAATCGTTCTGTTACCCGCTGACAGATGAGGGGTTGGACTCATGCCGTGCTTGGACAGACTGTCGTCTGCCTGCTGAGTTTCTTCGGCCGTGCGGCTGCGATCGAGGTGAACCCGACGCCGACCCAAATTCAACTCGCACTCGATCGAGGACAACAAGCGGCGGCACAACACCACTCGCCTGAAACCTTGTACCATCGATTCAGTGGCGTTGATTCCGGACAGGCCGAAGGCATTGTCCTCACGAAGCTTGGGAACCTGTCGGTGATGGCCGCCCATATGGCGTTACGCGGACTTGAACCGAGTGCCGCCGATGTTGCCCACGTCATCGTGGCCTCCACCATGCTCGTGAGCGCGACGATTGTCGGAGAGCGTCCAGACTTTGCCGTGAACAGTTACATGACCCTCGATCAAGGGGGGAGAACGATCACACCGCTCACGGTGCGAGCCGATGGCCGAGCTGATCGCTCGGCTATGTGGCCAGAGTCGCAGAAATTTCAGGCCAAAATCGTTGCGATGTTCCGTTATGCCGATTTCGATCCGAACGCCAAAACGACAATCATGATCTTTCCTGCCGGCGGAGGAGAGGTGCGTTTCTTGGTTGATTTTGCTCATATTGAATAGAGGTTCAATCGGCCTATGCCAATGTCTGCGTCATCAGCTCGTACGTGCCTTGCGGAAACCATTGCGATTGGTTCGGAGTTGCTGGTCGGGGGGCGGGCCGATAGTAACTCACTATTCATTACGGAGGCCCTTGCCGCTGTTGGTGTAGAAGTCCGGTTCAAATCGATTGTCGGTGATGATGAGGGTGAGATCGGGCACGTGCTCAACATTGCCCGGCAGCGGGCTGGTGTGGTGATCATGACGGGAGGGCTCGGTCCTACGGTCGATGATTGCACCAGGGAGGCCGTTGCTACGGTGACTGGGTCCCGCCTTGCTCGTCGCAAAGAAGCGTTCGAGGCGATGAAGGCTCGATTGGCTCAGTGGGGGAGGGTGCCGAATCGAGGGCAGTTGCGACAAGCGCTGATTCCCGCCAACGCCATGGTCTTGTCCAATCCAGTCGGGTCTGCGCCGGGATTTGCCCTCACCTGGAAGGGGACGTACATTGCGGCGCTACCGGGTGTCCCGAGTGAAATGCGAGCCATGATGCAGGAGACGGTCATCCCCTTGATCGTAGACCGACTGAAACAATCGAAGCACGCACAACCCCACCCTATTAGCCGGGTGATCTTTCAGACCTGGGGATTATCGGAGGCTGACGTGGATACCGCATTGCAGGGGGTGATTTCCAAGCGGGAACCGATCGCACTGGGGTTACTGGCTTCGCCAAATGGGGTGCTGGTGTCGTTGACGACGAGCGGGCATCGTTCGATCAAAGCTCATGTACTCACCTCAAAAATCGAAGAGGTGCGTCGGCGCTTGGCGGAGTGGATCTATACTGAAGGACAGGACACGATGGAAGAGGTCGTCGGGCGATTATTGGTTGAACAGCACCGCACGATTGCGGTTGCCGAGTCCTGTACCGGCGGGTTGATCGGCCATCGGCTCACCATGGTGCCAGGATCCTCTGCCTATGTCGATCGTGGCGCGATTTGTTATAGCAACCAAGCCAAAACGGAGATGTTGGGTGTGCCGGTGAGTCTCATTGAACAATACGGGGCAGTCAGTCGAGAGGTTGCCCAAGCCATGGCCACCGGGATTCGTGAGCGTGCCGGTGCGTCGGTTGGGTTGAGCGTCACCGGTATTGCCGGACCAGGAGGAGCCACAGAAACGAAGCCGGTCGGCTTGGTGTATGTGGGGCTCGACGGAGGAGGGGGAGAGTCAATCACAAAGGAATTCCGGTTCCATGGCGACAGATCAGTCATCAAGCAGCGGTCTTCACAGGCAGCGCTAGACCTCTTGCGTCGGTGGCTTCTTGAGAGGAGACAAGTATGATCCGGGCTTTTTTGGCCGTCGAGATTAGTGACGAGGTGAGAACAGCAATCGTCCAGGTCCAGCAGGACATCAAGGAACGGCTCACGGCTCATCTCTCCAAGGAGATCCGCATCGCCTGGGGGCAACGGAATTCCTTTCATCTCACGATGAGGTTTCTCGGCGAGATAGAGAAACAGCTCATCGACCCACTACGCGAAGCGATAGCGCGCGTCAGGCACGCTCATCCGACCATTCAGATCCCGATCGATCGGCTCCAGGCGTTCCCCAATGCCCTGAAACCGAGGGTGCTGTGGGTGGGACCATCTGAGTCGTGGCTTCAGAGTGAACCAGCCAAGCGATTGGTGGAGTTGCATCAGGAGATAGAATCTTGCTGCCACTCCTTCGGGTTTGCGTCTGATGAGAAACCCTTCAGTCCCCATCTGACTGTGGCGAGGATTAAAACTGGGGAACGACAGGTCGGGCCGCTGTTGGCTCAAAGTGGCGTGTATGAGCGAAGCGTCTCGCTAGGAACGGTGACAGTCGGGCCGGTTGTGCTGATGAAAAGCCAGCTGCGTCCGACCGGACCGGTCTATACCAAGCTTTGGGAAGTAGTGTGAGACAGCAGAGCATTCTGCTTGTCGGGTTGGAAGCAGCCAGCCGCACGTTACGGCTCAAGCAGTGGAATCAGCGCGTGGTGACCTTGCTGCTGAGCCAAATCTACAGGGCGTTCGCCAGATGTCATTCTGGCCTGCTTGTCTGCGCCATGTTGAAGGAGGAGGCTGACAATCTCCTGATCGCCTCGATAAGCTGCAACGTGCAACAGCGTTGCGCCGCCGATCTGTGCCTGTTCATTCACCCTTGCACCGTTCGCTAAGAGTAACGCAACCATCTCTTGCCGCCCCCCTTGGACCGCTACGGAAAGCGGCGTGACGCCGTCCTGGCTTTCCGGATTCACCGCTGCACCTCGTTTCAGTAAAAGAGCGGCCACGTTTCGATGCCCGTGCTTGGTTGCAAGGTGGAGGGGGGTTATCCCACGCGCATCGGCTGATTCTGTAT
>NIUT01000141.1 GCA_002254365.1 Nitrospira sp. UW-LDO-01
ACACTGAGTTCATTCCTGTCACCGGTTGAGATACCTCACGACCTTTCACATACCGCTGATGCCCCAACCTCTGGATGGTTTCTTCCCCCCACATAAGAGGGAGGCCAAAGATGCCTTACCGCGCTAGCCTTGAACCTGACAGCAGCCTGCCAAAACCAATGAGATCGGCAACAAATAGGCAAACGGATGAGCTGGCGGAAAGTGGAAACTTGTCTTAGGCACTCAAAGAAGGAGGAACAGAATCGAGAGGGAGCGCGGCAATGAGCTAGGGTTATCGAATCAATCAGGAGGAACATCCATGAGACAAGCAAGGGGAACCGCCCGATTTGAGCCACATCAATCCCACCGCTCGATTGAGCGCCGCAGAGCACCAAGAAAGAGCGTCTCTTTTGGGCTCATGTACTCGGGAGTGTCTGGTGAGGATGTTTTGATCGGAGACGGGACCATAGTGGACCTCTCGGAAAGTGGCCTCGGTCTTCGTGGTGATATTCCTGTCCCGGTGGGCATGGAGCTGACATTGTTCTTATATCTTTCAGACCGGGATGAGCCCTTATCCATTCTGGAGTCGACGGTCGTTTGGAGTACCGGCTCCTTATTTGGTGTCGTATTCAATGACCTCAGCCTCTCTGATGGAGAGAGACTGCGGTCATTTCTTCACACCCATTCAGTCGGCCAAGCGTAGTTGATCCGTTACCTTCAATTGGTCTTCAACCCCTCTGCGATGACCATCCCGTTCCTGAGATGGTCATCGCGAGTTGATCAGCCTTTTCAATACCAGTGATACCAAGGGCTGAGGCAATCTTGTCTTTCAATCAAAAAACGTGCTACCTTGGTGAGTGCTTACTCACCTGCCATGAACAACGTTGTCAAACCGGCTCGCCGGCAACCAGCGAGGACGCCAGGTCATCAACGGCAGGCGAGCTTGATCAACGCAGCCACATCGCTATTTGCGACGAACGGGTTTCGAGGGACCACAACAAAACAAATCGCGCTGGCAGCAGGTGTCAGCGAGGCACTGCTTTTTAAGCACTTCCCTACCAAGCACGCACTGTACTCGGCCATCCTTTCTGAGAAAACCGATTACACCGGACTACAGGAATCGGTTGAAGAGGCTGCCGCGAAACGAGACGATAAGCGACTCTTCATGTTGCTTGCCGGCTATCGAATTGGAGAGGGAGCAGACCCGATATTATTTCGGCTACTCCTGTTCAGTGCGTTAGAAGGTCATGCGATGTCGGATCTGTTTTTTCAACAACAGTATCGAGTATTTCATGATCTCCTTGCGGGCTATATCCAACAACGTATCAATGAGGGTGCCTACCGCCCAGTGGATCCAGTGCTGGCGGCGAGAGCTTTTTTCGGTATCATGGTCCATCATGGATTGCTCCATGACATTCTGGGTTTACCCATGCATCTGACTCATGAGGCGACCGTAGAGGAATATGTCTCCCTGTTCCTCAACGGCCTCATTCGGTAATGACTCAACCCATCATGATCCAATTCTGATATGCGCCGACTTGCTCGTCATCCGTTGATCGCTCTAGGCATGATCGTTGTTCTGGCAGTCATTGCTCTGGTGGTCCTGCGCCTCACCACCGGTGCCAAAACTGACACAGTGAGAACGCGTGTGGTCACGGTAGGGATTGCACCACCGATTCGGGCAGACATCGACATTCGCTTAGCCTATACAGCGGATATCTCCCCCTATCAGGTCGTCAACATTTTCTCCCGGGTTGACGGGTATATCGCCACGCTCCATGTCGATAAAGGTGATTTTGTTAAAACCAACCAGTTACTCGTTGAAATTGACCATACGGACTATCACCATGCCGTGAACCAAGCCAAAGCCAACCTTTCGGCCGCTAAGGCAAAAGTTGCACAACAGGATGCCGTCCTTCGTAACGCCAAGCTGACGTTCGATCGTATGCAGACTCTCATCAAAGACCAATTCGTGTCTCAGCAGGATTTGGATAATGCTCAGGTCAACCTGGATGCCGCCAGGGCCGCACAGGATTCACTCCAAGCCCAAGTCAATCAAATGGAGGTTGCACTGGCCCAGTCGGAGAGAAACTTGACCTACTCGTACATCCGAGCCCCCTTTGCGGGCTATGTTGCGGAACGGAATCTTGATACCGGTGCGTATGTCAGCAGCGCAACCGCGAGCACGTCCACGATGTCGCGGGGCATCATGAGTCTCCATGATATCAATACCGTCCGCGTGTTGATTGAGGTCGTTGAACGAGATATCCCTCTCGTGCAAGTTGGACAAAAGGCTGAGCTTCGCGCGGAAGCCTATCCAGACCATGTCTTCGAAGGAACGGTGACGCGCATCGTCCAAGCCTTGAATCGCGCAACCCGTACCATGACCGTAGAGGTCGATCTACCGAACGGTGACCGACGGCTCAAAGGAGGCATGTTTGCTCGAGTCGAAGTCCTGGTGGGAACCCACCGCCAAGCCTTACAGATCCCCATCGATGCCGTGAGCCGGCTGGAAGAAACCCAGTACGTCTATGTAGTTCGAGACGGGAAAGCCCGACGCGTCGAAGTTGAGGTCGGAGCACGCAGCGGCAATCGCATTGAGATCACCAAGGGGTTAACAGGCAATGAATCGGTTATCGTATCCGGTAAAGACTTGGTACACGACGGAAGACCGGTGCAAACCCAACCATTGGATGCAGTGAAAAGTGAGATGTAAAACGTGAAACGCAACGGGGTGACACGATTGCTATTTACCCTTCATGACTCGGTCGCTGACGTCTATCCCTACACCTTTCATCAATCTATATGTGGTTGACCCTTCTCGCATTGCGCAATCGTATCGGCATCCTCATGCTCTCGCTCGCGATGGTCGTGCTGGGGTTCACGGCTCTTCAACGCTTGCCGGTGGATCTTTTCCCCCAAATTCAGGTCCCCGTTGCGTTTGTCGGCGTTATCTATAAAGGGGCCCCTCCACTCGATATCGAACAAAGTGTCGTGTACCCGATCGAGAAAGCGGTGAGCTCTGCATCCAATGTCGAGCATGTCGAATCATTCAGCAAACAGGGCCTTGGAGCTGTGCAGATCTGGTTCAACTGGGGGACCGATATCAACGTTGGGCAGATGGAGGTCATGCAGCGTATTACCCAGATCTTAAATAGCCTCCCGCCAGGCATTCTGCAGCCTTTTATCGTCAAGTTTGACGTGTCCAATATCCCCGTCTCCATCGTGTCGGTTGCGAGTGACGAACTGGACGAACGAGCCCTGTACGATCTGGCGTACAACACCATCGCCCCACAAATCGAACAGNTTTATCGTCAAGTTTGACGTGTCCAATATCCCCGTCTCCATCGTGTCGGTTGCGAGTGACGAACTGGACGAACGAGCCCTGTACGATCTGGCGTACAACACCATCGCCCCACAAATCGAACAGATCGCGAATGTCGCTGCAGCCACGGTCGAAGGCGGGAGAATCCGTCAAATCAACATCAATCTCGACCCTGCGTTGCTGAGTGCCCGCGGGCTTTCGATTCTCGATGTCGTGAAATCCGTCAAAGCCTCAAACGTCATTCTCCCCTCCGGCGATGTCAAAGCCGGCAATCTTGATTACAACGTCTTTACCAACAATCAATTTCGCACCGTGGAGCCGATCCAAGACGTCATCATCAAGGTGAATCCGCAAGGCAACCCCGTCCGGGTGCGTGATGTGGGAACCGTGACCGATTCGTCTGATATTCAAACCAATATCGTCCACGCAGATGGGGCCAGATCCGTGTTCCTTCGTGTGAACAAACAACCGATCGCCAATACGGTCGACGTTGTGGATGCCCTACGTGCAGCCATACCCAAGATACTTGGAGTCCCTGAGGGAGTGAATCTCACCATTTCGTTTGACCAATCGCTCTATATACGCCAGTCCATCCGCAATCTCGTCGAACAGGCCCTTCACGGCTCATTATTGGCCGCAGCAGTGATTTTCATCTTTCTGCGCAACCTGACCAGCACCCTGATCGTCTCCGTCGCCATTCCTCTCTCCATGCTGGTCACCTTTATCGTGCTCTATTTCACAGGACAAACCTTGAACGTCTTCACGCTCGGAGGACTTGCTCTCGGCATCGGTCGACTCGTCGATGACTCCATCGTGGAACTGGAAAATATCCAACGGCACCTCAATACCAACTCCAGCCGGTGGGACAGTATCCTCAATGCCGCCCGAGAAGTGGCCATGCCGATTTTGGCATCGACTGTGACGACAGTGGTGGTCTTTCTCCCCATGTTTTTCGTTGTCGGTATCGCGCGTCTATTGTTGATTCCCTTGACGGTCACCATTGCGATCGCGCTCTTTACATCGTTCTTGGTCTCTCGCACCGTCACACCTGCTCTCTGCTACAAATTCCTCCGTCCTGAACAAGAAGCCCATCGAACGATGCCAGGCTGGCTGGTTGCACTCATGGAATGGAGCCGCCACCGCTATGACTCGCTCGACAGGAGTTACGAAGATTCCTTGCGGTGGGTACTGGGACATCGCCGTATCTTCATCCTCACGGTTCTGCTGATCTTTATGGGATCACTCACATTGATCCCCCGGATCGGGACCGAATTCCTGCCTGTGTCCGATGAGAGTCAGTTCCGCATCGTTCTCCGAGCTCCGGTCGGCCAACGAGTGGAACGGACCGAACAGCAAGTCACGGAAGTAGAGCGGGTCCTTCGTACGGTCATCCCTTCGAATGAACTGGAAACCATTGTCTCCAGTACCGGCATCTTGTCTCAGGGCCGTTCGTCACTGTTTAACCCCAATACCGGGCCTCATACCTCATCGATTCAGGTGTATTTGGTCTCACCGGAAAAACGGACTAGGAGCCAAGTCGATATCTTGAATGATGTCCGCCCGAAGATCGTGAAACTGTTTCCCGGTGTCTCGATGTATTTCGACCCTGGGGGGATCGTCAAACGCGTCACTAGCTTTGGGTCACAAAAAGCCGTCGATGTCGAAATTTATGGGTATGATTTTGACAAGGCACGGGAGGTCATCACACGGGTCAAAGAGATTATGGAGCAGACTCCCGGCCTGGCCGACATCGAGCCCAGCCGGGAAGAAAGCTACCCGGAAATCAATGTCACGGTCGATCGAGAAAAAGCCGCACTTCTTGGTATCAGTGAGGCGGATGTCGCCAATACTGTCCTCTTTTCCTTGAACGGGAATGGCCAAACCGACCCCATTATCTACACAGACCCATACAACGGAAACGAGTATTTCATCAGTGCCTGGTTAGCCGAAGAGCACCGCGCCAATCTCTCCGATCTGGAAAACATCCTCCTCACGAGCAAAACCGGCGACCCCGTGTTGCTGAAGAATGTGGCATCGCTCAAACTGAATGCGGGCCCGGTCAAAATCGATCGCAAATATTTCCAGCGTGTGATTCACCTGACTGCTAATCCCACGACTCGCCCACTCGGCGAGATTGCCGACGATCTGGAGTCAGCCTTTGCCGAACTTCAGCTGCCGGCAGGATTCAGCATTAAGCTGGCCGGGCAAATTCAACAGCAGCGTGAAACTTTTCAGGGGATGCAGTTCGCAATCATACTGGCACTCCTACTAGTCTACATGGTGATGGCCGCCCAATTTAAATCGCTCATCGATCCGTTCATCATCATGTTTTCAGTGCCCATGGGCTTCCCTGGCGTCATCTTGATCCTGTTCCTTACCAGCACGACGCTTTCGACCGTATCGCTGATGGGCATCATCATGATGTTTGGGATTGTGGTCTCGAACGGGGTGTTACTGGTGGATTACACCAACGTCTTACGACGCCGAGGGGCGCTCCTTCAGAACGCCGTGGTGGCCGCCGCCCGCACGAGGTTGCGGCCGATTCTCATGACCTCACTGGCAACGATCTTTGGGCTCCTGCCCATGGCAATCGGGCTGGGAACCGGCGGGGAAACGAACGCACCCCTTGCACGAGCAGTGGTGGGAGGCCTGAGTGTCTCCACCTTACTCACCATCTTTCTCATCCCAACACTGTATATGATGTTAGAAGAATGGGTTCCGAGAAACCTAGAGGACGACCGGCATCAGTCCACACCAGCGATGCCAAATACCATCGCGACTCCGGAGTAGCAACCTCACTTCTCGGTGATGTTGGGGAACAAGGACTTCAGCTGCATGGCCAGTCCGATATCCCCGGTGACTTGTAGCCGTCCTGACATGGCCATCGTCATCCCGCTCAATTGTCCGTTCAAAATCTTGATGCAGTCTTCACCGGTCATGGACAACGTGACATGAGGGTCAGCATGGACTCCGTCTTTCACGACGCAAGTCCCGTTCTGGACCAGCAGGTGATACTGCCCGCCTTGATCCCCCCGCAGGTCGAATTGATAGACTGCATCGAGATCTTCCGCAACATGCTTATCGAGCTTGGCTGGTAGGGACTGGAGCACGTCGTTGATGGTTGTGACTTTCATAGCCGACTATCACACTCATGATGAGAGGGTTCATAAAGCACGTCGGGGGCGCACAATTGGCGCCCCCGACGCGATCTCAACGCAGATGAGAGTCTAGTAGCGGAGAGTGGCCGTCGCAACGCTACGACGGGCACCGAAAAACTCCTTTGAAAACGATTCGACGACCGCCGGATCATACCCCTTGCAGCTGAAAATGTCGAGATAGGCATGGTTGGTGGCGTTGGCAAAATGGCCGCTGATTAAGGAGGTGGAAATCAGCTGGACCATCGAATACCCCGCCACAGGCCCATCGCCAAAATCGACGACCTGGCATTCGCCGAAGCGTTTCATGTCGATGAGCTCGCAGAGCTCAACAACATAGCGCTTGATATGTTCGGCATCTCGGATGAGCGTGGGATTGCAATCGTGGAGGTCAACAGCGGTGCAGAGTCCCCAGGCCTTGCCGCTTCCCACCATATCCTGGATAGGACGGGCAGCAGCCTCAGGGGCACTGGATGGTAAGATCGTGGACTCGGAACTAGCCGAGGTACTCATAGAGGGGGGTTCCCTTTCTGTAAGAAGGTTGAAAAGACAGGACCTGTCATCCGTGAACTATACCATGTTTTCTTTTGATCGTATGGGATGATAAAGAATATTTTGGCTCCGCTAGGAAGGCCTTCATCGATTAGTTGACAAGGTCTCGACGCTCAGGAAGAATAGACACCATGGTTTCTACATCAGACGTACCTCGAATTGAGTTGCCGGATCGCCTCTGCACTTGGTGCAAAGTGCTTATGACCAAACGACTGGTCGGGGGAAAGCAGTTTATCCATTACACCTGCCCTAAGTGCATTTTTCAGCACACCCGTCGCGTGACATCCAAGCCATAACCCCATGACTGTGCTTGCTATTTTACTCTCAAAAAGCTGACCGTCGCATGTTCTGCATAGGCGAAATCGTCACCTCCATATACTCATGAGTTCCCCAGGTACTTCACCTCCCTGTTGACAGTATCTCACGCGTACTCGGTCCAAGCCGTCCCAAACCGGTCGAAGCTTGCTTCACGTTGAACTCCTAGCTAGGACCAGACAGCCCTGTTACTCAATGGCGGGAGAACTATGAAACCTGGTGTCGACGAAGGGTGAAGCGGCCAATCGAAGGCTTAAAGAACAATACGTCTACGAGGGGAGGAGACCCTTTCACGAACAATGCAGGCTAGAGTTTTCCCGATACCAATGCCCGCACCTGCTCCATCCGCTTCCGGTTCACGCCAAGATCGCTATAGCCGGTGCGGGAAGCAGAACGGAAGTGAATAGTCTTGGTGGTTTCGTCGAAGAGAAATTCGACGTCATCCACGAAGCGGAGCAACAGGGTCGTGAACTCATAATGGAGGTACGAGTCGTCCTCGACGACTAACTTGGTGCGCGGCAAGGTAGCCATTACAGCCTTGAGGAATTCCTTTGCCTCGGCACGAGCCTTTGCGTACCGGAACGGTGTGATCGCATGCTCCTCATCAGTCGCTTGGGTTGAGACGCAGTTGGGGCTTGAGGGACATGCCGATAAGGTCCGCTTGCTCATAGAGTCATCACTTTACCCTCTCCCACTATCGCCCGCAACCAGACTTCGACCACTAGCCCCGCGTCAGCGGGAATAAACCCCGGGACACCTTTGTCGCGATGGGCTAGAGAGAGACTGAGGGAAACCTTCCGATAGCTGGCGACTTTCATGCCTACCAGCGTGTGTTCCACGCCAGCAACCGCCTGGCGGCCACCAAGTCGAGTTGTGTGCTCAAGCAGGATGGCATTGCCGACGACTCGAAGCACTTCTATCGGCAGAGGCCTGATCTGCCTTTCCTGAATCCTCACCTCTTCGTCTTTGTTCAGAACGGTTTGGGAATAGAGATAACGTGGTCTCCTCGTTGAACTTCTCGCCCCTCCACTTCTCGTTCTTCGAGTAGCTGCAGACCGCGGAGGCGTTTCATGACACCACCTCAATAGGAGATGGTCGCCAGCGTCGGTTGTACATCGCCTTGGTCAACCACATCTACATATACGCGCCCGAGAATGCGTCCGTCTTTGGCCTCGACATCCACACGCCACTCACCAACATCCAGGCCCTGCTTGAAACTGTATGCACGATAGCCTCCCTCTCGACCACCTGATATTTTGAGTGGAATTTTGTCTGCATGTGAAAAAGACCGGTTACTATTAGCACGATAGTACCAGTGATGATGAATTGTGGTATTGAGATCGACGGGAGCAAACACAGCCGTGAAGCAATAGATCGGGGTATTGGAAGGAAACGTGGTATTTGATTGTTTCCAGAACTCATACCACTGTCTTTCAAACGCCAATTCGAATTGGGCTCCGGGTCGCTTGACGTCATGATAGATCCCTCCGAACTTCAGCGAGAGCGGCACGGGCGGAATCCAATTCAAAAAATAAAACCCGACTAGAATCCCGATCAACGCCGCAGCGGGAACAGTGACACCGATGCCCTCCTCTCGTGATCGGTCCGGATTGTTTCGATAGATCAACTGAGCCACGCGTAAGATCACCGCGACGCTCAGCAGAGCCCCGATTGCGAAAATTATCGCATTCATATAGCCGGTGATCACGGGCAAGAAGAACGTGAAGAACGCAAAGCAGACCACCGCATAGAGGCTGATGAGTAGTCGAAGGTTCGAGAGTCGGTCACGCAAGAACTCATTGGCCACTAAGAGCAGGATCAGCAGGGCAAAGAACACTGCGGTACCGGAGAAGGTGGCGCTTCGCGAATAAAAAATCGTATAGGCACTGAAGAGGCTGCCTAATAGAAACTGACTGGCCATAGGATAGTACGGACGGCTCTCCAACACCCAGCGCATGAAAGGGGAGGATGCTGCAAGCTGTTCAGAATCCGGCGGAGACTCGATCCCGAGTCGGCCTGTCAATACAATCAAGGCCCCAAGCATGGCAAGATATAGCAGGAGGATGAGGTTATCTTGAAGCCGGTCTATCCGCGTGAGCGTCAGCGTATCGTACGTCACACCGGAGAGGAAAAACACAGCCGGCATGAACGGTTTTGTGAGAAGAGACTGAACTTTGAGGAGAGGACTCATGCCGTTCCTGTGCGAAATCCCGTTCGATTATTCAATCCACCTACTGAATCGCCCGGCAGCCTACCCCATGTCAGAGACGGATCCTCTGGTTACTCGACAAAGTGCCTCAACGAGGCGCAGACGAGAACTGTACCGAAAGGGTACCCTCTGGGATACGGTGATGGGTTTTTCGAAGCGAGAACCACGTTGGAGATCTTTTTCAGCGTGCCGTCACACAAAGGCGGGCAACGGCGCATATACGACCGGATACCCAATCAATCGTTCCAACCATGGTGCCATATTGTCCTCTGCGAGCGGCGCTTGGTTGAGACGTATTTCAACCTTGAACTGTTGATGCCCCCCAACAATACCGATGATCGCGGATGCATCGCCCCGGTCGGGTAAGAGCGTCTGTGTTTGAAACTCACAGAGCGTGGCGTAGAGGATCCCATCAGGCCCGATCGCCGTTAATATCTCAGGGAGTTCATCCAGCGGGCAGTGGACCGAGCATCGATACATAAGCCGGGCACTCGGCTCGATGGCTTGGAACTCTGCCAACGCCGCTTCGGAAAACCCCGTCAGATAGGTTCGAACCCCAGCTGGTTCAGGATGGAATGTCTCTGTGAGCTTGCTGGATGGGACGAGAAACTCAAACGCATCGGACGTATTGTACTCAAATTGGCAGGGGCCAAACGCATCAGGCCAGGAGCAGAAGAACGGAAAAGACGTATCGACGGGTCGCAGAACTACGGCTTCCTTTTCGACGTAGGTTTCGATTGGAAGATCTAAGAGGGTAATCGCTTCCAGAAATGCCGCTCGCCGCTCGTCCAGCCATCGCATCCGGTCCGTATCACCCCGCGTTTCTCCTGGGGTGATGACCTGGCTCGTTTGAAGCCGGATTCGAATGAACGAATGGGCATGGCGAAATCCGATCCAGCACATGGCGCGCGGCTCGTGAAATCGCAGGCGCTCTCGGATGCGCCAGGGATGGCTGATGGAGCAATAGGTCCCGATGTCTTGATGACGCTGGTAAACCGTATGATAGGCACCGGATAGGAGAAAGAAATCCCCGCGCCACCCCTCCCGCACATGGATCAGCGTGACATCTTCCGTCGCCCACGGATCAAGCTGATCAATGGTATCGAGAGACGGGACCGTCCATTCCTCGACATAACAAATGACATCCTGAGCCGGCGAGACAGGTTTCAACCCCAGAGCCGCCAGCCGTTCCCCGACTGCGAGAGCTTGCTGAAAACTCAATGGCGCCGTCGTTTCCCACCGCCGCTCTCGCACGGATCACTTCCTTTAGCGTGCCCCGAGATCAGAGACAGCATGATACGCACGCTGGCGCCCACATCAGATTCGATGGGCGTCTCTGCTCATTTCTGCCGTACCGATCTCAACGCCTTACGCTCGATCATCGTGTCGCCCAGCAGCCGCTCGATTCCATCCCGTAAGGTGGCGGAGAGTTGCTCCTGCACGTCGTCATTGTTGAACCAAAAGACGGTCCGCGACCGCGCCCCTTCCACTCTTCGAATGGTGGTGCTGTGATCCGACTGATTTTGTGCCTGCACATGAAAGCGGCTACTGGTATCAATCACCGTCGAAAAGACCCGGCTCTTGGCGCTCGCCGAGAAATCTTGCACCTGTCCAGTGATAACGATGTCCGCATCGGGCACCGCGCCGGCCGGAGCGACACGCACGTTCCAGACACGATCATTCCACCCACGGGTTTTCAATCGGTCGGCGAGCCGCTGCGTGAGCATCTCGGCGAGTCGATCGCCCGGCACATTGAAATACGTCGTGCCCCCCCAAAGATGTGTGCGTGTCCCGACACGGCTTTTGTCCGTCCGTCGATCCTCAAAGGGTTCAATGACGATCTTGACCGGCTCGATGTCGGTCACCTGTACCATTGGCAGCTTTTCACGCAAGTCGAGAGTCCGCACCTCTCCTGTTCCCCGACAACCAGCCAACATAGCCGCCACCATAATGGCACAGCCAAGAACTCGCAACGACGATGGCTTCACAGGCGCCTCCCTGTCAAAAATTGGGACATAGTAGTGGGCACAGTCTACCCAAGTTGAGCCTCGGAGACAATTAGGATTACATGGTTAGTGAATAATGATGGGGAGTATCGTCCGAAACGTCTCACAGGCTATATGAGGGAGTTCCCCATTCCGAATGCGTAGGTCCTCAAAAGAAATACACCGCAGCACCTTGATCAGTGATCGCTCGGCTACGATGGCGGCAATCTGGGCCTTTCGGTCATGCGTGATCGGAAAGGTATAGCCTTCTCCGCGTTTCCACTCCCAGAGCGACGGGGCCAGTGACAATTCCAACCCATGTCCCGCCACTTGGTGAAATCGCCCAAGAAGTTGTTGCTTATAGTGCCGAAGTCCATCGCCTTCCAACAGCATGGCGCACACCACGTAATGCCCCCACCAGACCAGCGTCCGAAACGTGAACGTATTCCCGCCCTGGAAGTGTTTGGGGTAATCAAGGTACTGATAGGGGAAATCTTCCAGATGCTCCCCTTTCACCAACTGATGGACCTTTGAGTCAAAACCAGGAGGAGTGATGAGCGTGACAGCGTCAAGGTCGGCTTGTAGTGCTTGGAGTGTCCCTTCCAGCATGCGTCGAATCTTCGCCGTGACGGCAGCCTTTTTTCGAAACAACTGCGTATCGGCCAGCAATGTCGTCTCATCATCGGTAAACGCAAGTGACTGGAGCATGGCATTACAGGGGAAGGAACTCGCCTATTCTGGCTATTAGCTGACAACTCCCCTCTATTTTTGGCGTGTCTCAAATGCCGAGACCGTCACGTCGTACAGACGCCGGCAGTCGGCACAACGGAGCCGCACCAGATCCTGAAACACATCCATCTCTCGAAGCGTGAGCGAGGCAGCATGGGCAGAGACGCAGGCCTTGAGATAGTCTTCCCCAGGCGGTTCGTCTCGGGAAGCCACTTCTACAGCCGCCTGCTGGGCTGACGAGGCGATCGCTGTGACAGTTGCAATATTCAGATAATGGGCCGACTTGCAGGAACTGCACAGGAGAACCACCGCGTTCTCTTCCGTCATTCGCTTGACCGTCACACAGAGAGGATGAACCGACCAGCATTGCTGGAGAAACGCCCCACTGCGAATCACCTGCGTCATGATCGCCTCAGTCAACGGTGAGTCGGCCATAAGCCCCCCACCAATGTTCAGCTGACCCCTTGTGGAAATCGGACAGGAGCAGAAGAGAATCAGAACTCAGGGCATGACTGCCGCGGGGGACCCATCGTTGTTCGGCGAAGGAACAAGATCTCCCGCCCGCACGGCACGGCAGGCCTTGCACACCCGCGGTCTGGCTTTCAAAAAAGAGACTTTCCCACTGGCAAGACAACTGTAATGGACAAATTCGTCACAGACCGTACATCGGGACCAGCCTCCGCGAAGCATGGTTTTGTCCCGATAAAGATCTTCCTGGCACACCCGACAAATACGTGGCAAAACCGGAAGCGTCATCGGCTCCCACTCACCACCAGCTTTTCGAATACTCATAGGGCGGCAGTATAGCGGGGCAATCACGTGAAAAACAAGCAAGCCCCTGCCTCACCCCCTCACCAGTGACTCATATCCGACAATCTGGTGATGTCCGGCTGGGTGTACGCGTCAGTCTGTCGATTCACCAACGATCCGAATATCCACGAAATGTACATCCGACCGCTCTCTGCCGGTATAGGCATGTCCGCCCGGAGGTGAACCGGGAGCGGTATCAACTGTGTTGGTCGTGCGGATCACACCATACAACCGACCGGATTTACCCCCCTTCTCAAGCTTGATGACTCCAACACCGGGGCAACTACCTTGTGCAGCATGGTTAGCCGTCACAGGTGCAGGTCCACGCAAGGCAACAAACAAATAGTCCCCATTCGGGCTTCGTGAAATCAGATCGGGCGCCGGATCATTCACTGGCATGGAGGGATCATCCGTTACGCTGGCCGCCAAACAGGGGCCAATACCTCGCCCTTCACCGTTTTCAGACGTAAGATCATAGGTCGCCACCGGTTTCGACTGTCCCCTTGTTTTGACCACTTGGACTTTATTCTGAATCCGATCTCCCGTGTGCACGTACTTTTCATCCACTGTAGCAACTACGCCATGGGCATCACGACGCGTGGTCGTGCCAGGGATTTGCCCTGTGTCATTAGAGGCCTCACCGCTATGATCATGATTTCCATTTGTCAGCGTGTTTGTCGGATCTTTAATCACAACGACGGGTAGGGGCTGGTTCTCGGAATTATGTTCAGGCGCAAAGGGAAAGGCTGCATGAGGAAGCACATACACCGCATACGTAGATTGAGTAAGTCCCGCCGTACCGGCCGAAACGCCTCCGTCCAGATGAATGAGTCCGTTGGCCTGGGTGCCGGCACACCCGGCACCATTGATCACTTCGTTGCCATATTCAGCAACGATCGCCATCGGGGTAGCACTGGAATCGATCACGAGCAAGCCTCCACCAGCCAATGTCACGTACACCAAGGCATTGTTATTAGCTGGAATGGGACAGAGAATTGCATTATTAGGACGCCCTCCGGAGGATCCATTGGAACCACCGGTGCATCCATTCTCTTTACAGAATCCATTTGGCGTCAAATCACTGAAATCCGAGGTTCCGCCTTCGATGCTACCGATCAGTGGGTGCCCCACCGCATTACTACCGAGATAAACCCGTGGTGGTTCCACAACAGTCTGGCCTTTACCGACTCCCATACCGGCCCTCATGTTATAGCTCAGGGCTGTAATACGACCGGTGGCATCCCGGGTGACGTCAATTCGTTCCACGATCCGCCCATCCAGGTTACAAACCAAAATCGCTAATCCGTCGTACCGCCAGAAACTCATGTGGTTCGTCCGTCCAGTGCCAGTCTGAGTCGCGCGAAACAACGCGACGGCTTCTTTTGTCTCCGCATCCATCACCCCGACCATCCCACCGCCTGGCGCAAAGAAACTCAGGAGCGCATATTTCTGTTGTGGATCAATGAAGGCAGAATGGAGACGACCTGCCGGCGGGCGCATATTTCCGGTGAAAGCGTTGAACTCGTTGTATTCAGACAGCCCGGCAGGAAACACCAAATTAGTGTCGCACGGTGCAGCAGTGCCAGCGCAAGGCATCGGTGCGGCAGAGCGGCCACCGTCTACCTGTTTCTCAATTGTCTTATTATCCCAAATCCACAGGAGACTGCCGTCAATACCGAGTGCACCTTTGCCTACCACGGTATTGGACTGGTCACTCGCCCATAATTCATATCTGACGTCACCATGAGAACCACCTCGTCCATCTTTACCCGCCGCTACCTGAGGAGAGGCTATGAGAACCCAGGCGAGCAAGCCCATTGCGGCTACTCCTCCAAACATGTCCACGCGAATTTTCAGCATCATGGGTTCCTCCCGTTTGTTCGCTCTAGATATTCGTCGTTGTGCTCCAGGCACTCCATGAAGTCCAGCGACTGTCTAACACAATGCAGACGCTTCGATATCGAAGACCAACCCGGAACGAATCACCTGTTTGTAGGCACTTCTACCATTCCCCCGCCAGACCAATGATATTTAGCCGGATTTGGAGATTTATTATTTTCTTCCATCACCTTCATATTGAACGGACATAATTGATGAGAGAGGGCGCATTTTCCATCGATCGAGACTCTCCGTCAAGACTCACCGAGCACGATGGATAATTGCCCATCGCTCCTGTTTGACTCATCCTTCCTTGTTTGTTACTCTCCGCGCGAATTGGCCGATCAGCGGGAAAGACGAACATCATGAACATCGCCGACTACCTTGAACAAAAGCGGATCGACGTTGATCGATTTCTGGACTTCATCGCGCCTCCGTCCGTCACCCCGCCGACGACGCTGCATGAGAGTCTGCGCTACAGCCTGATGGCCGGCGGGAAACGAGTCCGACCGATTTTGACGATCGCGGCGGCGCAGGCCCTGGACCAGACACCTCCCGGCCTGATGGCCGTTGCCTGTTCATTGGAGCTCATCCACACCTACTCGCTGATCCACGATGACCTGCCCGCAATGGACAACGACGATTTTCGTCGTGGAAAACCGACGAACCATAAAGTCTATGGCGAAGCCATGGCCATCCTCGCCGGCGACGCGCTCCTGACGATGGCCTTCGACTTGGTCAGCCGACCGGATCTTATGAAAGGCTGCGATCCCTTGCGGCAAGTCCGTATCATTCAGGAATTGGCCTTTGGGTCCGGCAATATGGGCATGGTAGGTGGCCAAGTGTTCGACATCCAGGCTGAGAATAAAGACATCGACCTCCCGACCCTTCAGAATATTCACAAGCATAAAACCGGCATGCTGATGCGCGCTGCGGTCCGCATGGGCGCCATTGCCGCCGGGGCAAACGACCGCCAGCTCGATGACATGACCGGCTATGCCGAAGACATCGGCCTGGCATTTCAAATCGCGGATGACGTGCTGAACGTCACCGGCACTCGTGAAGAGTTGGGGAAGAATCCTAATACCGATGCGGAACGTGGGAAGAAAACCTATCCCACATTCTACGGAGTGGACGGAGCAAAGAAGCTGGCCGACGACTGTGTCGCTCGTGCGATCACCCGCTTATCGTCCTTCGGCCCCTCTGCCGACCCGCTGCGCGAGATCGCGCGATATATCACGGCTCGCAAAAACTAAGAGCTCATAGCATATGGCTTATGGCGCAAACATAGGATTAGGATTTATTGCCATCCGCTATGCGCCACCTGCCGTTCGCTCTCCTCAATGAAAGCTCTCGTCACAGGCGCAACCGGGTTTGTTGGAGCTGCGGTTGCCCGGGCCCTTGTACGAGCCGGTGTCGAGGTTCGTGTCTTGGCGCGACCTGAAGCCGACCTCACAAACCTACAGGGTCTTCCGGTAGAACGAGCCGCAGGGGATTTGCGCGACCCCGCATCACTTCGCGTCGCGCTCAGCAACTGCCGCCACCTCTACCACGTCGCGGCACACTACGCCCTCTGGGCCAAAGACCCCTCCATCTTTTACGACGTCAACGTGGTCGGCACCAGAAATCTACTGGAGACTGCACTCGAGGTTGGCGTGGAACGGACAGTCTATTGCAGCACCATCGGGGCCATCGGCTTACCACCTGGTGGGGGGCTCGGAACAGAAGAGACACCGGTCTCTCTCGAACAGATGGCCGGTCACTATAAGCGTTCGAAATACTTGGCTGAACAAGAGGTGCACAAGCTCGCCAAGGAAGGCTTGCCGGTGGTCATCGTCAATCCCAGCGCTCCAGTCGGAGAGGGCGACGTCAAACCGACGCCCACTGGCCAGGTGATTGTCGATTTCATGAAGGGGCGAATGCCGGCCTACATCGAA
>NIUT01000142.1 GCA_002254365.1 Nitrospira sp. UW-LDO-01
CAGGCTGACGAGAGCGACGGCGGGGGGCAACGTGTTGAGCAGGTGCTGTCCATGGAGATCGCCGACTCGTCTGCGCAAAACGAGGGGGGTGAGCGTAAAGAAGAGGTCGAAGTCGAAGACAATTGGTCAGAAGCGAGCAGAAATCAGCTCACGATGAGACGCTGAGGCGGGATTCGTCAGGAAATGAGGCAGCCTGTCACCACTGAAACCTTCACTGTCCGCGCGGACGGGACACCTGCCTCTTGGGTTCCCGTACGAAAGCCGTGCTCCAGCCCGACGAAAGGGCACACAACCGGATCATAGAAAGGTCGGATCAGAAGGTGCACAACGACAGGGAAGAGAACTGCAATCGGTAGGCTGTCTACCGCTTCAACACAATATCGCGGGCGACTTTACCACTGGGGCCGAATGGTTTTTGAGGTTTACCGTTCAACTCAGCCTTTACACCACCGGCATTTCCGAGGGTGAGAATAAATTGGTCCTGCCCCGTCCAATGGCCCTTTTCACCTGGCCGAAGCAAGGACTCCTGCGGACTCCCATTATCAATCTGGACGACAACCCAGCTCAGCTCGGTTGCTTCCAGATCCAAATTCAACTGTCCGTCGCCACGATTCTCAATGGCATTCAAGCCAATTCCAGCCAGAGGGCCATCACTGCCAGCGGAACCCGGCGCTCCTACAGCTGTCGCGTCGGATTCAACGCGTGATGCAACGACCTCAGGTACGGCTGGTTCCTGGCGACGCGGAGCCTCTGCGGTCGCTTTGTGGATGGCTCCGGCCGGTGATTCAACCGACTTTGCCACGTCGACCGTACGCTCAGGCTCACGGGTCACCGATTCCGCCACGTCTTTATTTGGTTGAGTGGTCCGTTTGGTCGACGAGACCTGCTCTGGCGCACCGCGCCGGAAGACCGTGGATTGCTCACGACTCAACAAGAAGACCAGCGTCAGGACGGCAATACCGATGGCGATCGCCACTGCCTTCCGATTGGCCTGACGCTTGCGGTCTTCCTCAATCTGGCGAACCTTGAGTCGTTCCCGCTCATCCTGTTTCTCGTAAAAAGAACCGGCCGATTGAATAAACCGATGAATGGCGTCCTCCTCGTCCAATCCGAGGGATCTCGCATACGACCGCACAAACCCCCGTGCGAATACCTGATCAGGCAGTTTGGCAAAATTACCGTCTTCGAGCGCCTTGACGAAATCCGTGCGAATACGGGTTTTCGACGCCACCTCATCGATGGTCAATCCCTTGGTTTCGCGGACCTGCCGAAAGAATTCGCCGACCGACTCCATAGGTCTCCTACTTCAATCGCGTCAAGAGTTCTGACGCCGCTGTCGCCCACTCGCCCCCTTTATCCAATGTCGCCACCTTCTTCAGTACTTCGCGCGCACGCGTCGCATACCCCAGCTGATAGTACACACGACCAAGCTCGAGATGCGTCATCGCCGGCGGAACCGTCGGCGGACTGGCGGAGGCCGCATCTTCAAACGCCTCCATCGCTCCCTGGAGATCACCTTGGTGCGCCAAGGCACGACCGAGATGGAAGCGAGCCAAATCCGGTGTCAGATACAAAGGATTCGCCAACGCCGACCGATAGGATTGCACCGCCTCGGCCCATCGATCCTGATTGGCTAAAACTTGCCCAAGATACGTATGCGCTTCGGAGTACCCCTCATCGATCTTCAGCGCCGCCCGAAACTGCTCTTCAGCATAGAGGAGTTTACCCTGCAGCGCGTAGACATGGCCTAATGCATACCGCGCTTCTTTGTTGTCCGGGTTCAATTGAACCGCTTTCTGGAACGACACGAAAGCCTTCTGTCGATCACCAGGGAGGCTGGCCACTCCTTCTTGGTAATGTCCCTGTGATTTTTGGAGCACCTCTTTCTCGGTCGCACAGCCGGCCACGACACCGATGAGTCCCACCCAGATCAATGCACGGTAGGCTCGACGTCGATCAGGTCGGTGTCTGTTACAGATCGTCATACGTCCTCAAAATGCGTGAGTCGCTTAAACTCAGCGAACCGTGCCTGAATCTCTTTGTAATCCAGGATTCGCAATCGGTCAAGACTAAAGGCTTCTACTGTAAATGAGGCCATCACGCTTCCAAAGATGATGGCCTGCTTCATCGCCTCAGGGGAATAGTTTCCGGTAGCGGCGAGATAGCCCAAAAACCCGCCGGCAAAGGTATCGCCGGCACCGGTCGGATCGCGCACATCTTCGAGCGGAAAGGCCGGTGCCCCGAAGACGTGCTTCTCGTTGAACATGAGCACGCCGTATTCTCCGCGTTTCACGATGAGATGCTTGGGCCCTCGTGACAGCACCAACTTTGCGACTTTCACGAGATTGGAGTCTTGGCCTAAGGCACGCGCTTCGCCGTCATTGATGATCAGGACATCGACCTTCTCCAGCACTTTCCATAAGGCCTCTCGCTGGCCGTTGATCCAAAAATTCATCGTGTCGCACGCAACGAGCGCTGGGCGCGTGACCTTTTGCAGCACATCGAGCTGAAGTTCAGGGTGGATATTGCCAAGGAACAGAACATCCGGCGCGCGATAGGCTTCGGGAATCTGCGGGCGAAACGTCTCGAACACGTTGAGCTGCGTATCCAGCGTGTGCGCCTCGTTCAATTGATGCGTGTATTCCCCCTTCCAACGGAAGGTCGCTCCCGGTCGACGCTCCAATCCCGTCAGATCAATTCCACGGCTCTTCAGAAACGCAACGTGCTGTTGGGGGAAGTCTTCCCCAACCACCGCAATGAGCGCCACCGAGGTGAAGAAACTTGCCGCCGTCGAAAAGTATGTCGCTGACCCTCCAAGAATCTCCGTTCCCTCCCCGAACGGAGTTTTCACCGTATCAAGCGCAACTGATCCAACCACTAACAATTTCCCCATTGCCTAACGAGCTCCTTTCTGTGGTGTCAGGGCACGGTCGATAAGCACCGAAAGCTTCTTCCGCACAGCAGCCGGTATTCGTTTCGGTGCAGTCAAAATCGCATGGTCTAATGCCCGATGGCAGGCACACTCAATCGGTTTGGCGAACGACGGCATCACCGTACGGAGAATCTGTTTCGCCAACGTGACATTGCGGTGGAGAGTGTCCAGCACAGCCTCCACGGTCACGGCCTCTTCCGTCTCGTGCCAACAATCATAGTCGGTGACCAACGCCAAGGTCGCATAACACAACTCCGCCTCGCGAGCCAGTTTAGCTTCCGGCATATTGGTCATCCCGATCACATCGACACCCCATTGCCGGTAGAGCCGTGATTCCGCCTTGGTCGAAAACTGTGGCCCTTCCATGCACACGTAGGTACCACGAGCATGCAGCGTGGCTCCGACTCGCTCCCCGGCGGAGCGTAACGCGTGGGCCAGCTCCGGACAAATCGGTTCACCGAACGCAACATGGGCCACAAGCCCCTGTTCAAAAAATGTCGAGACGCGGCGCTTGGTGAGATCGATGAACTGGTCAGGCACCACGACGTCGCCCGGATGAATCGATTCTTTCATGCTGCCGACGGCACTGACCGAAATGACGTGCGACACACCGAGGGACTTGAGCGCAAAAATGTTGGCGCGATAATTTATTTCACTTGGATTCAAGAGGTGCCCTTGTCCATGGCGAGACAGGAACGCGACCCGAATCCCTTCGAGCATACCCACCCTGATCACATCGGATGGAGCCCCGAAGGGCGTACGGACTCGGATCGAACGCGCGCCTGTCAGCCCTTCGATCTCATAGAGTCCGCTTCCTCCGATCACTCCGACTGTCACCCGCTCATCACGCTGTTTTCTTGGCATACCACATCCTATTCTCACTACGCCCGCACCATTGCAGGCTGTTGTTGCGACTCATGACCTTTCAGAAATTCTTCGATGCGTGTGATGACTCGGCTTCCCACCTGCTCAAGCGGCTCGCCCTCGCCAATAGAGAACCACTCGACACCCGGCTCCTTTCGAAACCAAGTCATCTGCCGTTTCGCAAAGCGCCTCGTGTCGCGCTTGAACTGGCGCACCATTTCAGTCTCATCATATTCCTTCGCTAAGCAGGTGGCGATGTGCCGATATCCAAGACCTTTCATCGCCCCAAGCTCACGACTGTATCCACGATCAAGCAGAGACCGCGTCTCTTCTACCATTCCATGAGCCAGCTGCCAATCGATGCGTTCATCGATCCGTCGATAGAGCACGTCTGTGGTCCGATGAAGTCCGATCAATAGCGACGAAAATGGTGCCTCTTGAAACCGGTGTTCAGCCTGCATCTCGGACATCAAGCGCCCCGACAGCCGGTACACCTCCAGTGCCCGCATCACCTTCGACTCATCGTTCGGATGTAATTTGGTTGCTGCTGCAGGATCGACACGCATCAATTCCGCAAACAAACCGTTTCGCCCCCCCTGCTCTCTCAACTTCTTGAGTTCTGCCCTCACCGTGGGATCGGCCTGTGGTGCAGGGCATAGCCCTCTAACCAGCGTCCTGATGTAGAGGCCAGTCCCTCCAACGACGAAAGGCAACCGCCCGGCTGCATATAATCGTTCAATGTGCTCCAGTGCGATACGTCGATACCAGCCGGTGTTGAACGTTTCATCTGGATTGACCAGATCGAGAAGCCGGTGCGACACAGTCTGCCGCTCCTCGGCAGTCGGCTTGTCCGTTCCGATATCCATTCCGCGATACACTTGGCGCGAATCCGCCGTCAGGATCTCAGTGTCAAAATGCTTGGCGACGTGTATCGCGACTCGACTTTTACCAACGGCAGTTGGCCCCAGCAGGACGACCAGCGGCCGATGTCGACGTGCAATGTCCACCCGCATGGTCATGTCACTGCCGACCAGACGCGATCACCGGAGCGCCACAAGATCGATCGGAGCTGAGCCTCTCCTTCACCGCGCATGACCTACCACCCGGCTCGCCCGAACATTTTCTCGAGATCATCGGTGCTGAGTCGAAAAGATGTTCGTCTTCCATGAGGACAGGTGGTGATCTCTCCCTCAGACCGCCACTCTTCGACCAGCACCTTGATTTCTTCCAACTTCATCGAGCGACCAGCCCGGACAGCACCGTGGCAGGCCAAGGACGCCAGCACCGATCGTACTCGTGCCTCAAGCACAGGCACTCGCTCCCATTGATTCAAGTCCTCAAGAAGGTCCTCCAAAAACGCTTTTGGATCGACTGGACCCAGTCCCACCGGCGTCGATCGGAGTAAGACCGTTGTGGCACCGAACGGCTCGATCTCTAAGCCCAACTTCCCGAGGTCCTCCTGATGGCGCAAGATCAAGGCCACATGATCCGGCGGTAAATCCAGAGGATCGGGCAGAAGCAACGGTTGCGCCTGAAGACTGCTGACCGTCCATGCCCGATACAGCCGTTCAAACAGCACCCGCTCATGGGCTGTATGTTGATCGACCACCATGAGGTCTCCACCCACTTGCGCGACGAGGAATGTCCGATTGATCTGTCCCAATGCAACCACTTCTCCGGCAGGCACTCGGACATATGGCTCCGCCGCTTCATTCGCAAATGCCAGCTGTTCGTCCAAATTTGATGGTGACAAGGTTGTCGTCTCCGTTGGACGAGACGCGGTCGTAGCAAAAGGACCAGGCCAGGAGACCGGGATATGCGCGGTGGCCTGGTCTCCTCTCTCCATGTCACCAAGGCCCTGTGCGCTGCCTACGCCGCTCAATCGCTGGCGGACCGCTCGTCGAACAAGTTGATGAATAAACTCATTGTCCGAAAAACGCACTTCTCGCTTCGTCGGATGGACGTTGACATCTACTCGTTCTGGATCGACATCGAGGAACAACACGAACCGTGGATGGCAACCCCGGGAAAGAAATGACCCATAGCCTTCTCCCACAGCGTGGGACACCGTCAGGCTCCGAACGGGTCGACGATTCACAAACAATTCTTGTGGGATCCGTGAGGCCTTCGCATGGCTCGCATCAATAATATAGCCCGTGAGGCTGGCACCGGCTTGCTCACTCTGGATAGGAAAACCGTGATCGAGAAAGGCACGTGGGTACACTTGTGCGATCCGCTCCTTTTCTGATCGCACGGTTGGGTAGTTCAACAATTCCTGGCCATTCTGGCTGAAACGAAATTGGATAGCCGGCCAAGCCAGCGCCGCCTGTTGCACCACTCGAATGATGTGTGTGCACTCTGTCGGGGCCGACTTTAAAAATTTTTTCCTGGCCGGCTGATGCTCGAACAGCCCCATGACCTCGATTCTGGCCCCAACGACCGGAGGGGCGTCGGTCACCTTTCCAACGAGTCCCCCTGCAACTTCCAACTTCGTCCCCACCTCGTCGGAACGTGTCGCGGTCAGCAACCGAACATGTGCCACGGCGGCAATGCTCGGCAACGCTTCCCCCCGAAACCCCATCGTGCGGATGGACCATAGATCGGCATCAGACCGGAGTTTGCTCGTGGCATGGCGCTGAAACGCACTGATCGCATCCTGACGACTCATCCCCTCCCCATCATCAGTCACCCGAATCAAGGAGAGGCCTCCATCCTTCACGTCGATCGCGATGGAACGACTCCCCGCATCAATGCTGTTTTCAAGCAGTTCTTTCACGACTGCAGCAGGGCGCTCAACGACTTCCCCGGCTGCAATACGACCAATCACGTCTTCCGGCAATAGGCGGATCTTCGAGCTGCCGTCTGTCTTCAGCACGGCACCAGGCTCCTCACGCAGGATGGGAATGGGAACAAGGCAGGACGTCGAACGGCAGAGACGCTCATCGGAGCTCGGCCAATTTATGCTTGGCCAACTTGGACTCATCCGACGATGGAAACTCCTCAAGCACCCGTTTCAGATTCTTCCTCGATTTGGCAAGATCACCGGTCTCGGCTGTGGCTAACCCAAGCTTATAGAGCGCGGCCGGCATTTTCTCATTCCCAGGATACTCTGCGACAAGATAATCAAAGGTCTGGATGGCTCGACCATACTCTTTCAAATTGTAATAGGACTCGCCCAACCAGTATTGGGCATTGGGAGTCAGCGACGTGCCGGGAAAGTCCTTGATGAATCGTTGGAATCCGGCGATGGAGAGCTCATATTTACCGCTCAGATAATCATTATAGGCCAAATTAAACGCCGAGGTCGGCGTGATGCCCGATGCCGTCACCACGGCCTCCGTCGGGGGTGTCGACTTCACCATCTTCGCCGCACGCGGTTCAGGTGAGGCGTCCGACCTGGCCGACACCTGGCTCACCGTCTCCTCCAACTTCGCAAGCCGACTTTCCAGCTTTTGAACACGGGCCGTCACATCATCAAAGCGAGACTTGGTCACGTCTGGATCCTTGCTCTCCTTGCTTCGCTCGATCGCTTCCAAGCGACGGACCACGGCATCGACCCGTTGATGGTCTTGATCCTGCGTTTTGGAGATCGTCGAGAGCTGGTCGCGGGTCTGCATGAAGTCCGCGTGCTTCGCACATCCGGCAAGGACCATCCCCCATCCCAACCATCCCGCTATGATCGCTGTGGACCTGACGGTACGGGCTCGCATGCTTTACCGCCCCTCCTTGATTTGAACCAACTTATCGGATGCTTTCCCTGCCTCGACACTCTTGGGATAGAGCGTGACAACCTGTTTGAAGGCCGATGAAGCTCGTTTCTTATCCTTCATGGCCAAATACGCGTACCCTTTCTTCAGAATGGCCGACGGCACCTTCGCACTGCCCGGATAGTCGACCTCTACCTTATCGTACGCATCAATCGCTTTCTGAAAATCTTTCTCGCCAAAGTAGGACTCCCCAAGCCAAAATCGAGCGTTCGGCGCAAGGTTCGAATTGGGAAACTCGTCCAGAAATGAGGCGAATCCCTGCTTGGCTCCTTCCAAATCCCCCTCTCGAAACAAAGCCAATAACCGTTCATAGCGAACCCGATCTGGGGGATCGGCAGTCACCTGAGCAGGATCCGACTTAGGCGATTCTTGAGGAGGAGTGATCGTCGTCGTACCGCCTGACGTGTCCTGCCCCCCAAACACTTTTGATGCATCCCCTCCTTCCAGCATCGTCTCATTCGGCCCCACCGACGAATGCTGGGAGGACTTCGTCGCCTGCTGCAATGACACAGGCTTATGTGACACCTGCTCAACGGTCTTTATCAGGGCGTCAATGCGACTGTCTTGCTCATCGAGGCGCGCCGTAACTTTTTTTCCGACGGTTTCAAGTGCCTTCGTGATGGAGACCATACTCCGATTCACGTCCTCTGCATGTGTCGCCGTGGTTTTTGAATCCACTTCGAGCTTGGCGGCAAGATTCTTCGAGACATGTTCCCCTTCACCCACCCGATCGTTCAAGCCGGTGAGGGCTTCCCGAAACCCTGTCAACGCCTGATTAAACTGCGTAAACTTCTGAGAAACCTGCTCCATCCTATTTTGATGATCGGTCAACTCTTTTTGGTGCCCATCCAGCTTGGCATCGACGCGTTTGGCCAACCCCTCATTCGTGCGTTGCACCACGTCGATGACTTCTTTTTTGAGCGCTTCCATCGCCTTAGCCAGATCGTCCAGCCTTGCCGAGACCTTCGCATCTTGCGTCTCAAAGCTCTTCTGCATCCACAAGTATCGCGTGCTGCCGTCGGTTTCCAGCTTCGCAGCCAACTGTTCGAGTTTCTTGGTCTGCTGCTCGGCCTGCGCCGACCGGAATTTAAGATCTTCCTGCCTGGCCTGAAGGTCTTTGGTCAGATGCAGCGCCTTCTCCAGTTCTCCACGCAACTGGGGGATCTCATATTCGCGCAGTGTCGTAATTTCTTGGGTCTGCTTGGCACTCGTCTGCTTGAAATCTTTTTCGGTTTTTTTCAAATCGGACTGCTGTGCGACACACCCCGGCAAGAAAAGCCCGCCCACCGCCAAACCGAGTAGCACGCCATGCGTGGTTCGCAGTTGAGACTTCATGCCTTGCACTCCAGTGGACCGATTACGACAAGGAAGCGATCATGCCGACCGCGTTTCCGACACGCACTATTTCCCTACTTTCACGACAAGATGCCCTCGACGATTCATCGAGTAGCACTGTTCCCCATGTTCCGTGCAAAACGGCCGTTCTTTTCCATAGGAGACGACCGAGAGGTGCTGGGGAACCACCCCCAGCTCGACGAGGTAGTTTCGAACAGCTTTGGCCCGCTTCTCGCCCAACACCAGGTTATACGCGGACGTCCCGCGCTCGTCACAATGGCCTTCGATCTTCAGCTGAACCTGTGCGTTTGATTTGATCCACTCCGCATCGTTGCTGAGCGCGTGGCGCCCTTCGTCTGTAATGGAAAAACTATCATAGGCAAAAAAGACATCCCGCAAACCTGCCGCAGCGGATGCCGTCTGCTCCGCACGTATTTCAGCGAGCTGACGCGTCGCAGCCCCAGGATCGGACTTGGCCATCAGCGTAGTATTCGGGTTCACCGTTCCACTTCCGTTGTGACCACCGTTACCGAGCCGTTCTTCTAATGGGCTTCGATCTATTCCCCGCAGACCATTCGCATCATCTTTCCCGGAAAACGAGGTATCGGGAAAGCTCGAACTTGTCCCACCTTTTGCCCCTCCTCGTGCCATCTCTTCCTGTAACGCACGGGTATCGCCCCCCGACTGGACGGCTTTCTTCGAGCAAGCCGGACTCAACAGCAGGAGCACACCAAGAATCACTGGTAGGGGGGTGACTGCTAATGTTTTCATCGAGTCGATTCCCTTCTCATCAGGTGTTCTTTCTTTTCATACAGCGGAGGACGATTCTCGTCAATGCCTTGCATAAAAATCACGAGGCAGGAGACCAGCTCGGTGCGCTATTGTGAGTCCCCGTGAACGTGATCCGTTCCAAGTCTTTCCCATCCGTATTAATCATATAGATATGACTCTTCCCGTCTGCAGTGGAACTAAATACAATGTGACGTCCGTCAGGGGACCACGAAGGGGAATCATCAACCCCCGGCCCGGTCGTCAGCTGCACACGTTTCTGCCCATCGGGCGTGATCAGACAAAGCTTGTACTCTTTCCGTGGAGTCCGGCACACATACGCGATCCAATTCCCTCGAGGAGACCAGGCGGGAGCGGCATTATAATCTCCCTCAAAGGTCAATCGGCGAACATTCGAACCATCCGAACTGATCAGGAACACTTGTGGTCCGCCGTTTCGATCAGACGTAAAGGCCAACTCACGGCCAGACGGTGCCCAGGAAGGGGAAAGATCTCCGCCGGCATTGGTCGTCAATCGTTGCACCGCTTTCGTGTGGGTGTCCATGCGATAGAGTTCCGCATTCCCCTCGGAACTTGACGAATACGCAAGAAAATTCCCGTCCGGAGAGAGTGCCGGCGTGATGTTCAGTCCTCCCTGTGAGACCAGGGTCCAGCGTTTTCCACTCGCGAGCTCCAGGAGATCGATATCTTGCGTATTCCTATTGCGGTACGTCGTAAAGACCAAATATCGTCGATCGGGAGACCAGCGCGGCATCAAGTTCAAAAATCCGTCGGCCGTCAGTTGCCGCGGGTCGTACCCATCATAGTCCATCAGGAACAATTCCCGCGCCGAGCCCAGCTCAGACACATAGGCGATTTTCGTCCGAGCGATCCCCGGTTCTCCGGTATAACGAAACACCAGCTCATCCGCAAATCGATGGGCCATCAGCCGAACCACCGAGGTTGAGCCCACGTATCGTTTCCCACCGACTACCTCGTTGTTCCCGGCGTCATAGACATAGCCGTCCATATTCACATCGGCATCTTTATTCCCACTCTTAATACCGGCTCGTCCCCACACCACGACCGACACGCCGTTCTCAACCGCGTGTTTGAAGGATGGATCCGGCTCAGCGCCCAGCTGGCCGGACTTCATGCCGAGACCATTCACATCGACGAGAGCAAACACCAGGGAGCGACGCACATCCGTTTTGAGGACCTCTTCAATACGGCTGCCGAGCTTCACGCGACCCTCCGGTGACTCCGTACCACCCAGATTCTCAATTCCGGCAATGGCCAATGGAATTTTTTGAAAATCAGGCCTCGCCGCTTCGAGGAATACGTCGGCAGCACCGGATTCGATGATCCACACCAGGCCGACCAGGGCACAGAAACCGGCGATCACGAGCGTTCGTAGCGTCATAATTTATCCTTGGGGCTCACCCACGGTGAAGGTAAAGTGGGCATCAAAGTATGAATCGGTGATATCGGCCGGGAAGGCCGGCAATGGATTTGCGCTCAGAACCGCCCGCTTCCCCGCCAAATCATAATACTCGTTCCCGGACGATTGTTCGATGGAGACACCCGTGACTTTCCCGTCCCGATGCAGTCTGAATTGGACGATGACCACATACACCTGGTTGGTCAGGTCCAGCGGTGGAGCACTCCAGCTATTACTGATGCGCTGCCGGACCAGCGCCAGATAAGCATTCGACCCAGGAGCCATTCCTGGAACCTTCAGCGTCGTATCGATGGCCTTGACACTTGGTACTTTTGCCTCAACTTGGGGAGCCGGCTGAGGCGCAGGCCTTACCGGAACATCGACCGAAGCCGCGGCTTTTGGCACTTCCAGCTTGTTGATCTTCTTGAACTCTTCATCCAAGTCTTTCGCAAGATCTTCCGTCAGGGACGAAGAGGATTTCTGGACCACAGGCTTCCCCGTGAGATCTTTCGTGTCCGACACGACCGGTACATCGGGCAGCTTCATCGCCGATGTCGTCCTCGGCTTCTCCTCAGGACTGATGTCTCCGCGTTTCGGGGCATCCGGTGGTAACTCGATGCCCTTCATGATCTCGCTCATCACATCATTCGATGATTTCGCCCGAGTGACGGGAGGAGAAACCGGCGGGGGAGAAACAGCCGGAGGCGGTACCGATGCCTGCTTCGGGACGGGAACTGCCTTTGGTGGCGCAATCGTCGTGGTACGCTCAATCGGTTTCGGCGAGTCGACAGACTTATTCTGCGGCGTCGGTTTGGGGCGTTCTACGTCTTTCTCTTTCGAAACCGGCTGGCTCTTTTGAGGCTCAAGCGTTTTCACCTGAGGCGCCGGAAGACTGGCCAGCGAAATCTCGACGGACGCGAGCGGTCGTTCACCGTGACGCGGCAAGCGAATCCACGCCACGATGGCCAAGATACCGAGATGCAACACGAGGGAGACGAACAGGGCACGGCTCAGGCGGCGAGCCAGCTTCGCCTGCCACTCATCATCCGATATCATACCGGCTGATGTCCAAGCCTGCACCGTGAACCTTAATCCTACTGGTTAGGTAGAGGAGACGTCGCCTCCGTGATCCGTTCGGGGCCGGTTGTGGGATCGGTCACCATGCCGAGTTTTTCAATCCCGGCCTTTTTGACTCCATCCATGACCTGAACCACAACCCCATACGGCACATCACGATCGGCACGTAAATACAAGGAGACTTCCGCATGTTCTTGCTTCAGGAGATGCAACTTTCGCTCGAGCTGAGCCACGCTGACTTGATCTTTGTCGAGATACAGCCGTTGATCTTTTTCGATCGTCAACACGGCTCGAATTTCCGGTTTGATGGTGTTCGAGGCGGACGTCGGCAATTTGATGTCCATTCCACGATACAGCATCGGCGCAGTGACCATGAAGATGACTAATAACACCAAGACCACATCGACCAGTGGAATCACATTGATCTCGGCCAAGAACCGACGCTGCCTTGTCTCGAAAATCATCCCTTCACTCCGACGGCAACTGGATCAACGGACTTGGCCTGAGGTGGGATCAGGGCCAGGAGTTCCACCACAACAGAATCCATCTGCAAGGCAGTACGCCTGATGCGCGTCAGGAAGTAATTGTAGGCAATGACCGCAGGAATCGCCGCAAATAACCCGGCAGCAGTGGCAATCAAGGCCTCAGACACTCCAGGAGCTACAGCCGCAATACTGGCCGTGCCCTGGGCACCGATTTCCCGAAACGAATCGATGATTCCCATCACGGTTCCCAACAGCCCAACGAACGGACTGATATTCCCGGTTGTCGCAAGGAAAGGAAGGAAAGATTCCAACTTGGCGATTTGACTCTGAGCGATATGAGCCGCCGTTCGCTCCATCACATGCCGATCAAAGGCGAGCGCGCCGTTCTCTTTCATCTCCGTAGGGATATAACCGATCCGCTGGACGACCGTATGAAAAATTTTTGCGCAGGGGCTTCCGGTCGTTTGTTGCACCTGCCGCGAGACTTCTTCCACGTCTCGGGCCCGCAAGAGCACCGCCATGAAACGGCGGTCTTTCTCGTCGGCGGCACGAAAGCTCGCCCACTTATAGAAAATAACCGCCCAGGAAATGATGGAAAAACCCAACAGTAGCAAGAGGACCACCTTGGAGACGATCCCCAACGACATGATGACTCCCAGTGGGCCAGCTTGAAACATACGAGTCTCGACGTGCCTCCTTAGATTTCAGTCGCTCTGTGCAACGTGGATTGTATCAAACACTGGGGAAAAATGGCGGGGCCGACGGGATTTGAACCCGCGACCTCCAGATTGACAATCTGGCGTCCTAACCAGGCTGAACGACGGCCCCGCAAAATCTAGCTATGGCGGAAGATTGCAAATGACAAGACGCTCTCAGTTTGGTCGCCGATCAAGCCCCGAGCTGAGGAACAAACCCTCCGTACAACATCACCCTCCCTGCCGCTGCTTACCACGATTCCACATTGGTAGGCGGAACAGGGATTGAACCTGTGACCTCTGCCTTGTAAGGGCAGCGCTCTCCCAACTGAGCTATCCGCCCAATTTCCTTAGCAACCTCTGCGGAGCCTATCAAGTCCAAACTGCCTTGTCAACCAGCAGGCACCTCTTTCACCGCTCTTGATGACATCCTACGTATAGAGGAAGTCTCCCTCCTCAGGCTTTTGTTCCACCCGGCCCTCGCCGCGTAAGCTGCCTCGGGAAAAATTGTTTATGAACTCGCTTCAGCCGGCTCCGTTCTACGTGCGTGTAGATCTGGGTTGTCGCAATATCGGCATGCCCCAACATCGTTTGAACGGCTCGAAGATCGGCCCCCCCTTCCAGCAAGTGCGTGGCAAACGAGTGTCGAAGCACGTGCGGCGAAATCGACTTCGTAATCCCTGCGCGTCGTGCCCGCTGCAGAAGCAGCTTCCAACAGGCTTGTCTGGTCAACCCCTGCCCACGGCGACTGACGAACAACACTCGCGTGGAGCGGCGCTTCAGAAGCGCCGGACGAACGTGATCAAGGTATTCACTCAATAGATCACGCGCAGTCTGCCCCATCGGGACCATGCGCTCCTTGGTACCTTTTCCGACGACTCGAAGGCAGCCGAGATGTAGATCCACCTGAGCAAGCGTCAACCCCACGAGTTCCGATACACGAAGACCTGACGCGTACAACAATTCCACCATCACTCGATCTCGTTGATCCTCAATCCGATCCCGCACGGGCAATTCCAACAGCGCAGTCATCTCAGATCTCGTCAACGTCTTGGGCAAACGAACAGGCCGGCGTGCTACCGCAACTTCACGGAGAGGACTCCCTTCCAACACACGTTCCCGCACAAGAAACCGATACCACCCTCGTGTGGCCGAAAGAATCCTAGCAACCGACGATGTCGCAAGCGATTCCTGTTTGAGAGCGGCCAAAAACGACCGGATCACGTGGGATGAGACGACATCGTTCATGCGAAGTCGATGCGTCCACAAATGTCGCTGCAATCGAAACAGATCACGACGGTACGCCTCGACCGTATTCGTGGCCAACCCTCCTTCAACTCTCAGTTGTGTGAGATATCGTTCAACCAGAGGGTCAAGGAGCGCGGTCGATGGGGTACTCGTGGACATCACGTACCCGAACTATAGCCAACTCGCACGTTCCGTACAATGACACTCCCATATAGTTCTCCTTGACAGGCCAGCGCCTTTCCGATACTAGTCTGCCTACGGTCTACCATCGACCGAATGGAATGCTCGCCTATTCACATCGCCCATTGCCCAACGCTGTCCGACTGTTGTTGGCGCTCACCATCAGCGGGACTTTCACGCTCGGTGAGGCCATCGGACTGACTCGATCGGAGGTCACTGGGGCAACTGAGTCCTCCAAACCCATCGTTCCCATCCCACCAGCGTTAAACCAAGCCAAGCAGTTGATTGAGAAAGGCGCATCGGAATCGGCGGTGACCATGCTGCGTCGATTCTTAACCACAACCCCTCCCCCTGAACACCTTGACGACACCTACTTGCTACTCGGCGCCGCCCTCTACGGCATGAAAGACTATGCGGAAGCCCTTCGTTCTCTCAACCAACTCCAATTGGAGTTTCCTGAATCTGATCTGCTGGAACGAGGCAAGCTCTTGATGGCCCGAACTCATGCGGCAATGGGCAATCTCGATTTGGCCCTGCCGTTGTTGGCTCAAGTTCGGACAACCACACAGGACGAGACTACGAAACGTGAGGTACAGCAGTTGACAGCCGAAGTGCTGGCCAACAAGAAAGATTATGTGCGGGCGATCCACACCTTGCTGGAGGGGATGGCTGGCAGCTCAGATGGGCAGATGACCGAAACACGAGAACAAATCCGTCAGTTCATCTCGGACAAGCTGGATAAGCGTGGCTTGACGCGCGTACGCGAAGCCTATCCTCGCTCGTATCCCGGCGACCTCGCCTCACTTCGTCTCATCGACTATTACATCGGACGGGGTGAAGACCACTTGGCGGAACGAGAAACTCGGCATTTCCTGGCGGCGTTTCCTGCACACCCCTCCGTCCCGAAAGTGCACGAATCCCTGGATCTCATCAAAACCAGATTGAAAGCTAATCAATATCTCATTGCCGCGGTCCTTCCACTGTCTGGACCGCTGTCCACGTTCGCCACGGATGTCCTCCAAGGTATTCAACTGGCGGTGGAACGGGCTCGTGAACAGCCAGGGTCACCACCTGTTGGGTTGATCGTCAAAGACCATGACGCCGACCGGCAGGGTTTTCTGGATGATCTCTCGACACTGCTCCATGAGGATCGCCCGCTCATCGTCATCGGTCCGATGTTGTCAAAGAATCTTCCGGTCATGGCTGAAATGGCCCAGAAGACCAGAATCCCGTTGATCACACCGGCTGCCACACTCCCCAACGTCCGGCGGTTGGGCAATTACCTCTTCAGTACAGCCCTGACCTATGGGATGCAGGCCGAACGGATCGCAACCTACGCGGCCAACGAACAGGGCTATCGACGGTTCTGCATTCTCTATCCCGATACCGTCTATGGACGCGAGTTGGCCCGCCTGTTCGCGCAGGAGGTGCAGCGGCTGGACGGCGAAATTATCGCTATGGAAGCGTTTAAGGAAGGGGACACCAATTTTGCTCCCCAAATCCAGCGGCTCAAGGCCGAGGACCTGAAAAAGTATGGGTTGGCAGTCCCCGTCGAGGTGACCAATCCGACGGGTAAACCCCTGAGCCGAAATGAAAAACGAGTCCTCTACACACCAGGCTTCGACGCGATCTTCATTCCCAGTCGCTCCAAAGAGATCGGCCTTCTCGCAGCACAACTGACCTTCCACGATATTAAGGTTCCCCTTCTCGGGACCAACGGATGGAATTCCCAGGACTTTGCTCGCACCGCAGATCGTGCCGTGGACGGCGCAACATTCGTCGATGCCTTCTTCATCGATAGTCCCAATCCCGGCGTGCAGGAATTTGTCCAACGACACCAGAAACGCTTTGAATCCTCTCCCTCACTCTTCACCATGCAGGGCTACGATGCCGCAAGGATTGCCATTGATGGAATCCGCCATGGAGCCACCTCCGGAGATGCCCTGCACGACTACCTCGCGACCTCACGCAATCTCCCGACCCTGACGGGACCGGCAGGATTCGGGCCGGACGGGGCTCTGCACCGACCGCTCTTTCTTCTTCAAGTAAAACAAGGTAAGTTTGTGCAACTGAACTGAGCGCAGGGGTATGAGTTCGTTGTCACAAATCCTCCACACCATCTCCTACATGGGACTCCCGCTCCTGTTTGCCATGGTGCTCCATGAGTATGCGCATGGTTGGATGGCGGACAAGTGCGGTGACTCGACCGCAAAACTGCAAGGTCGCCTCACCATCAACCCGTTGGCTCACATTGACCCATTTGGTACCGTGATTCTCCCGCTGATCTGCTTGATGCTGCCGGGAAGTTTTCTCCTGGGCTGGGCTAAACCGGTCCCGATCAACCCTGGGAATATGCAGCAGCCTCGGCGCGACATGGCACTCACGGCGGCAGCCGGACCAGGAATGAATCTACTACTGGCCGTCGCCAGCGCCTTGCTCCTTGCCTTGATTTTGACGGTCGAACCAACCTTGTCCCTCCGTAACACCGGAGACACCGAGGCGACATCCAGTCTCTTTGGATCCATGTTTCTGCGACCGATTGCTGTCATGGCGCTCTACTCCGTGATGATCAACGTCTTCCTGGCTCTTTTCAATCTGCTTCCCATTCCACCGCTCGACGGTGGCCGCATCTTGACGGCCGTATTACCCCCTCAACCAGCCATGGCGTTAGCCAGGTTGGAGCCATACGGGATGCTCATCTTGGTCGGATTGATCGTGTTCGACAAAGAGCTGGGCATCCTTCACACGATCACAGGAACCTTTGCCAAGGGCTTGTCTGGGACCATTCTGTCCACCGCGCTTGGCCTACGTCCAGGAGTGACTGAATGACGGCAGTTCGAAAGCGAGTCTTGAGTGGGATGCAGCCAAGCGGCCTGATGCACCTCGGCAATTACCTGGGCGCACTGGAAAATTGGAAAGCCTTACAAGAGCAGTATGATTGTTACTTCTTCGTCGCCGACTGGCACGCCCTGTCGACGAACTATGCGGATACCAGCCGTATCCGAACATTCGTTCGTGACATGTTGATCGATTGGCTGGCCGGCGGCATTGATCCGGATCGTGCCACGATTTTCATTCAATCCCGGATTCCTGAACACGCGATCCTCCATCTCCTGCTCTCGATGATGACTCCCGTCTCATGGCTTGAACGAAATCCGACCTATAAAGAGAAACAGGAGGAGATCAAGGAGAAAGATCTCACCACCTACGGCTTTCTGGGCTACCCAGTGCTGCAGGCCGCCGACATTTTGTTATACAAACCCGATTTTGTGCCGGTCGGCAAGGATCAACTCCCTCACCTTGAGCTGACGCGAGAACTTGCAAGACGTTTCAACGATATCTACAAGGCCGCCGTGTTTCCGGAACCAAAGGAACATCTGACGAAGTTTCCCAAGGTGATCGGCACCGACGGCCGCAAAATGAGCAAGAGCTATCACAATACGATCAACCTCTCGGACACCGAACCGGTCGTTCGGCAGAAGCTCAAGACCATGGTCACCGATCCGGCTCGTGTGAGACGAACGGATCCCGGCAACCCCGATCTTTGTCCGGTCTATGAATTCCATAAGATTTATTCCCCACAGGGAACTCAAGACCAAATCAACAAAGACTGCCGCACCGCCGCGATCGGCTGCATCGACTGCAAGAAACTGGTGGCGGATCGTATGGTGGACCAGCTGACACCGATCTGGGAGAAGCGTGCCAAACTCACGCAGGAGCCATCACGTGTCGATGAGATCGTCGATGCCGGCAGCACACGCGCAGCGGTTGTGGCCAAGGCAACGCTTGGTGAAGTGAACGAGGCGATGAAGATCTAGGAGTCCGTTCGCAGCGTTCAAGAGCTCGTCCTTTGCATGAAGCATGGCATGAACCAACTTCAATGGATCCTAGTTGTTCTTACTCTTAGTCTTGCCAACACACCTTCCGCTACATCCGCGGCCGATCCCCCTTGCGACAAGTATCCGCCAGCTCAACAGCCGCGCTGTACTGAGATCTGGAAAGCGCTGAATAAGGAAGACGGGCCGGTCATCGCCCAATTCGGGCTGGATCAGCAGAAACGCCGGGAAGAGGGGAAAATCAACGGCCAACAACATCTTGCTGAGAACATGACATTTATTAAACAAGCCACCGAGAAGCGGATTGAGCGGCTGAAAGAACGAATGGCCAAAGAGTAGCGCAGCTGTTGAAAAATGCCGCCTGCGTTGTTCTCACGTCGCTTAGAGGCTCACCGTACAACCCAACGTACGACTCGCCTCCTCGCTCGCTGCGGCCTAGCAGGACGACCTTTTTGAACAGCTGCAAGTCCTAGGGACGCGCCCACGCGCGTCATTAGACACGCACAAACTGATTCGACTCTTTTTCAAGACCGATCTCGGTTTCTGGCCCATGGCCGGTAACCACCGTCGTGGCATCATCAAGGGTGTAGAGTCGTTCTCGAATAGACTCTTCGATCGCCTCAAAGTTTCCGCCCCATAAGTCTGTCCGGCCGATGCTGCCACGAAAAAGGGTATCACCTGCCAGTACCAACCGATCATTCGGCATATGGAAGCTCATCGACCCAGGGGTGTGCCCCGGCGTATGGAGCGCAACAATCGGCACCTGCCCTAGCATCACTTTTTCCTCATCGACGAGCCAGTAGTCCGGTGAGAGGGCCGGCGCATAGGACGCCCCGAACATGCGGCATTGCAGTTCGAGATTTTCCCAGAGCTGAAGATCGTCCTGATGAAGGCAAATCGTGGCACCGGTCACCCGCTTAATCTCGCTGGACGCCAGAAAGTGATCGAAGTGGGCGTGAGTATGCAGGATGTGGCTGACCGTGAATCCCAGCTGCTGCACTTCCTGGAGAATGCGCTCCGGGGCGCCGCCGGGATCGATGACGACTGCTTGCTTCGTGACGGGATCACCGACAATCGAGCAATTACAGCCGAGCGGTGGGACTGAAAACGTCTTTCTGATCAACGACACCATGACAGGCGCATGCTACAGGGCTCTGGTATCCGATGCAAGCCAGGGCTCTTACGATTCGTCTCCATCTTCCTTGCCACGGATAGTCCAGACCACTTCCGTATCAAAGAGCACCCAGGCCTGCTCATGTCTATGGAACCACACCAGGAACCCCGCCCCGGTTCCATCCCGACGCCTATTCTCAACGTACACGAGCGCCTGATCGTTTTTCAGTGTTCGCCCCACGCGCGAGAATGCCAGGCGATCGAGCACCGAGGGAGATTGCAACGCCATCCTATGATCATTCACAGCAGGAGCCGCTAGGCGTGCCTCCACGTCTTCATTTTTTTCTCCGGACACAAATCGATAGCGCACGCCGAACTGAAATTGGCCCTCAAGTCGACTTGGTATCTGGTTGGCACCGATAAAATCGTAGGCCAGATCTTGCGGTACCATTCCATTGAAGAATTCCTGCTGCTGAAAAAATGCCAACGTCATGGAATCGGGCTGGTTCGGCATAAACCGTGAGACCGTCATCCGTTCCAGTAGGACCAATTGGATCTGCGAGGTGAGAAATTTGCCCTCAATAATCCGGTCGTACAGATCATAGTCCTCCGGCAGGACAACAGCTGAGACCTGCCCTCCTTCCATCGCCCCCGATAACTCCACGAAAAGCAAGGGCAATAGCATCATAATACAGACAACCATCTTCTTCATCGTTGATGAGCATATCGAGAGACCACTCAGACAATCAAATTTCCGATATCACATTTACAAGTCGAACCGAAGCGTAGATAATCATACGACCCACTTGGAAGGAGTATACGTGCAGGATAAAACACTCGTCAGTCCACAGTCACTGGCAATTGGCATCGTCTGGTTCATGATTGCACTCGGCTGTGCCCCAGATACCAATCGGGAGAATCCCTTCCGCACGGAGAATGAAGCACTCAAGAAGCAACTGACGAGGCAGGAATCCCTCTTAGGCTCGTTGCAAGACGGGAATAAGGTGATGCAGCAACAGATCGATCTGCTCAATCAAGAACTCCGTGATGCCAAGAGCAGCATGGAAGTCACTAAAGCAGACGCAAAACGGCTCAACGAACAAATGGAGCTACAGCTCGCCGAAACCAAACGCATGATCGCCGCACAGATGGCGGAATCCCTGAAAGTCGATGAGAAAGGTGCCCAGTCCGATACCTTACCTCGACCCATGCCGACGGTGGCCAAAGTGGTGGAAGACGCCTTGGCGCGCAATGGCTATCACCTGAAAGTCAGCGTCAAGACCGAACAACGCGCGGTCTATGTGACCGAGCGCAAGATTTCAAACCCTGCGACGCTTGAAGTGACAGGTTCACGAAATCAATATCTCGTTTCGCTTGAAGCCCTCCCCGATAGTGTCACGAAGCTTGGGGTGAAAGCAGAGTTCGAACGGGTCGCGCAGGGCGGACGGATCTTGAGTGTGAGTCATGAAGAGACGACGGAAATCGAGCGCCGCCTGATCAGCGAAATCAATAAGGCGCTCGAAAATCCTCAGAAAACCTAACCCACATTCATCTATGCCGCTCCTAGCCCGCATTATTCATGAACACTTCTACTGCAACCGCCAAGACGCTGCTGCGACAAGC